>NZ_JBFTOQ010000018.1:0-147563 GCF_056398045.1 Cupriavidus sp. 05L411 | reverse complement strand
GCCGGGACCCAAACTCGCATCGCCTTAAGGCGATACTCAGACATGGGTCCCTCTTTTCCGCTCTTTTCGCCGAATCCCGAGGCGCCCCATAYGGCCTCTGAACACCTACACGGCTCGCTTCGCATCGCGCTTGGGTGATTCCCGCCCCTTCGGGCGGGAATCACGGCTACACCAGTTGGTTGATCTTGCCGCTGGTTGGCTCCCCTCTCCCACTTGTGGGAGAGGGGCCGGGGGAGAGGGCGGGCGCTTGCCATGCCGCGATGCCTTCGTTACCGCTTGCGCTCCTTACGGCACGGGCCCCCGGAAACTTACAGCCGGAAATACTCTTCCGCCGCTGGTTCGCGCACCGGCTTGCACACCAGATCCCCGGCATTTCCCGCGTACACCAGGCAATCCCCCGGCGTATCGCGATTGATCACGCTAACGCCCTGCGCAATCACCGAACCATTGCCCACATGGCTGCGGCCGATGATGGCGGTATTGGGATACATCACCACGCCGTCGCCGATCACCGGGGCTGCACCGTGGTTCTTGCCTACCGTGGAGTTCTGGTACAGCACCAGGTAATTGCCGTAGGTGGCTTTTGCCAGGACGATGCCGACCGAGTGCCCGATCAGGAAGACTTCGGGCATGATCACCTCGTAGAAGAGATCCATCGCGTTGAGCGCCTTGTTCAGGCAGAACAGCTTGGTGCACGCGCGCAGGTCGCCACCATCGCGCCAGATCGAGTTGGACAGGTAGTAGAGAAAGGTCGCGTACTGGCTGGAGTGCAGGTAATCGAATTCACCTGGCCGCCACATCCGGACCGCGTCGACGCAACGGCCGGTCCTGGCGAGTGCCTCGTCCAGATAGCGTTCGAGCGCGGTCCGGTGATCCGCGCCATCCGGAAAAAAGCTGGCCAGCTGTGCTTGCACATAGCTGGCCAGTCCGGCCCGGTCGGTGCCGATGAGCTTCATGCCTGCTTGCGGTAGTTCATGTAGACCAGGGCGGCTTGCGGATCCTGCACGGCAGGGTCCTCGTACCAGCGCACCATGTCTTGCGATCTCTCCACATTCAGGGGGACTCGCTTTTCCTCGACAAAGCCGACCTTGCGATAGAACTCCAGCGCGCTATTGTCGGATCGCACCCTGACCGCGAGGTGGCGCAGGCCGAGCTGGTGCTCGGCCCAGTCCAGCATCGTGCGCAGGGCTTCCTTCATCAGCCCGCGCGGGGAGGCGCCACCGCTGACGATGGCATCCGCTTCACCGTACCTGGTATCCCAGTCGATGAAATCGATGCCAACATGGCCAAGCGGTGTCCCGTCAAGGCTCTCCACCATGAATAGCAGCTTCGAGGGGTTGGCGTGCACGTAGTTCACCAGCCACTGCTCGGTGCGTTTGGCATGCGCGGAGAACTCGGTCAGGAAGGACCTCACATGGCGATTGCGCCATTCGCTGAGCAATTCCAGGTCGGTCTGCGCGATACAGCCGGGCCGGGTCGGAATGGGCCGCAATACGGCAACGACCGGCCGGCCGACCGGGATGACCACGCCCACCTGGCTCGTCGCGGCGCTGGCCTTGATGCTGGCGATCAGCTCTTTGCCTGAGATGCGCGTGTCCATATCAGCCCACCACTTTGTCAAAATAGCTACGCACCTTGGCGGCCACTTCGCGCACGATCGCCAGATCCATCTTGGAGTACAGCGGCAGCGACAGGATTTCCTTGCCGACACTGTTGGTGACCGACAGGTCGCCCGCCTTGCAGTCCTTCCACAGCGTGAACCAGTGGCCCGGCTGCCAGTGGATGCCGGTGTCAACGCCGTTCTCCTTGAGGTACGCGCGCAGATCGTCACGATGGCCTTCGGGGACGCGGATGTAGTACAGGAACGGGTTCACATCTTCGAACTTCGACTTCGGCGTGCGCACCATGGGCACATCGGCAAGCAAGCGGCTGTACTCCACGCAGGCATCGCGGCGCGTCTTCGCGATGGTGCCGATCTTGCGCAATTGCGCCAGCCCGACGGCGGCATGCATATTGATCATGTGATAGCGATAGCCAACGCGTTCCACATCGAAGGTCCAGGCACGCTGGTTCTTGTACATCACGGCCGCTGGCTGTTGCATGCCGAGCAGGCGCAGCTCATGCACCAGCTTCAGGTCTTCGGGCGTGCTGACCACGATGGTGCCGCCGTCCAGGCAGGTCACGGTCTTCACTGGATCATGGCTGAACACGCAGATATCGGAGAAGCTGCCGACCGGCTTGCCCTTGTACTTGGAGCCAAAGGAGTGCGCCGCATCGTGAATGACGCGCAGCTTGTGGCGCTTGGCGAACGCGGCCACTTCGTCGTGGTCGCACAGCAGGCAGTCGTAGTCCATCACGATGATGGCCTTGGTGCGCTCGGTGACCAGCTCTTCGGCGCGCTTGAGGTCGATGCACAGCGTGTCGTCTTCGCAGTCGCAGAACACGATCTCGGCGCCCACCTGCGTAATGACCTGGAAGTCCGCCGAGCAGTTGAACGACGAAACGATGACCTCGTCGCCCGGGCCCACGCCGGCCACGAGCAGTGCCACGTGCAGGCCGGCCGTGCCGGTGCTGACGGCGGCCACGTATTTGTCTTCGGCGCCGATCAGCTTCTTGACTTCTTCCTCGAACGCGGACACGTAGCTGCCCATGCCGAGCCAGCCGAGCTCAAGGGCTTCGCGGCTCGCCTGGATTTCTTCTTCTTCGATCAGCGGTTTGAACATCGGAATCATGTCGGGTCTCCTGCGTTGGGTTGGTGTTGCCACAGTGGATGTTGTTGGTCGCGTGGAGAGAGGATGGGATTCTCCAGCGGCCAGGAAATATCGAAAGCGGGATCGTTCCAGCGTATGCCCGCCGCGTGGGCGGCAGAGTAGGGGGCGGACATCTGGTAGAACATCTCGGTGTCGTCGCAAAGGGTCTGGAAGCCGTGCGCCACGCCTTGCGGCACGTAGAGCATGGCGCCGTTGTCGCTGCTGAGCTMAAACGCCTGCCACTGGCCAAAACCCGGCGTGCCCTCGCGAAGGTCCAGCAGCACGTCATGCACCTTGCCCCGGGTCACGCGGATCAGCTTGGCTTCCGCGTACGGTGCCGCCTGGTAGTGCATGCCGCGCAGCGTCCCGCGCTGGCGGCTATAGGACACATTGCACTGAACCAGGCGCGCATCGAGGCCCTGCTCGCGAAACGCCTGCTCGCACCAGGTGCGGGCAAAATGGCCGCGGTCATCGCGGAGCTGCTCGGGCTCGACCAGGAACACGCCAGGCATACGGGCGGCAACGAACTTCATAGGCTGCGCACCTCCGGGATCGGCACCAGGAACTTGCCGCCCCATTCGCGGATATGCGCCATCTGGCCCATGATCTCCTCGCGCAGGTTCCAGGGCAGGATCAGCACGTAGTCGGGACGATCCGCGTCGATGGCTTCCGGCGCCAGCACCGGAATGCGCGAGCCTGGCAACAGCGTGCCTTGCTTGTGGGGATTCCGGTCTACGGTGTAGTCGATGAAATCGGTGCCGATGCCGCAATAGTTGAGCAAGGTGTTGCCTTTGGCCGGTGCGCCATAGCCAACCACGCGCTTGCCGGCGCGCCGCGCGGTCACGAGAAAGTCAAGCAGGCTGCGCTTGGTGGCGCGCACCGCTTCCGCAAAGGCCGTGTAAGGCGCGAGCGTGGTCAGGCCGGCGGCCTGCTCCGCCGCCAGGCATTGCGCGACCTGCGCGGTGACCGCGTGCGCGGCGGCCTGGTGACAGACAAAGAGGCGCAGGCTGCCGCCATGGGTGGGCAGGGTCTGCACGTCGAACACGCGCAAGCCCGCGCGTGCAAACACCGGCAGCAACGCGCTTAGCGACAGGTAGGAGAAATGCTCGTGGTACAGCGTATCGAACTGCGTTTCGGCCATCAGGCGCAACAGGTGCGGGAACTCGAGGGTGATCACCCCTTCAGCCTTGAGCACGCGAGGCATGCCGCCGACAAAGTCGTTAAGGTCAGGCACATGCGCCAGCACGTTGTTGCCAAGCAGGAGATCGACCTGCCAGCCCTCGTCGCGCAGCGACTGTGCGGTTTCGCGGCCAAAGAACACTTCGCGGCTGGCGACACCGCGTTCTCGCGCGGCCGCGGCGGTATTGCCCGTGGGCTCGATGCCCAGGCAATCGATGCCGGCCTGCACAAAGTACTGCAGCAGGTAGCCATCATTGCTGGCGATCTCCATCACGCGGCTGTCCCCGCCCAGCGCGAAGCGCTTCGTCATGTCCTCGACGTAGCGGCGGGCGTGCTCCAGCCAGGAGGCAGAGAACGAAGAGAAGTAGGCGTAGTCGTCGTGAAAGTGGGCCTCCGCCCCCGTCACGTCGCTGAGCTGCACCAGCCAGCAGTGGTCGCAGACTAGCGCATGCAGCGGATAGAACATCTCGCCCTTGCCAGCGTCTTCGCGCTTGATGAAGGCGTTGGAGACCGGGGACAGTCCCAGATCGACGAAGGTGTGCACCAGCGGCGCGCCGCAGGCGCGGCAGTTACCGTGGTTGGGGGCGGCGTCTGTCATGAGCAGAATCGATCCAGTTGTTGTTCGGAGAGGCTACGCGCCAGGTGTGGGTCGCGCTGGACTGTGCCATACCACTCGGCGGTAGCGGCCAGTGCCTCGTCAAGCGTCCAGCGCGGACGCCACGACAGCACTTGCCGGGCCTTGGCCGAATCGAGATACAGGTAGCGGGCTTCATGCGGCGCTTGCTCTCGGGCGGCCTCGTCGACCTCCCATTGCAAGCCTGGCCAGTGAGCCTGCAGACGTGTGAGGACCTCGGCCACAGGGAGGTTATCGGTAGCGGCGGGGCCAAAGTTGAAGGCCTCCGCCAGTGCCTGTTCGCCTGCCCACAGGCGTTCTCCCAGCAGCAGGTATCCACGCAGCGACTCCAGCACGTGCTGCCAGGGACGCGTGGCTTCCGGGCTGCGGATGCGCAGCGGCAGCGCTGCCGCGGCGGCGCGCGCGGCATCCGCGATCAGGCGATCCATCGACCAGTCACCGCCACCGATCACGTTGCCGGCACGCGCGGTCGCCACCAGTACGCCGCTCCCGGCCAGAAAGGCCCGCCGGTAGCTCGCCGCCACGAGCTCCGCGCCGGCCTTGCTGGCACTGTAGGGATCGTGGCCGCCGAGCGGGTCAGTCTCGCGGTAGCCCCACAGCCATTCGCGGTTCTCATAGCTCTTGTCGGTGGTGACCACCACCACGGCGCGCACCGATGGGCAGGCCCTCACGGCCTCCAGCAGGTGCACCGTGCCCATCACGTTGGTGGCCCACGTCTGCACCGGTTGATCGTAGCTGGCGCGCACCAGCGGCTGCGCGGCGAGATGAAAGACGATCTCGGGCTGTGCCGCGTGCAGCGCGGCGGTCAAGGCAGCCTGGTCGCGGACATCGCCATGGTGGTGCGCGTGCATGCCAGCCTCGACATCGGCCAGGTTGAACAGCGCCGGGCTGGTGGCGCAGGGCAGGGCATAGCCGCTCACGCGCGCGCCCAGCCGGGTCAGCCACATCGCCATCCAGGCGCCTTTGAAGCCGGTATGGCCCGTCAGGAAGACAGAGCGCCCGGCGTAGCAGGACAGTGCATGCATTACCAGCATTTCCAGGGAGCGGAGCCGGACTGCCACATTTCTTCGAGCTGGGTTTTTTCGCGCAGCGTGTCCATGGGCTGCCAGAATCCGTCGTGCTCGTAGGCCAGGAGATGCCCCAGGCGCGCCAGTTCCTTCATCGGCGCTTGTTCCCAGGGGGTCTGGTCGTCGGCGATCAGGTCCAACACCTCGCGCTCGAGCACGAAGAAGCCCCCGTTGATCCAGCCGCCATCACCGCGCGGCTTCTCGGAAAAACCGGTGACCATGCCCTCATTGGTCCGCTCGAGTGCGCCATAGCGCCCGGGAGGTTGCACTGCGGCGACGGTTGCCCAGCGTCCGTGGTTGCGGTGGAAAGCGATCTCCGCGCTCAGGTCGATGCTGGAGACACCGTCGCCGTAGGTGAAGCAGAACGACTCGCCAGGCGTGAGGTAGTCGCGCACCCTGCGCAGCCGGCCACCGGTTTGCGCATCTTCGCCGGTGTCGACCAGCGTGACCCGCCACGGCTCTGCTTTGCGGCAATGCACGTCCATGCGGTTCTCCGACATATCGAAGGTGACATCCGACATGTGCAGGAAATAGTTGGCGAAGTACTCCTTGATGACGTAGCCCTTATAGCCCAGGCAGATGATGAAATCATTGATGCCGTGTGCCGCGTACATCTTCATGATGTGCCACAGGATCGGCTTGCCGCCGATCTCGATCATCGGCTTGGGGCGCAGGTGCGACTCTTCGGAAATGCGGGTACCAAGCCCGCCCGCCAGGATGACGGCTTTCATGCGGCTTCCTCCAATACCTGGATGCCCAGGATTTCATGGGTCGTGGGTTTGCCCTGGCGCTCGATCAAGGCGAGATCCAGGCCGAACTGCTGCTGCAGGATGTCAGCCAGGGGGCTTTTATCGTGGCCGCCTTCGTCCATGCGTACGCTCAGCAGCCGATAGAGCGGCACGTGGTACGGGCGCAGGTTGATGCTTTCCATCAGCAGTTCGAGGGCGCGGTCGTGGTTGCCCAGGTGCTGCTGCATCTCGCCCAGCGCGAACGCGACCAGCCAGTGCTTGCTCCACTTTGCCGACATGTTCTCCAGCAGGCTGCTCAGCTCGATATGCCGCCCTTGCTCCAGCAGCAGGCCGATGGTCAGCACGAGTTCTTCCATGGAATGCCATGCGCCGGCGCAGAACACGCCATCCTGCGTGCGTGCCTCGAGATGGCTTACGTCGCGGTGCTGGCCAACCAGCGCTACCGCCTGGCTTTCGAACCAGCGCGCGAAGCCGGCGGCGTCGAAGATGGCGCTCTTCTCGAAGCGGTGCCGCATGCTCAGGCGCAGGGCATTGAGCTGGTCGAGGTTGCTGGCCAGGCTGGCCGCCACCGTGACATAGGCTTCTTCGGTTTCGCAGATCAGCTCGTCCAGCCCCATGGCGTGCAGGAACGGCGCCGAAACGCGGGTGTGGAAGGGGGCGCAGGCCAGCGTGACCACGGGCACGCCCATCCAGAGCGCGTCGCAGGTGGTATTGCCGCCGGTAACGGGGGAGGTATCTAGCACGATGTCGATATCGTGGTAGGTCAGGTATTGGTTCTTGCCTTCCCTCGGGATGCAGGTCACCCGCTGCGTATCGATTCCGGCCTGCTGCATGCGTTCCAGAAGCGGAATCCTTACCTCGTCCCGGTCGAGTTCCGCGGCTTCCACCAGCAGCCGGCTAGCCGCGCAGCTTGCCAGGGTGGTGCTCCAGAGCCGCAGCGTGCGGTCCGTGATCTTGCCGAGGTTGTTGCAGGAGCCGAAGGTGATGAAGCCGTTGCGGTTGGCGGGCGTCTCGCGTACCTGGTATTCGGGCTGGTAGGCCTTTAGCGGACTGTTGATCATCGGGTAGTAGACCGCGAAGATGCCCGGCGCGCGCAACAGGTTCTCCGTGTAGTGCGATTCGGCTCCCGCCGGGTCGCCGATCCAGTCCGTGATGCGATGGTGGATGGCTGGCATCCCGGTGCTGCCGGGGTATCCCAGCCAGGTGAGCTGGACAGGGGCCAGGCCGTAGACCATGTAGTGCAAGGGCGAGGTGCCCGTGTAGCCGCCGAGATCGATCAGCAGGTCGAGGTTCTCCTCGCGCACGGTCCGCACGACTTCGTTCTCCGCCATGTTGGCCACATCGACGAAGCGATCGCAATACATGGCGATCTTCTGCGTGACGGTGTCCCGATAGGCGTGCAGGCCGAGCGCCACCACTTCGAATCGCGCCCGGTCCAGATTGGCGATGAAGGGAATCAGGATGTAGGAGCACGCGTGGCGGAACAGGTCATTCGAAAGAATGCCAACGCGAATGCGCCCGGACGCCGGTTTCGCTTGCACGTTCAGCAGAGGCTGGCGCCGGCTGGCAAGCTGCTGCGCGAAGCTGCCCGCTTCTTTCAGCAGGTCGGCGGCGCTGGTTTTCTCGCCGAATAGCAACAGGAACAGCAGGTTGGAGCGGATGTTCTTGTTGCCCGGGTCAAGGGCCGCGGCCTTCCTGAGTACCGAGATCGCGTCTTCCGCGAATCCCGTGTCTTTCAGGTCGTTGGCGTAATTCGCCAGGATGGCGGGATTGTTGGGGGCGATCTCGAGCGCTTTGAGAGACGCGCGCTTGGCATCCGCGTGCAGGGCCAGCTTCTGCAGGACGATGGCATAGTTGGCCCAGGCTGCCAGGCTGCCCGGGTGCGCGGCGACGCAGTCCCGCAGCATGATGCGGGCCGATTCGTGCTTGCCCGTCGCGCTCAGGATGCGGGCGACCGTGGCGATCATGTCAGGCTGGTTCGGGTGCGCCTTCAACCCGTCCTGCGCGATGCGGTAAGCCTGCTCGATCTGCTGCAGGCCGAGCGTGCCTACGGCGCGCCAGTAATATGCCTGGTAGAGGCTGGGGGCCAGCTTGCCGGCCTTCTCCGCATGTTCGATGGCTTCATGGTACCGGCCGGCGAAGTAGCTGGTCTCGGCCTTCTTGATGTACCGATCCGCTTTGGAGCTGGCTGCGTTGTTCTTCATTCTGGATGGGCTAGTTTGTCAGGCGAGGCGGCGCGCGGGCAGGGCTTGCAAGGCGGCCATCAGGCGTGGGCCGGTTCGAGGTTTTGCGCTAGCGCAATGTCGATGCCAAGCACTTCGAGGATCGTGGGCGCTCCTTGCTGCTCCAGGAACGCCAGGCTCATGCCGAATTGCTGTTGCAGGAATTCACCCAGCATGCCCTTGTCGTACTGGTATGCATCCATGCGGTTGCCGAGTACGCGATAGAGCGGCAGGTGATAGGCACGCAGGCCGATGCTCTCCATCAGGTATTCGACGCAGGCTTCGGGCTGTCCGCTGTGATGCGCGATCTCGGCCAGTACATAGGCCGTGATCCAGTGCCTGGGCCATTTCGCGGAGAAGTTCTCCATCAGGCTGCGCAGTTCCACGTAGCGCTGGGCTTCCAGCAGGCCCGCGATCGCCACCACGATCTCCGCCATGGTGTGCCAGGCATCGGCGAAGTAGACGCCATCGCGTGAGCCGGCAGTCTGGCTATCGATTGGCCTGTGCGGCTGGACCAGGGTGGTCAACTGATCTTCCAGCCAGCGCGCGAATCCTGCGCTGTCGGCCAGGGGGCTCTGCTCGAAGCGCTGCCTGGTCGATAGCCGCAGGGCATTGAGCTCTTCGAGGTGGGTCGCCAGGTGCACCGCGACCTCGACATACTCGCGCTCGTCCGCGCACACCAGGCCATCGAGCCCGATGGCATGCAAGACACCTGCGGAGATCCGCGAATGGTAGGCGGCGCCGGCCCGCGATACCACCGGCACACCCATCCACACGGCGTCGCACGTGGTGGTTCCGCCGGTCAGCGGCCACGTGTCGAGGACGATGTCGATGTTGTTGTAGGTCAGGTATTGGTTTTGCACCAGCCGCGGAACGCGGATGACGCTGGCCGCGTCGATGCCGACCCGGGCCAGGCGTGCCAGCAGTGGTCCGCTCACGGCGTCGTTGTCGATGTCGCGCGCTTCGATCAGCAGCCGGCTGCCGGGGCAGCGCGCCATCACGGCGCCCCACAGGGCAAGGGTCTGGTCGGTCACCTTGCCCAGGTTGTTGCAGGAGCCAAAGGTGATCGCGCCAGTCCCGTTGCGCAGCGCTGGTGTGTCCTGGACCCGGTACTTGGCTCCGTAGGCCTCGAGCGGGCTATGGATCAGCGGGGCATATGTGCAGAAGGCGGGCGCCCTGAGCAGGGCTTCGCTGTAGTGCGGCTCGAATCCTTCCGGATCGCAGGTCCCATCGGTGATGCGGTAGTCAATGGCGCTCAGCCCTGTGCTGCCGGGGTAGCCCAGCCACGTCATCTGTACCGGCGCCAGGCCGTGGACCATATAGGGCAGCGGGGAAGTTCCGGTATGCCCGCCGAGGTCGATCAGCACGTCGATCTGCTGGCCGCGCACGATGTCGACGATATCGGCGGTGGACTTGCCGGCCAACTCGATGAACTGGTTGGCGTGCAGCCGGATCTTGTCGGTGACGTGGTCGCTCTGCGGGTTGAGCGAGAACGCCACCACTTCTACGCGGGTGCGGTCCAGGTTGGCAAGCAGCGGCAAGATGAAGTAGGCACAGGCGTGCCGCAGCAGGTCATTGGATAGCAGGCCCAGGCGGATAGGGCCGCCGTCCTGGCGCAGGGCGTGCTTGCGCAGCGGGAAGCGCTGCCCGGCCAGCAGTAGCTGCTCGTAGGCCCTGGCCTCGCGCAGCAAGTCGGCTGCCGTGGTTTCCTGCGCGAACAACATGGCGAACAGCAGGTTGGCGCGGATGGCAAGATTCTTCGGGGCCAGTCTTACCGCTTTCCAGAGTGCCTCCATGGCCTCGCCCATCTCCCCGATTTCCTTCAGGGCGAGGGCGTAGTTGCAGGCGGCGATGGGTTCGTTCGGATCGATGGCCAGCGCCTTGAGCGCTGCTTCCTTCGCCGCAGCGGGCTCGCGCAGCTCTAGCAGCAGGGCGGCGTAGTGCACCCATCCGCTGATGGAGCCCGGCGCGTTGGCGACGCATTGCTGCAGCAGCTGCCTGGCGTCCTCGTGCTTGCCATTGCGCAGCAGGACAAAGCCGCCTAGCGACATCAGGTCGATGTCCGCCGGGAACCGCTGCAAACCGTCGCGCAGGATCTCGCCGGCCTGCTGCGTATCCTGCATCCCCAGCGCGGCGGCCATTTGCCAATAGCTGGCGTCGGCCCGCTTGCCATGGATTTGCTCCGCCCGTTCGGCCTCCTTGAACGCGGCGCGGTATTGGCCGGCATTGTAGAGTTCGCGCGCCTTGTCGATTTGACGCGGTGCCCTGGATGCAGTCTGGAGTGGTTTCATCGTATAGGCCCGTCTTGGCGGGCTGAAGCAGGTAGTACGCTTGATGGCGATGCTGGCGCCGCCGCCGCGGGCCGCGCGGCGTGAACCGCGGTTTTTGCAAGGGCAATTGCCCGGCTGTTTCGGCCCCCTAAAACTTAACAGGGCGTCACGCAGGGGGAGGCGGGAATACAGGCCAAAAACAAGGCCAATTCGAAGGGTTTGGAAGTCGTGAGATGAATACGCCGCGTGGATGCCAGGAGCCTGGCGCGGCGCAGGGGGCGTCAGCCCTGGCTGCTGTGCTGCGTGCCGGATGCGGGGCCGGCGCTAGCCTGGTCTTGCTCGAGCTGATACAGCCACGCGAGCAGCTCCGCCACCGCCATGTAGAGCTGCGGGGGGATGTGCGAGTCCAGGTTTACCTGCATCAGCAGGGTCACCAGCGCGGGCGAGTTGTGAACGTAGACGCCGCTCTCGCGGGCGCGGGCGATGATGGCATCGGCGACCTCGCCGTAGCCCTTGGCGACCACGCGCGGGCCGCTGTCGCGGCTTTCGTCGTAGCTCAGCGCGACCGCGCTGCCGCGTGGGCTGCCATCGAGCATATCGTCCGGGTAGCTCATGAACCGATGCTCCTACCGGGTGACAAAATACCGTCCACCGCCAGCGTGGTGAGGTTCAGTCCGGTGGCCGCCAACCGATCCTGCAATTGCGCGCGTGCCGCGTTCAGGCGGTTGACCGAGTCCGGCGCGGCCAGGCGAGCTTCGATGCCGTTGCCGGCCAGGCTCAGGCGTGCTTCCACGGTGCCGAGGTTGGGAAACTCCAGCACCAGCCGCGTCGACCACACGCCGGCGGCAGGATCAGGGCCTTCGCCCTGGCTGCGCGCCTGGCTGTCATCGGGCTCGCGCCGGATCTGCCAGTCCATTGGCGTGCCCGGCCACGCTTCACCCATCCAGCGGAACTGCTGGGTGGCGAGGGCGTCGAGCTGCTGGCGCACCAGCGTGGCGGCGTCGGGATGGACCGGCGGGCCAACCGGCGCCGGCAGTTGCCGGGCGTCGGCCGCGGTGCCGCCATCGCGCCAGGAGCTATCGATGTGCAGGTGCCTGTCTTGCGCCTGGGCGTCTGTCTGCGCCGCTGACGCCGCCTGGTAAGCCTGCGTGGCCTGATGGGCAAGATGGGCCGAGGGGCCTTGCGGGACTGTCAGCGATGAGGTTGCACCGGCGGGCTGCGCCGTGTTGCTGCTGTTGTTGCCTGAGCCCCGCGGCGCGGGCACGGGGGCTGCGGGGCCCGCCTCGGCATCGGCGAGCGCCCCCAGGGCCGCGGCTGCAAGGTTGATCGCCGTACCGCTGGCGGCCGGCGGCTGGGGCTGAGCCGCCGGTGCTGGCGGCGCAGCGGGGCTTGCCGAGGGTTCGTACGTCAGCGCCAGCACGGGCCGCGCTGCGCCGCCCGTGTTGGCGCTGCCGCTCGCGTCAGGGTTGCCGCCGTCAGGAGTGCCCGGCGGGCGGCCCAGCATGGCTTGCGGCTCGCGCAGCAGGCTGTCCAGCCCGCGCGTGCCGTTGAGCAGCTGTCCCAGATGGGATTCGTAGAACAAGCCGCTTTGCCCGACCTGTCGCGCCAGCGCACTGGCCAGCGCGGCAGCCTGGCCGCCGCCGGGTGGCGTGGGCAGGAGCGGGGCGGAGCCGCGCAGCGGTGTGGATTCGGTGCCTTCCAGGATATCCAGGATGACGCGCGCCGCCGAGCTCAAGGTCTCACGCGCCGAGGCTGGCGCTGTGCCGGCCGCAGGGTTGAGCCCGCCGCCGGTTACCTGGCCGGGACGGCCTTGCTGCACCGTGGGGCCGCCAGTCGCAGGACCCACCGTATCGGTGACGGTGCCCGTGGGCAACAGCGCGGCCAGCTTGGCCACGCTCAGTGCGGATGTGAGCCCTTGCGTATCCGCACGCAGCGCGAGCGAAGGGTCCGGCGGAAGATTGATGCCGACCATTCAGCGTATCAGAGGGCTGCGTCAGCGCCGTAGGTGTGGTGCAGTTCCAGGCGGCGGCGCGAGTGATTGAGCAGGTTGCCCAGGCGTTCGAGCTGGGGCATCACCAGGTTGCGGATGGCGGCATCCTGCGACAGGATGCTCTCCAGCATCTGGTAGCGGTAGCGGCGTTCCTGAGGCGAGAGCAAGGCCACATCATCGTTATTGCGCAGCACATTGACCTGGGCCACGTAACGGGTCTGCAACGCGCTCAGGCTGTCCCAGTCGCTGGCGCGTGCGGCTTCGCACATCTGCCCGGACAGGCCGAGCAGTTCTTCGTAGCAGGCGATGAGCCGGTTCTTTTGTCTGAGCATGTCATACCCCTACCGAGACGGCTTCCGGGGGGCGCAGCGGCTGTTGCTGCGGCTCCGCGGCGGGGTCGATCTGGCTCCACGCCGAGGCCAGGTCGGCCAGCAGCTTGTCCACTTCGAACAGCCGCTCGTCATCGTTATGCAGGTTGCCAAGCATGAGCTGGCGGGTCATGTACTCGTAGAGCGCATCGAGGTTGCCCGTCAGTTCGGCGCTGGCGCCGTGATCCAGCGAGGCACGCAGGCCGCTGTCGATGATCTCGATCGCCTTCGAAATGGCCATGCCCTTGTCGGCGATTTTGCCCGCTTCCATGTGGAAGCGGGCGCGGGCGATGGCAGCCCGCGCGCCGTCGAACAGCATCACGATGAGCCGGTGCGGAGAGGCGCTCATGGCTCCGGTCTGGACGCCTACATTGGCATAGGCGTTGGCGGCAGTGCGTGCGTACATGGCGGCGATCCCTAGGGTTGGTGCGGCGGGTGCGAACGGGGTGACGTGGGTCAGGCCGTCGTGCCGCTTGCGGCAGAAAACTGCTGCGTCAGATAATTCTTGGTGGCGGTCATCTGCGACATGATCGAGTCCAGTTGCTGGAACTGGGTACGATACTGTGCGACGGTGGCATCGATCTGGGCGGACATGTTGGTGTAGTCCGTAGCCAGCGACTTAAGTTGCGCGTTGACGCCGTTGGTGGCGGTGGTCAGCGCCCCGGTGGCGCTGGAGAAGCCGGCTGCCATGGTCGCCAGCTGGTTGCCATAGCCCGACTTGCCGTCCGTGCCGCTGAACAGCTGGGCCACGCCGGCTTTGTTGCTGGCTAGTTCGCTGCTCAACTTGGAGGTGTCCAGTGACATGGTGCCGTCCGCGTTGAAGCCGATGCCAATCTGCGTCAGGTTGTTCAGGCTGCCGCTGGCGCCCGTCTGCGGCGTGTTGATCACGGAGCGCAGCTGGTTCTCGATCGTGCGCAGGGTGCTGTCGCCCAGCAGTACGCCCGCGGTCTTGTTGGTCGCGTCGTAGCTGGACAGATTGCCGGCCGTGGTCTGCAGCGTGTTGTAGGCGCTGACGAAGTTCTGCACCGCGCTGGCCATCGTCGAGGTGTCGGTGGACACGCTGATCGTGCTGGAGCCGAGCGTGGCCAGGTTCATCGTGACGCCCTGCGCGGCGCCCTGGACTGTGTTGGTGGCGCTGGTGATCGCCAGGCCATTGATGGTGAGCTTGGCGTCCGCGGCCTTGACATTCTCGGTCATGGCTTTGGTGCCCGCCGGATCATACGACAGCAGGCCGCTGATGGTGCTGGGGTCGCCCGCGCCGTTGCTGGCAACCGTCACGCGCATGCTTGACGCAGCACCGGTCTTGTTGGACGTCATCACCAAGTGATAGGGCGTGCTGCTGCCGTCATTGACGATGCTGGCGGTGACGCCGGCATTGGCCGCGTTGATGGCATCGCGGATGCCGGTCAGCGTGTTGTTGGTGCCGTTGATGTTGATCGAGGTGGGCGTGCCGCTGCCCGGCGTGAACGTCGTGCCGCTGGTGGTGCCGAACTCGATCTTGATGCTGGCGCTGCCCAGCAGCTGGCCAGTGCTGTCGGTGATGCCGTTGGACACCAGCGTCTGCGACTGCGCCAGGGCCGTCACGTTGACGGCATAGCTGCCGGCCACGGCGGTCTTGTCCGCGGCCGTGGTCAGCACGCTGGTGTTGCTCGATGTGGTGTTGGTGCTGTTATACAGGCTGGCCGTGCCAAGCGCGGCGGCCGCGGTCTGGAACGCAGCCACGGCGCCCTGGAGCGTGCCATAAGCCGACAGCTTGGTGGTCGCGGCAGTCTGCTGGTCCGTGATCGGCGTGAGCTTTGCCTGTTCCCCCGTCTGCAGGTTAGTCAACAAGGTACTGAGGTCCAGTCCGGAACCAACGCCAAGCGACGAAATCGATGAACTCATGATTGCTACCTGTGATGACTTTGTTCGAGGGGGAAGTTGGCCGCTCAAGCGGTCTGGTGAATCAGTAGGCCTTGCAGCTTGTCGATGGCGCGGGTGATGCGCAGGACTTCTTTCGAGGGAAACTGGCGGATGGTGTCGCCAGTGGCTTTGTCCACTACGACCGTCACGAATCTGTGCGTTTCGCTGTCGATGCTGAACCGCACCTCGACCGGCGTGGCCCGCAAGGCATCGTTGAGGCTGGCAAGCGCGCTGGCCAGTTCCTTGGGGTTGGCGCCCTCCGCCTTGCTGGCGGCGGTGCCTTGGGCAACGGCCGAACCTGCTTGCTGGGCGGCCGCGGGCGCACTTGCCGTATCCGCGGGCGCAGCCGGGGTGGCGGTTGGCGTGGCGGTCAACGGCGATAGCAGTTCGGGCGATCTGATCATGGTCTGTCTCGCGGCGGTTGGGTCGGAGCATAAAAGCCCCGGTGGAAACGCTTTCAGAGCGGAGACCGCTCTGGAAGCATTCCCGGTAGTACCGGGCCCGCAGGCCCGGTACTACTAGGAGGGTGACGACTGTTGCGGGATTAACGCAGCAGCGACAGCACGCCTTGGGTGGTCTGGTTGGCCTGGGCCAGCACAGCCGTACCTGCTTGTTGCAGGATCTGGGCGCGCGACATGTTCGACACTTCCGTCGCGTAGTCGGCGTCTTGAATGCGCGAGCGCGATGCCGACAGGTTCGTGACAGCCGAACCCAGGTTGGAGATTGCCGAGTTGAAGCGGTTCTGCACTGCGCCCAGCGAGCTGCGCAGCTTGTCGACCGTTGCCAGTGCGGCGTCGATCGTGGTCAGCGGGTTGGTGCTGCCCACGCCGGTGAAGGCGGTGGTAGCGGTGGTGGTGCCGCTGGTGCTCAGTTCGATCTGGGTGGCGTTGCTGGTGGTCGAAGCAGCGGAGCCGCCGTTGACCAGTGCTGCCGGGCCCGAGGTGGTGTCCAGAGCGTAGTTGTTGCCGCCTTGGGTCACGTAGGCAACGGCCGCGCCGTTGGAGTCAGCGCCAACCTTGACCAGCTGACCAGTCACGGTGTTACCCGTGTTGCCGTTGGCTGCGTCGCCGATCTTGATGTCGGCCGTGTTCAGGACGACCTTGCCGGTGGCGTTGTCAACCGATGCTGCGTAGTAGTCGCTGCCCGACTTGACCACGTAGCTCTTGGTGGCGTTGCCGGCCGAGTCCAGAACGTTGCTCAGTTGCAGGTCGCTGGCGTTGACGGTTGCGCCAGTGGCGGTCGTCAGGGAGGTTGCGGCTGCGCTCAGGTCAACTGCGACCGGTGCGGAACCCGAAGCGGCGACCACGGTGGTGATGGCAGCGCTGGTTGCCAGCGAGTTCTTGGCAACGGTGAAGCCGGTCATGCCCAGGGTCTTCGAGCTGATTTCCTTCAGGTCGATCGAAATGGTCTGGCCGTCTTGCGCGCCAACTTGCACCTTCAGCGACGATGCGGTCGACGACAGGACCTTCACGCCGTTGAAGTCGGTCTGTTGCGACGTACGGTCGATTTCAGCCATACGCTGGGTGATTTCGTCCTGGATCGACTTCAGATCGCTTGCCGAGTTGCTGCCCGTTGCGGCTTGCACGGCCAGGGTACGGATAGCTTGCAGGTTGTTGTTGACTTCGGTCAGCGCGCCTTCAGTCGTTTGCGACAGCGAGATACCGTCGTTGGCGTTACGTTGCGCTTGGGTCAGGCCGTTGATGTTCGAGGTGAAGCGGTTGGCAATTGCCTGGCCAGCAGCGTCATCCTTGGCGCTGTTAATACGCAGGCCCGAGGACAGACGCTGGATCGCGCTGTTCAGCGACGATTGCGACGAGCTCAGGTTGTTCTGCGTCATCAGGGACAACGTGTTGGTATTGATGACCATCGACATGGTACGACTCCTATTCTTTTACAAGTGAGTTGTGCAATCCGGCTGTTGCCGCAACGTTGGCTGCCAGGCAATGCTGGGCGAGAAGTGCCACCGTTGTTTGGGTTATCGGTTGGTGCCGGAAAAGATTTAGAGTGATCTTTGCGATGGATTGAAAACGAGCGGCGGATTTGACGCGAAACAAGCCCGGCCGGGCTTGCGGCGTGACCCCGGCAACGCCTAGCGGCGCTTGCGGGTACGCGGTGTATATAAGCTGACAAATTCCGGCGAGGTCTCTGCCCCGGGCATGCAGGCCGTGGCCTCGGGGGCGTGAGCCGGCGTGATCACAGCGATGGAGTGCTTGTAGACGATCTGCGGAAGGGGGTCCTGCGCAGACTCTGCCAGCAACACCATATAGTTGTCCGTCGCCATGATCACGCCGTGCAGCCGAACGCCGTTCGATAAATGCACGACGACAGGATTGCGACTTGCGCTGTGGGTGGAGAGCTGCAGGTGCTGCAGTTTCCGGCTCGGGCGATCGATCCTGGTTACCTTCTTGTTCACAACTTCTCCGGAAGAGCCCGCTCGGGTTCTGGCGGCTGGCAACAGTCCAATAACTGGGCCTGGGCAAATGGGGTGTGACAGCACGGCTGGGTGCCGGTTGTGGCACGGCCTGGGCTGGGCGGGGGATGAAACTTCCGCTCTCGGTGCTGGCGCGGGACGGCGAGGCGGCATGGGCCGGGACCAGCCCTGGTTTGTGTCCGGGCGGTGGATCCGATGCAGCCCCGCAAGCTGTGGCGGGCGACGCCGCCAGAAGAGAAGGGGAATACTTCAGGGGCGAGGGTAACAAAATTCTACAAATCTTGACGGTTGGGGGGCGCGTCTCGCGTAGAGGT
Source organism: Cupriavidus sp. 05L411 (assembly GCF_056398045.1). Lineage (NCBI taxonomy): Bacteria > Pseudomonadati > Pseudomonadota > Betaproteobacteria > Burkholderiales > Burkholderiaceae > Cupriavidus > Cupriavidus sp. 05L411. The sequence continues at coordinate 129,687 of NZ_JBFTOQ010000018.1, read as the reverse complement.
TTTCCTCTAATAAAGCAATTGCATCACACTGCAAACCTATGAATTGATTGGCGCTGGTGTGGCAAATCCCAACACCGCCCCGCACCCGCATTCCCTGTCTGGCATGGGTTTGCGGGCCGCAAGATGGCCCTGGCCGGCTACCGCGATGCGTCCCATGCCGGGTATTCGCCACTTGTGTGGCATTTTCGGCACTTTTTCTATCAGAGGTATCCCTGATAGAAATAGGATTTACACCTCATGTAAGCAGGTTTATATTCGGGTCAGGGCCTTTCGGCTCTAAAGCAGTCCTGGAAAGCCTACGAGCACCCCGCGCGTGGGCTTCTTTTTTTGTGCGCCCACTTTGTTTGTTGTGCGCCCTCGGCGACAAGCGCCGGTGGCGGCACTTCGAAGTGCATGGGTGACATTAGACGACAGGTTGCAGCTGGGCAATTGCTCGAATTGCCGGGCTTTCCCCCCCTATATTCCCCTTTAATTTCCCGTTTTTGCGTTTCTTTTTGGAAGTCGCTGTTTAGCCCTCAAGCTTGCTCGCGTCCCTGCCGTTAAGCCCGCGATGCGGCGTCGCTCCGGAAATCTGTCCGAGGCGAGGATGAAGCGCGCGCGATAAGAGTAAAAGGAGCCGGGAAGATGCGTTGGTTGCGAAACTTTGGCATTGGGGTGCGCCTGACGGTAGCGTTTTCGCTGGTGGCGCTGCTGCTGATTGCCGTGGCCGTGCTGGGCATGATGTCCTTGCGCACCATGAACGAATCGATGCGCCTGACGGTGGAAGGGCGCCTGTTCAAGGTGCTGGAGATCGAGCGTGTCAAGCAAGATGCGCTGCGCACCGGCATCCTGGTGCGCGATGCCACCCTGAATGAGGATCCGGTCGCCGTGCGGCGCAACGCCGAGCGCATCGGCGCACTGCGCCAGGACATGCGCGGCACGCTGGATGAACTGGGGAAATGGCTTTCCAGGTCCGCCAGGCCAGAGATCCAGGAAACCTATCGTGCCCTGATCGCGGCACGCAATGCTTACGACACCCAGCTTGACACGGTGTTGCGCCAGTTGCAGGGCGGCGAGTTCGACAGCGCTCGCAGCGCGCTGGTGGCGACCCTGCCGGCGGCGCAGGCACCTTACTTCGACAAGCTGAGTGAATTGTCCGACGGGGGACGCAAGGTGGCCGCCGCCGCCGTGCAAGAGGCCAATGCCAGCTATGAGATGGCGCGCAACCTGCTGCTGGGCCTGGCTGCCGCCGCGGTCGCGCTGGCCGCCGTCCTCGGCATCGGCATCACGCGCTCGATCACGCGCCCGGCGCGGCAAGCGCTGGACGCGGCACAAGCGCTTGCTCATGGCAACCTGACTTATGTCATCCATGCCAGCAGCGATGACGAGATGGGCCGCATGCTGGGTGCGCTGGAGCGCGCTTTCGGGCAGTTGGCGGCGCTGGTGCACGGCATCCAGGGCGCGACGCGCTCGATCGACGGCGCGACCCGGGAAATCGCCAGGGGCAATACCGACCTGTCCCAGCGCACGGAAGAGCAGGCGGCATCCCTGGAGCAGACCGCGGCATCCATGGAGCAACTCACCTCGACGGTCAAGCAGAACGCGGCCAACGCACGCCATGCCAACGAACTGGCAGTCAGCGCTTCCGGCGTGGCGACGGCGGGTGGGCACGCGGTGCGCGGCGTGGTCGAGACCATGCAGCATATTTCGCAATCGTCGGCCAAGGTCGCCGAAATCGTCGGCGTGATTGAAGGGATTGCCTTCCAGACCAATATCCTGGCGCTTAACGCGGCCGTGGAAGCCGCCCGCGCCGGTGAGCAAGGACGTGGCTTTGGCGTGGTGGCGGCAGAGGTGCGCAGCCTGGCCCAGCGGTCTTCGTCGGCGGCCAAAGAGATCGGCCAGCTGATCAATGGCTCGGTGGGGCAGGTGGCCCATGGCGCCAAGCAGGTCGAGGACGCTGGCCGGACCATGGACGATATCGTCGGGGCGGTGAAGCGCGTGACCGACATCATGGGCGAGATCGCCGCGGCCAGCGAGGAGCAGTCCTCCGGCATCGAGCAGGTCAACCGCGCCATCAATCAGATGGAAAGCGTGACGCAGCAAAACGCCGCGCTGGTAGAGCAAGCCGCCGCCGCTGCCGAGAGCCTGCAGCAGCAGGCCGCGGGGCTGGTCGACGATGTATCCAGGTTCCAGGTGACACCAGCGCAAACGCATGTTGCGCGGGCGCCGGCACCGGCTGCGCCTGCGCGGGTGGTAGCTGCAGCGCGCGTGGCGCCGGCAGCCGCCGGGCGGCGTCCTGCGGCGCACGCGGCCGCTGGTGGCAAGAGCCACCCGCCGGCCCGCCCGGGGGCGGCTCGCCCGACCCCGGCCAAGCCCGTGGCTCCGGCCGCTCGTGCTGCCCAGGCAGTGCAGGTGGTTCAAGCAGCGCCGGCAGCACCGACGGCACCTGCAGCACGAGTCGCACCAGCAACCGTCACCAAGCCGGCGGTCCGGCCAGCCGCCGTGGCGCCACGTGCCGGCGCGGTCCGCACCCCCCGCGAGCCCGTGTTGCCCAGCAAGGCCCGCGCGCCGGTGGTGCGCCAGGGCCGCGAACCGGTGCTGTCTTCCAAGGCGCTGCCCGCCGCCCGCCAGGCCAAGGCTGCCGCCGTGGCCGCACCGGCGCCGCGCCGCGCCGCGCGCACCCCGGCTGCCGGGAGCCCGGCCGTGTCTGCCGGAGACTGGGAATCGTTCTGAGTCCGGCAACGTCGCCCTGAACGTCGCCTTGGCGGCGTTCAGGCCAGGAGCCCGGCAAGGTTGCGGGGCGGCTGCAAGGCGCAAGGCTTAGGCCTACAATAGCGCCCTTGTATACAAAAACAGACAGGAGCGATGCCGCCCGTTCGCGGTGGCGCTGCACTCCATGTCCCTCGCCGCAAGCGTTTTCTCCCCCTCAGCCCATGACCGCCGTCTCCATGCCGCCCCTCCTGGCGGCTTCAGCTCCGCCTTCATCCGCCCAGTCACCCGCGATCGCGATCGCCTCGGCCACTTCCGCCTCCTCGGCGGCTGCGGCCGATGGCGGTAACCCTGGCAACACGGCATCCGTCCCCCCGCCGGTTCCGCCGGTGCCGGTGATGCAGATCATTTTCGGGCTGATGCTGGCCATCCTGCTGGGGGCGCTGGAGCAATCGATCGTGGCCGTGGTGTTGCCGGAGATCGCGCTGCAGCTTAACGGCTTCGAGGAGATGGCCTGGGTGGTCTCGGCCTACCTGGTGGCCTCCACCGTGGTGACGCCGATCTACGGCAAGCTCTCGGATCTGCTCGGGCGGCGCTCGGTCCTGTCGTTTGCCATCGTGTTGTTCTTCCTGGCTTCGATCGCGTGCGCGCTGGCGCAGACCATGCCGCAACTGATCATCGCGCGCATCCTGCAAGGGCTGGGCGGCGGTGGCCTGATCTCGGTGTCGCAGGCCACCATTGCCGATGTGGTGCCGCTGCGCGACCGTGGCCGCTACCAGGGTTATGTGAGCGGCGTCTGGGCCGTGGCTAGCATGGCCGGCCCGGTGATCGGCGGCTACCTGGCGCATTACCTGTCGTGGCGCTGGATTTTCTGGATCAATCTGCCGCTGGCGCTGATCGCGCTGCTGGTGGTCCGCCGTGCGCTCAAGCACCTGCCGGCGGGCGGGCGCCGCCATCGCATCGACTACGTCGGCGCGCTGCTGTTCGGTGGCGGCCTGACCGGCGTGCTGGTGTTCCTGACCCGGCTCGGGCAGGGGCAGTCTGCCGCAACGCCGCAGACGCTTGGCCTGCTGGTGGCCGGGATGGCCGCCATGGTGCTGTTCGTGTGGCAAGAGCGCCGGGTGGCGGACCCGATGATCCCGCTGGACATGCTGCGCGTGCCGACGGTCACGATCTGCTGCATCACGTTGTTCCTGTGCTTTTTCCAGTTGATCGCCATGTCCGTGCTGCTGCCGCTGCGCTTCCAGGTAGTGGGCGGCGTGCAGGCCGATAGCGCCGCGCTGCGGCTGGTGCCGCTGACGCTGTCCATCCCGTTTGGCGCGTTTATCTCGGGCCGGCTGATGACGTGGAGTGGCCGCTACAAGCCGCTGCAGCTGGCGGGCTCGCTGGTCGCGCCGCTGGCGATCGTTGCGCTGGCGTTCGTTGATCCGCATGCGGTCTTGCTGACCGCGCTGGTGATGGTGATCCTCGGCCTGGCCATCGGGCTGCAGCTGCCAAGCGGCCTGGTCGCTACCCAGAACGCGGTGCCTGCGCACCAGGTGGGCGTGGCCACGGCGCTGACCGCCTTCTCGCGCATGCTTGGCGGCGCGGTTGGGGTGGCGGTGCTGACCACCGTGCTGATCGCACTGTTGCGCCATGGCGGCATGGGTATAGCGGACCTGGCCGGCGGCGAGGACATCCTGATGAGCATGTTCCATCGCGCCATGGTGGGGGGCGATGCGGGCACTTCGGCCGATGCCGGCGCGGTGCGCGCGGCGGCCGAGGTAGCGTTCCGCACCTTGTTCCTGCTCAGTGCCGCCGTGTCGCTGGTGGCGCCCTTCCTCGTGGCGCGTTTGCCGGAGGCCACCTTGCGCGGCAGCACCGGCACCGGCGTGGCAGCCAGCATGGATTGACGGCGCACACAGGCCGGGTGAGGCCGGGTGAGGCCGCGCTGCCCGGCCAGGTCAGGGGCTCTGCGCCTCTGGCGCGCCGCTTTTTCCCAGGAAGCCGAACTCCACCGGCGTCTTGGCGTAGAACACCTGGACGTCTTCCAGGGCGAGGCGGTCGAACAGCCGCTGCACTTCCTCCTCCGTGGCAATCACGGTGATCTCCTCCGGCCGGTCGGCCAGCTCCAGGAAATGCCAGGTGTGAAAGCGGCGGTCATGGCCGATGCCTTCGGCCGCCACCATATGCGTGGCGCCGCGGATCTGCAGTTCGCGCAGGATCTGCAGTAGCCAGTGGGATAGCTGCTTGCCGTGGTGGCGGCGGTTTTCGATGGTGAACAGCGTGAGTTGGAAGCCTTGCACGGCATCCCCCCTTTTGCCCCCTTGCGGCGGTGTTCGCGTGCCGCGGACGTGGCATGGACGGCGTGCGCCTGGCGGGGTGCCGTCTTTAGTTTAGGCGCGAAACCTGCGTCCCCAAAAACCAAGGGATTACCCTAGCCCCATTCCCGGAAAGGGCGGGCTATATTTCTGTTTGTCTCAATAGCGATTCATGGTTTTATATATAAAACAAAACCAAGGAATCACTCTCATTACGTCAACCCTTGGCAGGTCCCCAGTGCGAGATCCGAAGTCCGAAACCAACCTCAGGCGTGCACTGCGGCCCGCCGCTGCCTGCCTCGCGATCTCCTGCCTGTGGATTGGCGCTGCACCAGCGGCGCGCGCCGCGCAACCCGCCCCTGCCTGCAGCGCGCTGCGCATTGTCGTGCCGTTCCCGGCGGCTGGCCCGGCCGACCTGCTCGCGCGCACGCTCGCGCAGGGTTTGCACCAGCGCCGCGGCATGACCGTGGTGGTGGACAACAAGCCCGGGGCCAATGGCAATATCGGCATCGATGCGGTGCGCCGCGCGGCGGGCGATGGCTGCACCTTGCTGGTGGCGCCGGCCGGCAACCTGACCATCAACCCCACGCTGTTCCCGGCGCTGTCCTACAACGTCGAGCGCGACTTCCTTCCCGTTTCGCTACTGGCAAGTTCGCCCAATGTGCTGGCGGTGCACCCTTCCGTGCACGCCAATTCCGTGCAGGAGCTGGTGGCGCTGGCCCAGCGCGCCAAGCCGCCGCTTGGTTATGCCAGCCCCGGTGTGGGCAGCGGTCTGCACCTTGCCGGCGAGCTGTTCCGCCAGCAGACCGGCATCGCGCTGCTGCATGTGCCCTATAAGGGCACCACGCAGGCGCTCAACGACGTGGTGGGCGGGCAGGTGCCGATCCTGTTCGGCACGCTGCCCACGCTGGCGCCGTTTATCCGCTCCGGCGCATTGCGCGCGCTGGCCGTGACCCAGGCCACGCGCTCGCCCGCGGCACCCGCGATTCCGTCGCTGGCCGAGCAGGGCGTGCGCGGCATCGAGGTCAGCTCGTGGTACGCGCTGCTGGTGCCGCGCGCCACGCCGGCGCCGGTGGTGGAGGCGCTCCATGCCGACGTGCGCGAGGTGTTCGGCAGCAAGGCCGTGCGTGAAGAGCTGGCGCGGCAGGGCATGGAGCCGGTTGCCGGTACGCCGGATGCGCTCGCCACGCGTATCCGCGTGGAAACCGCGGGCTGGGCTGAACTGATCCGCACGCGCGGCATCAAGGCTGAATAAGGCGACAGCGTAATAACGCAATACCGCAATAACGCAAGCCGGTGATGGCCGCCGGTTTGCGTCATCCCCCTTTCATGCGCGACGCCTCACTCCCGCCCATCCTCGGGCGCGGCGCCTTCGGCATCCAGCCCCTTCATGTTTTCCAGCAGCTTGAGCAGGTAGTGCAGCGTGTGGGTGATGTCGCCGGTTGAAAAATCGGTCAGCGCCCGCTCGTAGTAATCGCGGATCTTGGGCTGCGCCAGGCGCAACCACACATGACGCCCGGTCTCCGTCATGGTGACCAGCCGCGAGCGCCGGTCGCGTCCGTCGGGCGCCATGCTCAGGTGGCCGTCGCGCTCCATGCGGCTGATCAGCCCCGACAGGTTCTGCCTGCTCACCATCAGGTAGCGCGCCAGGTCGCCCACGCTCATGCCATCGGCCGCCTGTGGCCGCGACAGCGCGCCCAGCACGGCCCACTGCTGCGTCGTCAGGCCTTCGGCCTCGACCGCCCTTGACCCCGTTTTATGCAACATATTTGCGCATTGGTACAGGCGAAAGAACAACCTGTTTGCCATTTCCATGCGCGCGGCCGGGGCAAGATCATCATCAAAATCGGGGTTAACCATCATAAATTCCTGAATAGCCGTACTTGCATTGGTCCAGTTGTCGTCCTAGTATACGTCAATATATTTACGTATTTAAACGCTGGCGCGCGACCTATCAGCCGCACGATAGCACCCTGGACCACGAAGGAGAACACTGTGCAAAGACTCGAAGGCAAGACGGTCATCGTGACCGGTGGTGGCGGTGGCATCGGCGGGGCAACCTGCCGGCGCTTTGCGCGGGAGGGCGCCGCCGTGGCCGTGCTCGACCTGAACCTGGCGGCAGCGCAGCAAGTCGCCGCCCGCATCCGCGAAGACGGCGGACGCGCCGAAGCATTCCAGTGCGACATCACGGACCGCGCCAGCGTCGACGCCGCCGTGGCGGCCACCACCAGCCAGCTTGGCCCCATCGACGTGCTGGTCAACAACGCCGGCTGGGACGTGTTCAAGCCCTTTACCAAGACCGAGCCGGCGCAATGGGACCGCCTGATCGCCATCAACCTCACCGGCGCGCTGCACATGCACCACGCGGTGCTGCCCGCCATGGTGGAGCGCAAGCGCGGGCGCATCGTCAACATCGCCTCCGACGCGGCGCGGGTGGGTTCCTCCGGCGAGGCGGTCTACGCCGCTTGCAAGGGCGGCCTGGTGTCGTTCTCCAAGACCATCGCGCGCGAGCACGCCCGCCACGGCATCACCGTCAACGTGGTATGCCCCGGCCCGACCGATACCGCGCTGTTCGAGGATTACAAGCAAGGCGCCGGCAACCCGGAAAAGCTGATCGAGGCCTTCACCCGCTCGATCCCGCTGGGCCGCATCGGCCAGCCGGAGGACCTGCCCGGCGCCATCGTGTTCTTTGCCAGCGACGACGCGGCCTTCGTCACCGGCCAGGTGCTGAGCGTGTCGGGCGGCCTGACCATGAACGGCTGAACCCGGCTGCAGCGGTTGCCGCGGCTTCCAAGACAACGAAGACAACGAAGACAACGACCATGAACTACGAAGACATTCTCTACGACGTGCGCAACGGCGCGGCCTGGATCACCATCAACCGCCCGGAGAAGATGAACGCCTTCCGCGGGCGCACCTGCGACGAACTGATCCACGCCATCAACCGCGCCGGCTATGACCGGGAGATCGGCGCCATTGTGCTCGCCGGCGCCGGCGAAAAAGCCTTCTGCACCGGCGGCGACCAGTCCGCGCATGAAGGCCAGTACGACGGCCGCGGCACCATCGGACTGCCGATGGAAGAGCTGCACAACGCCATCCGCGACGTGCCCAAGCCTGTCATCGCCCGCGTGCAGGGCTACGCCATTGGCGGCGGCAATGTCATCTGCACGATCTGCGACTTCACCATCGCCTCCGAGAAGGCCGTGTTCGGGCAGGTCGGCCCCAAGGTCGGCTCGGTCGATCCCGGCTATGGCACGGCCTTCCTGGCCCGCGTGGTGGGCGAGAAAAAAGCGCGCGAGATCTGGTATATGTGCCGCCGCTATCCGGCTGCCGAAGCCCTCGCCATGGGCCTGGTCAACGCTGTCGTCCCCCATGAACAGCTCGACACCGAAGTGCAGAAGTGGTGCGACGAGATCATGGAGAAGAGCCCCACTGCGCTGGCCATCGCCAAGCGCTCGTTCAACATGGACACGGCCCACCAGAGCGGCATCGCCGGCATGGGCATGTACGCGCTCAAGCTCTATTACGACACCGAGGAATCGCGCGAGGGCGTCACCGCCTTCCAGGAAAAGCGCAAGCCCGATTTCCGCAAGTACGCCAAGTAAGCGGCCATAGCCGCCATAGCCACCGTTGCGCTCACAAGCAACGCGGCCGCATGGCGCATCGCATCAGCGCGCCATGCGGCAAGACATCCTGGAGACGCCATGAACCCCTATCTCGACGAAGACCTGGCCGCGCTCGGCGACCATGCCCGCCGCTTCGCCACCGAACGTATCGCGCCCGGCTTCCTGGAGCGCGACCGCACCCGCGAGCTTGACCGCGCGCTGATGCGCGAAATGGGCCAGATGGGCTTTATCGCCCCCGAGCTGCCCGAGCAATACGGTGGCCAGGGCCTGGGCTGCCTGGCGGCCGGCGTGATCCACGAAGAAGTGGCGCGCGCGGACCTGAGCCTTTCCTACATCAACCTGCTGGCTTCGCTGAACGGGCAGATCCTGGCGCATCACGCCGCCCCGGAGATCGCGCGGCCGTGGCTGCGGCGCCTGACGCAAGGCGAAGCCCTGTTCGCCATCGCGCTGACTGAGCCGCGCGGCGGCTCGGACGCGGCCAACCTGCGCCTGCGCATGGAGCGCGACGGCGACCACTACGTGCTCAACGGCGAGAAGACCTCCATCTCCGCCGCCGACCAGGCCGACGCCGCGGTGGTGTTCGCGCGCAGCGGCTCCGTCGAGGCGGGCGCGCGCGGCGTCTCGGCGCTGCTGGTGCCGATGGATCTGCCCGGCATCACCACCAACCGCTTCGACTGCCACGGCCAGCGTGCCATCGGGCGCGGTTCGATCTTCTTCGAGAACGTGCGCGTGCCCGTCAGCCATCTGCTTGGCAAGGAAGGCGAGGGCTTTGTGCAGGTGATGCAGGGCTTTGATTTCTCCCGCGCGCTGATTGGCCTGCAGGTACTGGCGGTGGCCAGGGCGAGCCTGGAAGAAACCTGGGAATACGTGGCCGAGCGCCAGGCCTTCGGCAAGCCGCTGGCCGCCTTCCAGGGCGTGTCCCATCCGTTGGCGGATTTCGAGACGCAGGTCACCGCCGCGCGCCTGCTGTGCCTGCAGACGCTCTGGCTGAAAGACCACAACCTGCCGCACACGGCCGAAGCCGCGATGTGCAAATGGTGGGCGCCCAAGCTGGCCTACGACGTGGTGCACCAGTGCCTGCTGTCGTTTGGCCACGGCGGCTACGACCGCGGCCCGATGGAGCAGCGCCTGCGTGATGTGCTCGGCTTCCAGATCGGCGACGGCACGGCCCAGATCATGAAGACCATCATCGCCCGTACCCGCGCGGGCCGGGAAGCGGTGCCAGCCTGATCTCGCCAGCGAGCAAGCCTGACCAAAACGACAACAACGAGGAGACACGCCATGGAATTCGACGCCATCCTGCTGCCCCCGCGCCGCGCGTCCAGCGTCGCGCAAGGCCTCTGGCCAGAGCGCACCATCAACGATGCGCTGGACGATTGCCTGGCCACCTGCCCCGACAAGGTGGCGCTGAGCGCATTGCAGGTGGAATGCGGCGAGACCACGCACCTGACGTACCGGGAACTGGCCGGGCAGGCAGGGCGCATCGCGGCGGGCCTCGCCAGGCTGGGCGTTGGCGCCAACGATGTCGTGTCCTGCCAGTTGCCCAACTGGTGGCAGTTCACCGCGCTCTACCTTGCCTGCGCGCGCCTTGGCGCGGTGCTCAATCCACTCATGCCGATCCTGCGCGAGCGCGAGTTGTCGTTCATGCTCCGGCACGCGTGCAGCAAGGTCGTGGTGATTCCAAAGCGCTTTCGCGGGTTTGACTACGAATCCATGTTCGATGGCCTGCGCCAGGCGCTGCCTGACCTGCGGCACGTGGCCGTGATCGGCGGCACCGGGCCCAATTCGTTCGAGACCTTGCTGGCCGGCGCTGGCGCGCCGGACCTGGCGGCTGGCCATCGCCCCGGCCCGGACGACATCACCCAGCTCATCTACACCTCCGGCACCACCGGCGAGCCGAAGGGCGTGCTGCATTCGTCCAACACGCTCATGGCCAATATCGTCACGTACGCCGAACGCCTGCGCCTGGGTGCGGACGACGTGATCCTGATGGCCTCGCCCATGGCGCACCAGACCGGCTTCATGTACGGCCTGATGATGCCGGTCATGCTGGGCGCGAGCGTGGTGCTGCAGGACATCTGGGAGCCGCGCCAGGCCGTAGCGTTGATCCGGCAGGAGGGCGTTACCTTCACCATGGCCTCCACGCCGTTTCTCACCGACCTGGCCCGCACGGTCACCGAGACTGGCGGCGCCGTGCCCACGTTGCGCGCCTTCCTGTGCGCCGGCGCACCGATCCCCGGCGCACTGGTGGAGCTGGCGCGCGGCGCGCTGGGCGCCAAGGTGATCTCCGCCTGGGGCATGTCGGAAATGGGCGCGGTGACCACCACGCGGCTCGAGGATGACAATGAGCGCGCCTCCAGCACCGACGGATGCCCGTTGCCCGGCGTGGAAGTGCGCGTGGTCGACGTAGCGGGTGCGCCGTTGCCGGTGGGCGCCAGCGGCCGCCTGCTGGTGCGCTCCTGCTCCAATTTCGGCGGCTACCTGCGCCGTGCGCACCTGAACGACACCGACCCGGACGGCTGGTTCGATACCGGCGACCTGGCCCGCATCGACGCGCGCGGCTACATCCGCATCGACGGCCGCAGCAAGGACGTCATCATCCGCGGCGGCGAGAACATTCCCGTGGTCGAAATCGAAACCCTGCTGTACCGCCATCCGGCCATCGCGCAGGTGGCCATCGTCGCCTATCCCGACGAGCGCCTTGGCGAGCGCGCCTGCGCCTTCGTCGTGACCCACGACGGCCAGCCATTCGACATGGCGGCGATGGTGGACTTCCTCAAGGCGCAGAAGATGGCTGCGCAGTACATCCCCGAGCGGTTGGTCGCGCAAGGTGCGCTGCCCTCGACGCCAGCGGGCAAGATCCAGAAATTCAGGCTGCGGGAGCAACTTCGCCAGAGCGGGCAAGGGGAGGGCGCATCCAGTGACCGCGCATGAAGCCACGCTTGCGATCGACGAGAACCTGGTCCTGCTGGAGATGGTCGGCCGCGTTGCCGTGATCCGCCTCAATCGTCCCCGGCAGATGAACGCGCTCAGCGATGCGCTGATGGATGCGCTCGGCCTGGCGCTGCTGGCGTGTGAACAAGACGACGGCGTCGGCGCCATCGTGATCACCGGCAACGACAAGGCCTTCGCCGCCGGCGCGGACATCGCAGCCATGCGCGGCTGGGACTATATGGACGTGTTCAAGTCCAACTACATCACGCGCAACTGGGAGACGCTGCGCAATGTGCGCAAGCCAGTGATCGCCGCGGTCGCGGGCTACGCGCTTGGCGGCGGCTGCGAGCTGGCCATGGCCTGCGACATTCTCATCGCGGCGGACAACGCGGTGTTCGGCCTGCCGGAACTGAAGCTTGCGGTCATCCCCGGCGCGGGCGGCACGCAGCGCCTGCCGCGCGCCATCTCCAAGGCGAAAGCCATGGACATGTGCATGACGGCACGCAACATGGATGCGGCTGAAGCGGAGCGCAGCGGGCTGGTATCGCGGGTGGTGGCCGCCGGGCGGTTGATGGATGAAGCGATGGCGGTGGCGCAGACGATTGCCGGTTTCTCGCTGCCGTCGATGATGGCGGTCAAGGAGGCGATCAACCGCGCCTGCGAGTCATCGCTGTCCGAGGGCATGCTGTTCGAGCGGCGGCAGTTGCATGCGCTGTTTGCCACCGAGGATCTGAAGGAAGGGATGAATGCGTTTTTGGAGAGAAGGGCGCCGGTGTTCCGGCACCGCTAGACGGCATGTGGGCATCGATGCCGGGACCTTCTATCTGCCAAAGCTGCAAAAGGGATTCCACGTCCATTCTGCAATGGCTCCAATTTCTGGGCAAAGAAGTTCGAATGCCAAGTCAACGGACGCTTAATACGAACCGTTTAGTGGAGAGCTGGCCGGTCAGGTTGGCTCAATGTTCGCGTGTTCACGGCCGCCCGGACGGTGGCCTTCCAAGGAAATGTCATGAAGAAGATTGTCGCTACCGCTTTTGCGCTGTGCCTTGGCGCAGCATCCATCGCCGCTCAGGCGCAAGGCACCGGCAAGGTTGATCCCTACACCCAGGGCGCCAAGGCTGGCAAAGCAGACCCGTACACTGATGGCGCCAAGGCTGGCAAGCCCGACCCCTATACCGACGGGGCCAAGGCCGGCGACAAGTTTGACCCGTATACCCAGGGCGCAAACAAGAGCTCGCGTGCCAACCTGACGGATTCGAAGGCGAAGAAGTCGCATAAGAAGCAAACCAAGAAGGCGGTGCCGGCAGCCGCTGCCGGGGCCTGAGCCGTCTCGACGCGCGGCGGTCGATGCCGTGCGCCTGGAAAAACCCGCCAAGCCGGCGGGTTTTTTTTGCCTCCGACGCAMCAGATTCGCCTCCAGCCTGGTCCCCGAACGGAATTCAGGGGACCTCGCCGACCGGCATGATTGCCGTCGTATCGATGCGCTGGACCTTGCCCTGCTCTCGTACTTCCGTACGGAGCACGAAGCGCTCGCTCGGGCAATACCAATCCGTGATCTGCATGACCGAAGGCGTCGTCATGATCAGCGTATCGACGAGTTGCGTTGGCCCAAGCGAGGCGTGTTTTTCGTAAGTGATCGGTATGCAATCCTTGCGGCCCAGCGCGGTATCAATCATGCGGCGCCGTCCGACGTGGCGCGAGCTGATGGTGATCGTGGCGTGCGCAGCGCGCAGCTCGCCTACCTCCTCATCTGTTCCGCGCGCATAGATCTTGAGCGTCACGCTGGAGTTGACCGTCTCGCCGCCAAGTATCGCGCCCTCGCGCAGATCTGCTCCCGCATAGTTGACCACACCTTCGCCTATGCTTGTCGATGTGCCATAGAGCCGGGCATAGCGTGCTCTCGCGTTGATTTCCGAGTGGATCTCGACGCGAACCGCCGATGGTGCAGCGAGCGGCGAGATGCTGACCAGGTCGCGCTGATCCGCGATGACCGGCGGCCCCATCAGCGCTGCCAGCGCGCTCTTCGAGTGAATATTGATGATCGCCTGGCATCCCGCCGGCGTGCTTTCCAATAGCTCCTGGACCGTCATCATTGACATCGGCATGGCGCCGTCCGCCTCCATCCGCACCTTCGCATTCGGACGAGACCAGAGCGTTTCCCAGCAGTTTGCCTTGCCCGCCGATGGCGGCGCCGCGGCCGGCAGCGGTCTTTCGGGCGATTGGGATGATTCCGCTGATTCGGACGGAATTGGCGCGTCGCTCGCGGCCCACACCACCACCTGGGTGGCGGACAGCACAGCGGCGATGCCAATCGCAGCAAGCTCGCGCCTAGCGCACACGTTCTTCCCCAGGGGGCAAATCTGCATTTTACTGCCCGGGTGCGCAACCAAGGGGAGCCGGCCGTGCGCCGGGCCTGCCCAACGCTGCACGACGTAGAGGCTATCCCGGAGTAAATATGCCTCGTTCATCACGCCCCTTTTCGCTCGGCCGGCAAGTTCTCCAATGGCCACGCCATATAGCTATCAATATTCTATATTCGATCTAAATAATAAATCAACCGGACGGTCGGTTTATAAATATACTGCGGCATCGGTCCACAGGAAAACGCCATGTACACCCAATCACTGGATATCCCGGGCAACGCCCAGCCGCTCGAAACGGTGCAAGCCGACGTCTCGCCGGAGCAGGCGCATTTCGACGCGGTCATGGACGCTGACGGCAAGATCGAGGCGCAGGACTGGATGCCAGACGCATACCGCAAGACCTTGATCCGGCAGATCTCGCAGCACGCGCACTCCGAGATCATCGGCATGCAGCCCGAGGGCAACTGGATCAGCCGGGCGCCGAGCCTCAAGCGCAAGGCCATCCTGCTCGCCAAGGTGCAGGACGAGGGCGGCCATGGCCTGTACCTGTACAGCGCGGCCGAAACGATGGGTGTGTCGCGCGACCAGCTGGTCGATGCCTTGCACGCCGGCAAGGCCAAGTATTCGAGCATCTTCAATTACCCCACGCCCACCTGGGCGGACGTGGGCGTGATCGGCTGGCTGGTGGACGGCGCGGCGATCATGAACCAGATCCCGCTGTGCCGCTGCACCTACGGCCCGTACGCGCGCGCCATGATCCGCATCTGCAAGGAGGAGTCCTTCCATCAGCGCCAGGGCTTCGATGCGTTGCTGTCGATGATGAAGGGCACGCAGGCCCAGAAGGACATGGTGCAGGAGTCGGTGAACCGCTGGTGGTGGCCGGTGCTGATGATGTTTGGTCCCAGCGACAAGGATTCCATCCATAGCGGCCAGTCGTTCAAGTGGGGCATCAAGCGCATCTCCAACGACGACCTGCGCCAGAAGTTTGTCGACGCAACGGTCGAGCAAGCCAAGATCCTCGGCGTGACGCTGCCCGATCCGGACCTGAAGTGGAACGAGGCGCGCGGCGCGCACGACTACGGCGCGATCGACTGGGAAGAATTCTGGCGCGTGGTCAATGGCGACGGGCCTTGCAACAAGGAGCGCCTCGCCACCCGGGTGAAGGCGCATAACGATGGCGCCTGGGTGCGCGAAGCCGCGCTGGCGCATGCCCAGAAGCAGGCCGATAAACGGGCCGCCCGCGCCCGCAAACAAGCTGCTTGAACAGGAGACAAAGATGAACAAGGAATGGCCAATCTGGGAAGTGTTCGTGCGTAGCAAGCAGGGCCTTGACCACAAGCATTGCGGCAGCCTGCACGCGCCTGACGCCAGCGGCGCGCTACGCATGGCCCGCGACGTCTACACGCGCCGGCAGGAAGGCGTGAGCATCTGGGTGGTGCCCTCGGCCATGATCACGGCGTCGGACCCGGCGGACAAGGAGTCGTTCTTCGAGCCGGCTGGCGACAAGATCTATCGCCACCCGACGTTCTTCGTGCTCCCCCCCGAAGTCGACCACATGTAAGGCGGGACCCAGAACATGACCACGCCCCAACATTTGTCGTACGTGCTGCGCCTCGCCGATAACGCGCTTATCCTCGGCCAGCGCAACAGCGAGTGGTGCAGCCAGGGCCCGGCGCTCGAGGAAGACATAGCGCTGGCGAACATCAGCCTGGACCTGATCGGCCAGGCACGCCTGCTGTATTCGCACGCGGCTACCCTTGACGAAGCACTGAACGGCACACGGAAAACCGAAGACAGCTACGCCTACTTCCGCGCCGAGCGCGAGTTCGCCAACTACACCTTGGTGGAGTTGCCCCACTTCGGGCCGCTTGCCGGCACGGCACGCGCCGAGCGCGACTATGCGGTCACGATCACGCGCAACTTCCTGTATTCCGCGCTGATGTGCCACCTGTGGACGGCATTGCAATCGTCCACCGACACGCATCTGGCGGCCATCGCCGCCAAGTCGCTGAAGGAAACCCGCTATCACCTGACTCACGCCGCCGACTGGCTGATCCGCTTTGGCGACGGCACCGAGGAGTCGCACCGGCGCGCGCAGGCGGCACTGGATTACCTGATGCCGTACACCCGTGAGTTCTTCGCGACCGATGCGGTGGAAACCGCGGTGGCAGCGGCCGGCATCGGTCCCCTGATGGCGGACCTTCAGCCCGCCTGGCAGGCAGACGTCGCCGCCACGGTGGCGCAGGCCACGCTCACGTTGCCGTCCGAGGCGAAACACATCACCACCGGCAAGCACGGCGAGCACTCGGAGCACATGGGCTACCTGCTTTCCGAAATGCAGAGCCTTGCGCGCCAGCATCCCGGCGCCACCTGGTAGATCAAGATGAACGCTGCTGACACGCTGATGGAGTCCGACGCCACGCTGGAGCGCGCCTGGACCGTGCTCGAAGCCGTACCCGACCCGGAAATCCCGGTGGTGTCGATTCGCGAACTGGGCATCCTGCGGGACGTGCGCCGCGGCGCCGACGGCGTGCTCGAGGCCGTCATCACGCCAACTTATTCGGGCTGCCCCGCCATGTCGCAGATTGCCGAGGACATCGGGCAGGCGCTGAACGCCGCCGGGTTCCTTTCCCATCGCGTTGTCACCGTGCTCGCCCCGGCCTGGACCACCGACTGGATGACCAGCGAAGCGCGCGACAAGCTGCGGCAATACGGCATCGCGCCCCCGATGGGCAACTGCGGCAGCGGCCACGCGCCGCAAGAGAAGACCATCCGCTTCGTGCCGCGCACAGCATCGCACGCAACCCACGACCGGCCCGCATGCCCGCAATGCGGCTCCGTGCACACCGAACGCCTGGCGCAGTTCGGCTCGACGGCCTGCAAGGCACTGTACCGCTGCATGGATTGCCGCGAGCCGTTCGACTACTTCAAACCGTACTGACAAACCGTACCGACCTGGACCGACAACATGGCGACACCGCAATTTCATCCGCTGCGTATCCGCGAGGTACGGCCCGAGACCGCCGACGCGGTGACCGTCTCGTTCGAGGTGCCGGAGGCCCTGCGCGACGCGTACCGTTTCACGCAAGGGCAATTCGTCACGCTCAAGGCGCATCTTGATGGCGAGGAAACCCGCCGTTCGTATTCGATCTGCGTGGGCGTCACCGACTATGACCGCGATGGCGAGCTGCGCATCGGCATCAAGCGGGTACGCGGCGGCAGGTTCTCCAATTTCGCCTTCGATACGCTGCAACCTGGCCACGAGATCGAGGTGATGACGCCCGACGGGCGCTTCTTCACGCACCTGAACGCCGATCTGTCGCGATCCTACGTGGCGTTCGCGGGTGGCTCGGGCATCACGCCAGTGCTCGCGATCATCAAGACCACGCTGGAGACGGAGCCGACCAGCCGCTTCACGCTGGTATATGGCAACCGCAGCGTTGACGCGATCATGTTTGCCGAGGAGCTCGAAGACCTCAAGAACCGCTTCATGAGCCGATTCTCGCTGTATCACGTGCTGTCCGATGATCTGCAGGAGGTCGAGCTGTTCAACGGCGTGCTGGATCAGGCGAAATGCGAGGCCTTCCTGGCCACGCTCGTGCCCGCCGCCGAGATAGACGAAGCCTTCATCTGTGGCCCCGGTCCGATGATGGACGCCGCCGAGGCCGCGCTCAAGGCCGCCGGCGTGGCGCCCGCGAAGGTGCACGTGGAGCGCTTCGGCACGCCGCTGCCGCAAGCGGGCGTGCCGCCGATCGAGATCACCGACGACACGCCGGCCGCGGATCTGGAGCTGATCATCGACGGCAAGAAGCGCAAGCTGCGGCTGCCGTACGTGGGCGTCAGCGTGCTGGACGTCGGCCTGAAAGCGGGCCTTGCATTGCCCTATGCCTGCAAGGGCGGCGTGTGCTGCACGTGCCGGGCCAAGGTCCTGGAAGGCGAAGTCAAGATGGAAAAGAACTACACGCTGGAGCAGCACGAGATCGACGACGGCTTCGTGCTCACCTGCCAATGCCATCCGGTCTCCGACCGGGTTGTCGTCAGCTACGACGAACGGTAAATGAACGGTAAATCGACGCACAGCAAGTGCAGTACCGCAATCCTCTAAAGAAATACGGCCCCCGCAATGAATCACGCCCTGTTTGATAAACACGAGAAGACACTTGCCCAAGCCCTGGACGCCATCCGGACCCGAGGTTACTGGAGCCCCTTCAATGAGATGCCCAGCCCGCGCACCTACGGCGAAACCGCCGCCGCCGACGGCGAGGCGGCATTCAAGGCGCAACTCGGACAACCCTTCGTGCTCGGGCAAGCCGGCAGCGGCGGCACGGTCGGCGCGGAACATTCGCCATTCGGCTTCGCGCTGAACATCGGCTATCCCAACGCCGATCCGGACGCGCTGATCGCGGCGGCGCAAGCGGCGCAGCTGCAATTCCGCAAGGCCGGCCCGAAGGCCTGGGTCGGCGTGAGCCTGGAGATCCTGGCGCGGTTGAACCAGGCGAGCTTCGAGATCGCGCACAGCGTCATGCACTCCACCGGGCAGGCGTTCATGATGGCATTCCAGGCCGGCGGCCCGCATGCGCAGGACCGCGCGCTAGAGGCGATCACTTATGCGTGGGATGCCATGCGTGACATTCCGGAGACGGCGTACTGGGAAAAGCCGCAAGGCAAGAATCCGCCGCTCGCCATGGAAAAGCGCTTCACCATCGTCCCCCGCGGAATCGGGCTGGTGATCGGCTGCTGCACGTTTCCCACCTGGAACAGCTATCCCGGCCTGTTCGCGGACCTGGCCACCGGCAATGCCGTCATCGTCAAGCCGCATCCCGCCGCGATCCTGCCGCTGGCCATTACCGTGCGTATCGCGCGGCAGGTGCTGGAGGAGGCCGGCTTCGATCCGAACGTCGTGACCTTGCTGGCCACCGCACCCAATGACGGCGCGCTGGTGCAGTCGCTGGCCACGCGCGATGAAATCCGGCTGATCGACTTCACCGGCAGCACTGCCAACGGCGACTGGCTGGAGACACACGCGCTGCAGGCGCAGGTGTACACCGAGAAGGCGGGCGTCAACCAGATCGTGATCGACTCGGCGGACGAACTGAAGGCGGTGTCGCGCAATATCGCGTTCTCGCTCGCGCTGTACTCGGGCCAGATGTGCACCGCGCCGCAGAATATCTACGTGCCGCGCGATGGCATCAAGACGGCGCAAGGCACGGTCCCGTTCGAGGAGGTGGCCCAGTCCATCGCCGATGCCGTGCAAAAACTGACCAGCGATCCGGCCAAGGCCGTGGAGCTAATCGGTGCGATCCAGAACAAGGGCGTGCTTGACCGGATCGAGCAGGTGACCAAGCTGGGCGTGCCGCTCCTTGCCAGCCAGCGCCTGGTGCATCCGGCCTACCCGGAAGCCTGCGTCAGCACGCCGGTCCTGCTGAAGCTCGACGCTCGGCGCGACGAGGATACGTTTACGCAGGAATGGTTCGGCCCGATTGCGTTTGTGATTGCCACCGATTCCACCCGGCATTCGCTGGAGCTCGCCGCGCGCATCGCTCGCACGCGCGGCGCGCTGACGCTGTCGGTCTACAGCACGGACGAACAGGTGCTCGATGCCGCTGACGAGGCTGCCGTGTCCGGCGGCGTTGCGCTGTCGGTCAACCTGACGGGCGGCGTCTTCGTGAACCAGTCGGCGGCGTTCTCGGACTTCCACGCCACCGGCGCAAATCCCGCGGCCAACGCGAGTCTTGCCGACGCGGCCTTTGTTGCCAACCGCTTCCGCGTCGTGCAAAGCCGGCGGCATGTACCGCAGCGTACCTAAGAGGCCATTTCAAAAAGATTCTGGCGTCGTTGCGCGGYCTTGCCGTACCACTTGTACTGTCTGCGGCCGCGCGCCTAGCCAGAACCGCTTCGCTTCATTTTGAAACAGCGTCTAAGCGACTGCGTATCGAGCACTACCAATCAGTAAGCAGGCACGTTGCCAACCTGGGCGGCACGACGGCTAAGACCGTTGACGCGCATGACCAGGTTGGCAGGCTGCCGCGTGGCGCCCCCGTTCCCGCCACCGTCCGTTCCTATTCTGCCGCGTCATTCTCAGGAGACAACCGTGGTCCAGCCAATTCCTCAACCGGGTGAACTCGAAGCCATCGAACTAGCCAGCCGCGACGAACTCCAGGCGCTGCAACTGGCGCGCCTCAAATGGTCGCTGCGCCATGCCTACGACAATGTGGCGCACTACCGCCGGGCTTTCGACGCCGCCGGGGTGCATCCGGACGACCTGCGCCAGCTATCCGACCTGGCGAAATTCCCCACCACGACCAAGCAGGACCTGCGCGACAACTATCCGTTCGGGCTGTTTGCCGTGCCAAAGGATGAGGTGGTGCGCGTGCACGCATCGAGCGGCACGACCGGCAAGCCGACCGTGGTGGGCTATACCGCGAAGGACATCGACACATGGGCCAACGTGACGGCGCGCTCGATCCGTGCGGCGGGCGGCCGGCGTGGCGACACGCTGCACAACGCGTTTGGCTACGGCCTGTTCACCGGCGGCCTCGGCATTCATTACGGCGCCGAGCGGCTCGGCTGCATGGTCGTGCCCATGTCCGGCGGACAGACCGAGAAGCAGGTACAGCTCATCCGCGATTTCGAGCCGTCGATCATTCTCGTCACGCCGTCCTACATGCTCAACCTGATCGACGAGATGGCACGCCAAGGCATGAACCCGGCGAAGTCATCGCTGAAGATCGGCATCTTCGGCGCCGAGCCGTGGACCCAGGGCATGCGCAGCGAAATCGAGACCCGGGCGGGCATCCAGGCCGTCGACATCTACGGCCTCTCGGAGATCATGGGCCCGGGCGTGGCGTCCGAGTGCATTGAAAGCAAGGACGGCCCGGTGGTCTGGGAGGACCATTTCTATCCCGAGATCATCGATCCGGTCACCGGCGAAGTGCTGCCCGACGGCAGCCAGGGCGAGCTGGTATTTACCTCGCTCTCCAAGGAAGCCATGCCGATGATCCGCTACCGCACGCGTGACCTGACCGCGCTGCTGGCGCCGACATCGCGCTCGATGCGCAGGCTGGCGAAGATCACGGGGCGCTCCGACGACATGCTGATCATTCGCGGCGTCAACGTGTTTCCGAGCCAGGTCGAGGAGCTGATTCTCGGCATTGCCCGGCTTAGCGGCAACTACCAGCTATGCATCACGCGCGACGGGCATATGGATTCGCTGTCCGTGTCGGTGGAGGCGCGCGCGGAGATCTGCGCCTCGCTGGCCGAAAGCGAGCGCGCGCAGCTGGCCCGTGAGCTGCAGCATCGGGTGAAGACGATGATCGGCGTTTCCACGGCCGTGCGCGTCCTGAATGCCGGCGAGATCAAGACCACCGCCACGGGCAAGGCGCAGCGCGTGCTCGACTTGCGGCATCCCAGCGCTTGAGGCGGCAACCGCGGGAGGCGTGAGAAGCGAGCGGGAAGCAAGCCGATCGCAGCCGATCCACGCTGAGCGAAAAAACTATTCAAAAACGCAAAAGGCTGTTGTACAATCCGGCCTCCCGTTTCGATTGAGACGGAACTTGTTCCCCGATAGCTCAGTTGGTAGAGCGCCGGACTGTTAATCCGTAGGTCCCTGGTTCGAGCCCAGGTCGGGGAGCCAAAAAGCGGGAGTAGCTCAGTTGGTAGAGCGCAACCTTGCCAAGGTTGAGGTCGCGAGTTCGAGCCTCGTCTCCCGCTCCAGACATGATGTCCACGGACTTCCATCGAAGTCCGCTGGTCTTTGCAAAAAGGGGCTTCGGCCCCTTTTTGCATTCCATCTGCCGCAACGGCACCATGTTTCCAGGGCCGAGGTGATGACTTTCGTCCATACGCCAATGGCAAAGGCGCCAGGGTCCACGTCCCGAGCGCTCGTTCTCACTTCATCGTCGTATTGAGCTCCTATGTCCTAGCTGAAGCTGAATAAGCTTCGGGTTCTTCGTGCGCTCTCGCGACGGTTGGTCGAAGAGGTCGGGTTAGTGCCTGACAAACGATCCCTACGCGTGAATGACGGTCTGTTGAGCGGCTTCGAATTGCACCGCATATGTTTGGAGCGGATCGGTGTCATCGTACTAGACTACGCCATGCCTGAGTTGACGGGCTTCGAGGTGGCGGACCGGCAGATCTGTCGCGGACTTGGGAAAGTCTTGCTGACGGGGCAGGCATCACCACGTCACGCGATAGAGGGCTTCAACGCGGGCGTCATCGACCGGTTCATACGGAAGGACGATCGCGAGGCAATTCGGCGCGTCGTGGACTATGTTCGGGAGCTTGAGCGCAAGGTGACGGCATCCGTCGGTGATGCGGCCTTGAGCATTTTGCAGCGGCAATCGCTTCCCTTCCTCGGGAATCAGGCATTGCTTGCGCTGCTCGCCGACGTGACGCGCGACGCCGAAGCTGTCTGGGTCACCGTCAGTCTCACGCCGCCAGGAGTTACCGCGATCGATAAGGCAGGGCGCATGAAGCGCTGGCTCGTCATGGATGACGAGGCCGGAGCGTCCCAACTGGAGGTAGCCCGGGAGGCGGGAGCACCTGAGGCTTTCATGAAGGCAATCCCGCGCGGAACACATCTGCCATTCTTCCTTGGTGCGCGGAATGCTGGGGGGTACTACGAAGATGGTTTGGAGTGGTCA
The DNA here is from genome assembly GCF_056398045.1 of Cupriavidus sp. 05L411. NCBI lineage: Bacteria > Pseudomonadati > Pseudomonadota > Betaproteobacteria > Burkholderiales > Burkholderiaceae > Cupriavidus > Cupriavidus sp. 05L411. The sequence goes on along the minus strand of NZ_JBFTOQ010000018.1, from coordinate 107,134 downwards.
GCGGGCTTGCACAAAATCATCGCCGCCGAGATCCCAGGGTTCAAGGTCGCGGAACTTCCAAGATGCTTCCCGGTTTGACAGAGGCATTTCCGGAGCTGGAGTCGACGCGCGGACGCCCGAAGGCGTCTGGACTTCGCCTCAGTTATGCGTCACCCGTCTGCTCACGCTTCATCAGTCACGAGTGTGGCTCGATGACCCGGAGCGCCCGATTGGCGGGATCGCCGTTTAGCCCTCCATACGCGGCGTTGCCCACAGTTGTAAGGCCAGGCGTGGTAGCGAGTGCGTATTTTGGTCCTTTTGGCTCGGCGTCGTGGTAGCTGGTCGAGCACGAGGAGCGGGCTGACCTGGAGGCCGTGCTGATCGGGCATGCGAAGTTGCACGTCTTGCTTGATACGCGGTACATGGCGGCGGCGTCCGCCTATTTCGGGAACCAGCGACTGACGGAGCGAGAGGCGTAGGCTTTGTCTTTGACTGCGAACGGAAAGTCCAGCCGGGAGATCGGCGAAAAGTTGGGAATTTCAGCGCGGACCGCCGATCACTACATCGATGAGGCTCGCCGAAAGCTCGGCGCTCAGAGTCGCGCCGAAGCCGTGTTCCTGGCGATGCGATCGGGGTTGTTTCGTGTGGAACCTTGGTGTCGCTAGCTAAAGGTTCCACGGGGACTTGCGGGAAAGGACGGTCGAGGCGATCGGAGTCACTGTGTGATTCAGGGTTGGTCTGACGGCTGAGTTCGGCCGGGAGCAGCCCTTCAGGTATGCTCTCGCCGAGCATCGCCCGCTCCTCTTCAACTCACCGCTACGCCACCAGAGTACCCATGCGACCCGAACTGCCGCTGTGAAATTCCGGCATTTCGGGTGCTAGGTGCGTGACGAATCAAGCCCGATTACCGCTTGGGGGTCGGCTAAGGCCTGGCTGGGGTTAGCCAACAACTATGGGGCGAACGTCCACCATAGCTACAAAGCAGTCGTAAGCTTTTATCGGTAGAACGTCCGCCTTGGGGTCGCAAGGCGTCATCTCGGGGGTGGGGGTATTGGAGGGCACTCCGCTGAATCGTCGTTCGATGCGAGGAGAGGGTGGTGTCGCATCGCCTGTTCCAGGTCGAGCCGATTTACCAACCGCTTCCGCTTGATGTTCAGGGGCACCTTGGCGGGCCGCGGCGGCTCGCCGTGCAGCGTCCGTGAGGAGGCCGCGAAACGTCGGTTGTCGCGCAACGCCTGCACCTCGGCCGCAATGGCCAGTGTCCGGCCGAGCCGCTTGTTGTCGACAATCGCGCCTTGGTCCACCTCGGCAAAGCGGTCGTAGGTGGTGTAGGGGAGGGAGGCGCCAGTCGCCCACAATTCGACATGGCCATCGGGATACTCAGCCACCTCGATGTCTTCCAGCAGGTACAGCACCTCTGTGACACCCACTCCAGCCACTTGAGATCCGTGCCAGATCATCGAACGCGGGCCAGCCAAACAGTAAAGTGCTTGAATGTCTAGGTTTTGCTCAAATGTCGTACGGCCGGCCATTTTCAGATGTCGGCGCGGTCGTGCAGTTTGTGGCGAAGCAGTGTCTTTGCCGGGGGCCGGCAGGGCGGTGGCTGGCCGGAAGCGGTCGAGCGCCATTCAGGGTGCGCGCACGATACCTGCCGATCGATGCCTTCCTTGAAGGATTCGAGATCTCCGAGCAGACCGAGATCTGAGGCCGTCGGCGGCGGCCGCCCCGGCATCGCGCTGAGGTGACCGCCTCGAGGGCAGCTATGTGGCGCACGGTCGAACTCGCAGGCCCAGCCATGAGCAGTCGTCTGACAGCTTGGTGAATACAGTCGAACTCGCCAGGGCGTTCACCCAGAAGGTCAGCCGAATTACGCGCCCACCTGCTTGGCGAGCTCTTGAAAGTGCGCCCCGAGCGCATCGACGAGGCCGGAAACGAGCGCCGTCTTGAGCCGTCCTTTCATGCTCACCGCGAAGAATTCGACTGGCACCACTGGCTCTACGAGTGTGTGCACCGTCACGTCGTAGCGTGCGCACGCAGGCACCACGAAGCCGGGAAGGGCAGCCACTCCGTGGCCCGCCTCCACCATCGAGATCATGGCCTGGATGTTCTGGAGTGCGGTGGTCCGTCGCGTGGTGATTCCGAGGGCGCGAAGTTGCGTGTCCACGAGCTTCTGGATGGGGTTGTCATTCGGGAGCACGACGAGCTCCTGGTCGTCCAGGGCCGACCACTTCACCTTGCGTCCCGTTTCGAATCCGCGCCCGCGTGTCCTGGAATCCATCGCCTTGGCCCTGACCAGCACCATGTCAAAACGGGCGAGCAACTGCCGGTCGATGCCCGTGGCCGGCCGGAAGAATGCACCAAGACCGACGTCAAGTTCTCCCGCTTCGATCCCCAACAGGATGTCGCGTCGGTCGAGGTCGCTGATCGAGACGCGGACTGCGGGGTGCGTCTCATGGAACGCCTGCAACCACAGGGGAAGCACGCTCGATGCAATCAGCGGCGTCGCCGCAAGGGAGACCCGTTGCTCCGCTTCCGCGGCGAGTCGCCCGACGTTGGATGTGGCGGCTTCCCAGTCCGCCATCATGCGGCGCGCGGTCGGCAGCAGTGATTGGCCTGCAGGCGTGAGTCGTACGCTCCGCGTCGTACGGTCGAACAGCCTTGCGCCGACCTGCGCCTCGAGGTCCTTGAGCATGAGGCTTAGCCCTGCCTGCGTCACGAAGATTTCCTCCGCCGCGCGCGTGAAGCTGCCGAGGCGGGCGATCGCGAGGAACGCATGGAGCTGGCGAGTGCTGACGTTCATTTCGTCTACTAATGAATTGATTTGATAGTTTAACTTCCAAAATCTCTGTGCGTGCGATGAAATTGACCCCCATCAACCCAGCGATCGCGCAAAAGGAGCATCCAACATGACGCTGCCCTCCCAGAGAATCCTCATTGCCGGTGCTGGCATTGGTGGTCTGTGCTGCGCACTCGCGCTGATTCAGCGCGGCTTCCGAGTGACCGTCCTCGAACAGGCGCCGCAGCTTGGGGAGGTGGGAGCCGGGTTCCAGGTCAGCGCCAACGGCGTCCGTTGCCTTGCCGACCTGGGCTTGGCATCGGAGCTGAAGGACATCGCCACCGAGGCTGGCGGCAAGCAGGTGCGCCTGTGGAGTACCGGCCAGGCATGGAAGCTGTTCGACCTAGGTGCCGAGTCGGTACGCAAGTACGGCTTCCCCTACTACATGATCTACCGACCGGACCTGCATGGCCTGATGGAACGGCATGTACGGCGGCTGCAATCAGATGCGATCCGGCTAGGCGCGAGGGTGGTCGGCGTCGAACAGAACGACGTCGGTGTCGTGGTGGAACTCGAAGGCGGCGAGCGGATTCACGGTGACATCCTCATCGGCGCCGATGGCGTGCACTCGCGCGTGCGCCGCGCCCTGTTCGGAGCGGGCGACGCGCAGTTCACCGGCTGTGTCGCCTGGCGCGGTCTCATTCCGCGCGAGAAGATTCCGCACCATCTTCAGGCCAACGTTGGTACCAACTGGATCGGTCCCGGTGCGCACGTCATCCACTACCCGCTTCGCAATGGCGAACTCATGAACTTTGTGGGCATCGTCGAGCGCACGGACTGGCAGGTCGAGTCCTGGACGGAACGGGGCAGCATCGAGGAATGCGTGAAGGACTTCGAGCGCTGGCACGACGACGTGCTGGCGTTGATCCAGGGGATCCAGCAGCCGTACAAGTGGGCGCTTCTCAGCCGGCAGCCCATGGACCGATGGACCGTCGGCCGTTCCACTCTCCTGGGTGATGCCTGCCATCCCACGCTGCCCTTCCTTGCACAAGGCGCGGTGATGGCTCTGGAGGACGGCATCGTGCTTGCACGCTGCCTGGCGGCGAACGCCGAACACCCGGAAGCGGCCCTTGCCCGGTACGAGGCCCTGCGGCAGGAACGTACCTCGCGCATCGTGCTGGGCTCGGCGGCGAACGGGGCGCGCTTTCACAATCCGTTGCTGGCAGACCCGGTGGAGGCCAGTCGCTACGTGGATGCCGAGTGGAATGAGCAGCGTGTGCGCGAGCGCTACGAATGGCTTTTCAGCTACGACGCTACCGCGGTCGACGTGTCCGTCGGTCACTCCACTGCGACGCAGACTTAATAACCCAGTTAGGACCTCAACATGAAACAGCCAGAACCCTTGCACGACCTCCTGCACGACCTGGTGCACGCCTTCCAGATTCTAGCCATGGATGGACAAGGCAGTGGCATCTCCGGACACCTCACAGCGCGCTTGCCCGGTGCGCGTACGTTCTGGAGCATTCCGTACGGATACGGATTCGAGGAGGCGACGGCAGACGCATTGATCGAGTCCGACTTCGACCTGCGCACCGTGACCGGTACGTTGCCATGCAACCCGACTCTCAATATCCACACCGAAATCTACAATGCACGTCCTGAGGTATGCTGCATCCTGCACACGCATTCGGAAGCTTCCCTGGCCCTGGGCGTGATCGGCAGCAACCTCGAGCCGGTGACGCAGAGCGGCGCGCTGTTCTACGAGGACATCGTGCTTTTCGACGAGTTCGAGGGCATAGTCCTCGACAAGAAGGAGGGCGCCAGCATCGCATCCAGGCTGGGCCCGAACCGGGCGATTCTGCTGCGCAACCACGGGTCCGTGGTCGTGGGCAATTCGATTGCCGACGCCACGATCGCCGCGACCGTCCTCGAATTCGCCGCGCGTGTGCAACTGCAAACCATGTCCGCAGGGACGCCCAAGTTGTTGCCGACCGCCGAAGCGCGGCAGACCAAGTCCTTCCTGCAGCGCCCCGACGTCGTCGATCTGCGGTGGCAGCTGCTGGTGCGACAGGCGCGCAGGCACAACCCGAACTTCTCGTACGAGCGAACCGTTTAAAGAGCATGCAATCCCCTTCGTCCCCCAAAGTCCTGATGCTGCTGACGTCGGATTTCGTCAAGAGCCGCTACGAAGCACTCCGCTCCCGCGCCCCCGGTCTGCACGTGATCACCGACATCGAAGGCGCCTCGGATCCCGACGTCACCGCGCTGTTCGCCTTCAAGCTGCCTGCCGGCATCGCACCGCGCCTTCCCAACCTGCGCCTGGCAGCCTCGGTGGGCGCTGGTGCGGACGGCATCCTCTCGGCCCCGGACCTGCCGCCCCATGTGAAGGTCACGCGCGCCGTCGAACCGGGCCTCGGGTTCAGCATGGCGCAGTTCGTGAGCCTGCAGATCCTGCGGCACTTCCGCTCGCTGCCAGCGATGGAGCGACAGCACGCGGCGGGTGAATGGAAGCGGTTGGCCGTCCCCGACGCCAGCCAGCTCACCGTGGGCATCATGGGGCTGGGTTCCATCGGCTCCGTCGTCGCCGACGCACTCTTGGCGCTCGGATTCAGGGTCATCGCGTGGACGCGCACGTTGGCACGAGAAGCGCGCGTTCCCGTCTTCGTCGGCGAGAGCCAGAAGGACGACTTCCTCGCGCAATCGAACTACCTTGTCTGCCTGCTGCCTTTCACGGCGGAGACCAAGGGCACTCTGGACCACGCCAGCCTGCGCAAGTTGCCCAAGGGCAGCTTCGTAGTGAACGTGGCGCGCGGCGGCATCGTCGTGGAGGACGACCTGCTAGCCCTCGTCGACGAGGGACATCTCGCCGGCGCGGCGCTCGACGTGTTCGCGTCGGAGCCGCTGCCCGCCAGCAGCCCCTTCTGGCACCACGAGCGGGTCCTGGTCACGCCCCACGTCGCCGCGCAGCCGACGGTCGGCCCTGCCGTGGAGCAGCTCCTGGAGAACCTGCAGCGCCTCGCGCAGGGCCAGCCTTTGCTCAACGAGGTCGACAGAAGCGTCGGTTACTAGCCGGCGCTCATCCCACACCCAATTCAGGAGACAAAAAAGTGAAGATCATCGAAAAGCTGCTTGCCTGCGGCGCACTCGCCCTCGCAGCCACCATCGTGCCCACAGCAGGCATGGCCGCGGATGCTTACCCCTCCCAGCCAATCAAGCTGGTCCTGCCGTTCGCGGCCGGGGGCCAGTCCGATGTCGTCGCCCGCATCGCTGCGGAGCGCCTCACGTCTGCCCTGGGCCAGCCCGTGGTTGTCGAGAACGTCGGAGGTGCCGGCGGCATGATCGCGGCCTCCAAGGTGGCGCGATCGCCCGCGGACGGCTACACCCTCTTTCTCCCGAATGCCAGCACGTTGACCATCGCGCCCCATCTGCAACCAAGCTCCGGCGTCACGCCCTCGTCGTTCGCGCCGATCGCCACAGTGAGCCAGTTTCCGCTGGTGCTGGTCGTGAACAGCAAATCTCCCTACAAGTCGCTGGCGGATGTGATCGCAGCGGCCAAGAGCAAGCCTGGCAAGCTGAGCTTCGCCTCGCCGGGCGTCGGTACGACGCCGCATCTTGCCGGTGAAACCTTCAGCCAGGAAGCAGGCATCACGATCACCACCGTGCCCTACAAGGGCGGCGCGCCCGCGCTCAACGACCTGCTCGCCGGCCAGGTCGATCTCTACTTCGAGGCACCCGGGACCATCGTTCCGCACATCCAGGCGGGCAAGCTGCGCGCACTGGCTGTCACGGGCAAGAAGCGCATGGCGGCGCTTCCCAACGTGCCCACGGTTGCGGAGCAAGGCTTCCCCAAGCTCACCCTGGAGAGTTGGGCTGCATTCGTCGCCCCGAAGGGGACGCCCCCGGCCATCATCGAGCGTCTGCGCACGGAAATAGAGAAGGTGGTGAAGAGCCAGGACTTCACGCGCAAGCTGGAGGAGCGGGGATTCGAGCCGCTCTCCACGAGCCCGGCGGAACTCGCACGCATGATCAACGAGGAGAGCGTGCGCTGGGGGCAGATCATCAAGGAACGTCACATCACGGTGAATTGATCGCTGCCTGTGCAAGGCGAGCGCGCATGGCCCATGGATGACATCAAATATCAAAGCGGCTTCGGCAACGAGTTCGCGAGCGAGGCCGTGCCCGGAGCGCAACGAGATGCCTCTGCCCACCTTACTCACAGTGCGATCGTTCGCGCTTCACAGGCGCGCATGCGAGCGTGGTTCGAGCCCCTCGGTTGCTCGACCTGCGGCCCTCGCACACTCAAGCAAATCTATGCAACCGGAGGCAGCTATCCTATCCGCCGGCTTCCATCGCCCGCTCACCCAAAACGGTCACGTTCCGTTCTGGCAAGGCATGAGCCGGAACTATCCGAAGTTCCTGGTGACGCTGGAGCTTGGCTATGTGCAGCGTCTAACGGTTGGTGTCTCCGCGCCACATGAAGACTGGGCGACATCCATCGTGCGTCGCGCGCTAGACGCCGGTACGCTCTGGAAAGACACCGAAAGCATGCCGATCCTGCAGCACGGGTTCGAGCCTGCCAAGGCGGAACGCCTCATCCAGGGCATGTCCGTGCACGAGGTGGACGACTTGCCGGAGGCGGATTCATCGGTTTCGATGATGCGGTGCTATGACGCATCGTTGACGCTCTTGACCTTCGCTCGGCAGGTGCTGGAGGAGCGTGAGCGCCACCAGGACCTCGATGACCCGGTCTCCGATACGTTCACTGTGGAACTGGCCGCCGATGATATTCGAAAGCTGGCGAAGTTGGTGAGTACGCTCGACGACTGCTGAGCGTCGTCTTTCTGTTGATCCCAGCGGGGAAATCGCTTCCCTGCCAGGGTGACGATTTCCCTCGCCTTCGATATGCATGGTGTTGGAGATGTCACCGATGGAAAACAAGCTGCATACGCAGTTGCTTCAAAAGATGGCGGGCTATCCGCTCGGCTCACAGTCGGAGGCGAACGATCCGATGGTGCTGGTTAAGCTCTTTGATGTCGCAGGGGCTGCGACCTGGTGGGTGACCGAGTATGACCCCGAGGGCAGGATCGGCTTTTGCTATGTGACCGGCTTGGCCTACGACGCGTGGGGAACGGTCTCGATCGATGAGCTGTTCGAGATGTGGATGACCTTCGCCACAGATCCGCGGCGCAATGTCTGGCGCGTGCAAACCACGAGACCGGGTATCGGTACGCCACGAATCGAGCTGGATCGTTCGTTCGAGCCGAAGCTGTTCAGTGAGGTGAAGGCGATGGTGGCGAAGTATGCGTTGAGAGCTAGCAACGCAGTCTGAACGTCGCATATCACGCAATTTGGAGAGGGTAACCTCTTTGCACCTGGTCGGATCTGCCGAGTTTCCTGGAAACAGGATCCTTGGCGATCCGAACCTAATGGTTGGGGGCCGGATCTTGATTCTCTTGTCAGTCGGAGCAGAGATGCAGCGCAAGCCATCACCAGGACGATCCACCGATCATGGTCAACGTGCTCCCTTACGCGCGAGGGCTGCTCTGGGCCTCTTGCGAATCCGTTGCGTTCGCTGAGCGTCCTACGGACAGGGTCCTAGGAACAGCTGACCGGTGTCTACGTTTATCGACGATTCGTCCACTGCTCACGTCACATGCCATGACCTGACTCGTGGCAAAGGGGCGACCGCACCCTGTCCATGCCGCTGGCGCGGCATGGGTTCGAACTGGCCTATGGGCATGGAAGCTGGCGCCGGCTAGTTCCGCGTGACTATCCGGATCGGCCCCTGCCGGGCCAACACGTCAACCACCACACGCTCGCCAGAGCGGCGCACCGCCACGTCGGCGCTGCCGCCACCGACGGCCAGGTTGCGGAATACCACTTCGTCGAGGAAGGGCGGCAGCGAAGGATCCTCGAAGGTGATCGCTGGCTCGCGCGTGTCGAAGTTCAGCCCCAGGCAGGCCTGCAATAGCAGCAGCGGAGCGGCGGCCGCCCAGGCCTGCGGCGAGCAGGCCACCGGATAGAATGTCGGGCCCTGGCTGCGCTGGCGCGGGAAGCCGCAGAACAGCTCGGGCAGGCGTCGCAGGTCGATATAGTTGGAGGCTGCGAACAGACCCTCGAAGATGCGGCTGGTCTCCGGATGGAAGCCGTAGCGCGCCATGCCAGCGGCGATCAATGCGTTGTCGTGGGGCCATACCGAGCCGTTGTGGTAGCTCATGGGGTTAAAGCGTGCCGCATCGGCGGACAGGGTGCGGATGCCCCAGCCGCAGAATGAGGTGCTTTCCATCAGCGTGGCCACCACCGAGGGCGCGCGCTCGGGGAGCGCGATTCCGGTAAACAACGTATGACCCGCATTGGACGCACGTATGCGACAGGGGCGCTTGTCGCCGTCCAGCGCCAGCACGTAGGTGCCCAGCGCCGCATCATAGAAGCGCGCGTCGAACGCGACGCGCAGCAATTCAGCGTTGGCCACGTAGGCCGCTGCGCCCTCGCTGTCGTCCAGCGCTGCGCGGATCGACGCGGCGGCCTGCCAGGCGCCATAGGTGTAGGCCTGCACCTCGGCTAGCGCAATCGGGCCGGGGGCGAGCCGCCCGTCCTCATGGAAGACCGAATCGCGGCTGTCTTTCCAGCCCTGATTGATGAGGCCTTCCGGCGACTGCCTGCCATATTCGACAAACAGGTCGCCATCGCGGTCGCCATAATCGGTAATCCAGCCCAGCGCGGCCTGGATGTTCGGCCACAGCGTGCGAATGGTCTCGATATCGCCGGTGCGCCGCAGGTAGGCGCCGGCCAGCAGCACGAACAGCGGCGTCGCATCCACGCTGCCATAGTAGAGCCCAAACGGCACTTCCCCAAGTCGTGCCATCTCGCCATGACGCATTTCGTGCAGGATCTTTCCTGGCTCGGCATCGGCCTCGGGATCGACCGTTTTCGCCTGCATCGCGGCAAGGTACTGCAGCACGCCGCGGGCAATCTCTGGGTCCAGCCAAAGCGTTTGCAACGCCGTAATCAGCGCATCGCGCCCGAATACCGTACTGAACCACGGAATGCCGGCATACGGGTAGGGCCCGTGCGGGGTGTTGGTTAGCAGCATATAGAGGTCAGATACGCTGCGCCGCACCACCTCGTTGAAGAGTTCGTTGGAGGTGGTGATGGATGCCGCGCGGCGTGTCGCGTGTCGCAGCTCTCGCCGCGAATGGAGCAGTGCACTAAGGAAGGATTGCGTCTCCTCTGCCTCGCGCTGCACCGAAGTGCAGCGGATTTCCATACGAAGCACCTGGGAGCACGACGGCTCGAGCGTCAGGGTGAAACTCGCGCCGTTTCCACCTAGCTCGGTCGGTGCCGGGTCAAAGGCGAGCCGGGTTTCGCGCAGCCCCTGGTCCAGGCCGGTATAGCTCAGCGTGACCGCGGGGCCCGTGACAACCGGCGCATGCACCGTGCCGCGCCGCATCCGGTGCGTGCCGCGCACTTCGAACAGGTCGGCGAAGTCGGCATCGAAGGCAATATCCACGCGCACGCGCCGTGACACCTCGTCATAGTTGCGCACGCTCAGCCGCTCATAGCAGGCGCCATTCCACAGGAAGCGCGACCTGCGCAAGTGGATCAGGTCGTGCTCGAGCCTCAGCTTGCCATCCTCATCAAACAGGTCTGGGTTGGTCAGGTCGCAGGTCAGCGCGGCGTTGTCGTCGCGCAGTGTTGACGACAGCAGCATCGGCCGCTCCCCGTCGATGGTTAGCCGCAAATAGGACAGGTGCCGGGTATCGAACTGGAACAGTCCTTCCGGGCTGCCAGGCGCCCCGATCGCATCGCCGTTGTGGTCGAACAGCGCGAAGGTGTCGCCGTGCTTTAGCGTGCGTGGGCGCCGTTCCTGCAGCGACGCCGCCGCTGGGATGTAGAACTGAGCGACATGGTTGGCACCGGCGACTAGCCCCGGGCTCGCGGGTAGTTCATTGGGGTCCGTAAGCATGCTGAGATTCCTCCGTTCACGCGAGCGCCGGCTCGCCGGACTCGCCTTCCGACGCGTCTGCGTCGCCGAGTTCCAACAGGCGCTGGTAGATGCGCACGTACTCGAGCGCCATCCGCTCAACGGTGAAACGCGCTTCGAAGGCTGCGCGCACGGCGGCGCGCGGCAGTGTGGCCGCGCGGTGCACGGCCGCCACCGCTTCATCAATACTGCGCACGATATAGCCGCTAACGCCACCCTCAATCACTTCCGGCACCGAGCCGCACGCGAACGCGACTACGGGTGTGCCGCACGCCATGGCCTCGATCATCACCAGCCCGAACGGTTCCGGCCAGTCGATGGGAAACAGCAGCGCGCGCGCATTGCCAAGAAAGGCGGCTTTGTGATGTTCGTCGATCTCGCCGATGTAGTCGACTTCCGGATGCCCCGCCACTAGGGGGCGGATGGTGCTCTCCCAGTAGTCGCGGTCAACCTTGTCGATCTTGGCGGCGATCTTCAGCGGCATTCCGGCGCGTGTCGCGATCTCGATGGCATGGTCGGGACGTTTCTCCGGCGAAATCCGCCCGAGGAATGCCAGGTAGTCGCCGCGTGGATTGGCGCAGCAGGCCAGCAGGTTCGCCGGCAGGCCGTGGTGCACGGTGCCGACCCAGTTCACCGGCGGCATCGGCGCGCGCTGCGCGGTGGAGACCGACACCAGCGGGAAATGGGGGAAGTGCGCGTAGAACGGCTGCAGGTCGGGCAGGTCCAGACGGCCATGTAAGGTCGTCACGGCTCGCACGGGCATGCGCCGAAGCAACGGGAAATGCAGCATGTCGATGTGGAAATGCAGCACGTCAAAGCGGCTGGCACTCGCCATGACACGGTCCAGCATCATTACATAATACGGCAACGGATCGCGCACGCGCGTATCCAGGCGCAGCGCCATGTTGCAGCACGGTACCAGCTCGGCTTGCGTGGTCGAGTCGCCGCTTGCGAACAGCGTGACTTCGTGGCCCTGCCGCACCAGTTCTTCGGCCAGGTAGGAAACGATGCGCTCCGTGCCGCCATACAGGTTGGGCGGGCAGCGCTCGGCTAGTGGTGCAATCTGCGCAATCCTCATTGGCAGCCCTGGTCGTGTAGAAATACCGTGGGTTGGATGACCGCGACAGTGCCTGGACTGATGAAAGGAAAAATAGCCAGCACTTTTTCACGCTCTCATGCCCAGCGTGCAGATGCGCCGCAAGGCGCTGCTCGTGCAGCGAGCGGAAATCCTGTTCCCACATTAGTTCAAGGCGATAGGAAGTTCGCCTTCATTAAACAAGATCTGCGACTGGGTGACCCGCCAGCCGCATGGGCCAACCGCAAAGTTGTCTTGACCCGCCTGCCTACACACATTAGAGAGCCTCGGGACACCCGCCGTACACGTTCAGCTCGCCCTCTAGTCGCGGGTGCTACGCCACATCTGAGGACGCCGCGCCCGCTCGCCTTGGACTCCCTTCCCGCGCTGCGCGCTAGAAGGCCAGCACCAGCGTCTCACTCCCGACTTCTGTCGGAATCGTCCGACATTGAATTCGGAGCGGGGCACCTGCCTGCGCCTGTGGTTAATACCTATCGTTGCTTCATTGGTGATACGCAATTGCAGGACTTGCAAGCATGCGTCGCCACATTTTCACTTTGGCCCCGCAGCATGCCGCTGCCGTGCGCGCCAGTGCTCCAAAGTCCCAACGCATAGAGGTGACACATGCTCCGATCCAAGACCCGATTTATCCTTGGCCTAGCGCTAGCCGTAACTGCCGTCCTCTCGGGATGCGGCGGCGGGGATGACAGCATCGGTGCCCGCATCGGCGTCAGTGAGCCGACCGTGCGCGTGATCCATGCTATTACCGGCGGCCCTAACGTGGATGTGCTGCAGAACGGCACCAAGACTAACTTGCTGAACGAGCCCTACAAATTTGTTTCAAAGTACTTCAACGTTGACGAGGGCAACCAGACGTTCTCGTTCAATGTTGCCAACACGGCAACTGAACTCGGGAGGACCACGGTGAACACGCACACCGGCCATAAATACACAGTAGTGGCCCTACCTGGTGCTACCACGGCGGATGTACTGCAGATCGACGACCCGTTTGAGAAGGGCCTGTTCTCCGACAAGGCTCGCATTCGCAGCCTGAACGCCTCGTTCAATGCACAGAATGTCGACATTTACCTGACCGTCCCGGCAGCTGACCTGGCGGCGGCAACGCCTACGTTTGCAGCAGTCGCATACAAGTCAGCGGTACCAGCATCGGGCAGCGATTCGATCGACCTGAATGGCGGCACCTATCGCCTGCGTATCACCACGGCCGGCACCAAGACCGTGATCTTTGACTCGGGTGCGCTGACGCTGGCCAACAACGCAGACTGGCTCATCACCACGATCCCAGTCGACGGCATCGGTGCAACAGTACCGAACAAGATCAAGGTGCTGGTCGCCCGCGGCGACGACGAGTCGCAAGCCGGCCTTGAGTTGGTGACCCAGTAAGCGGTTTCTTTCCCGGCGAAAGGCTGGTCCAGCAGGCCGGCCTTTTTTTGTGCCCCCGGCAAAGCGTGGCCGCCGCATACTCAATGCGGTCCGGCAGCTCGAAGCGCGCGCTGAAGGCGGTAGGCGCTTCGAGCCAGTCAAATGTCTCAGGGCCTGTCCGAGTGCCCGGTCCACGGCCTCGTTCACCCGGCGCCGCACTGACGTTGCAGGCCAGCGCGCCCCAAGCGGCGCAGGGCAACGAGGGTGCGACACCAGGGGCCATCGAGCCATTCCAGATAGGGACCAATGCCGCGGTGCGGCATTTTTTACAAAAATCCGGCCATCCTGCCCGACTTTCCTTACCAACGGTCATGCGCCTGCGAATCATTTACGCCGGGCGGCTGGAAAGGGCCCGCCTGGGAATTGAGTGGCGGACTTCGCTGACGCCAGCGGCGCGAAGTGGCATGGATTGTGCGGCTGTTGGCGGGCGCTTACCCGCATTCTGCAGTCCGGCGCTTCCAAGACCGAGGCAACAACATGGACAAGTCGAAGATCCCTGTAGGCCAGCGCCAGGCGCTCTGATGGATGATCATGGTGCCGCCAAGACGCTCTTCAAGTCGTTTGAGCAGAGCAAATCCGACAAGGAAGCGATTGCCGGCGAAACCTGAGAGGCGCGAAGAAACGCCGATAGCCGTGCGCGTGAAGACACCATCCCACGGCGCGTACCCCACACAAACTCAGCCCTCTGGCAGGAGACGACGATGTTGAGTCCTCATGAAATCGCCGCATTGATGCATGTCGATAGCACTCAGGACTACCTTGAACTGAACCCCATCGATCTGGATGCCTTGGTTGACCGGAAATTCGTCCGGTTGGAGCTTCTATCAGAGGGCCGGGTCCGCCCATCCCTGACCAGCCGCGGTCGCGAAGTTCTTGACGCAATCAGCAGGAGTCGCTGACCAGCGATGTGCTTCGGTTACGTCTTCAACATCTTTCCGTGCCGCGCTGCGCACTAGTTGGACGCACTGCGATCGCACAACAGTAACATTGGAGGGTACATGCCCTATGTCCGCCCAGAAGACGAAAACACAGATTCTCGGCAAGCGTCCGACCCCCATGGCAGGCGCAGTGCGCGGCGAATTGGAATTCTGGTGTTCGATGGGTTCTCGCTGCTCGGGGCAGGAATGGTCGCGGAGATCTTTCATGCTGCCAACAAGATATCGCGATCAGACCCAGGCGATGACTGCTTCTACGACGTTCGCTTCCTGTCATCACACGGCGGCAACATCGCCTGCTCTGCGTCCGTCCTGGTTTGGACCGATGAACTGGAGGCCCGCCACGACATCGGCTTCGATGTCATCTTCGTCGCCGGCGGGGTGAAGGCGCACAACGCCGCTGGCGACGAGCGCCTGCATTGCTGGCTGGGCGCAGTCTACCCCAAGACCTCCGCCCTCACGGAAAGCGCCGACGGCCATGCCGTGCTGGCCGCCGCGGGCATTCTCCCAAATGATGAAGCGCCGCAGCGCCCCGGTACTCGCGCGATGTCTTCACCCGGCGAACCCACTAGCTATGGCAAGTCGTTGAAGAGCGCGCTGGCGATCATCAAGAATGATCTGGGGCATGACGTCGCGCGCGGCGTAGCTGAACACTTGACTCCGACCTGGAGCCCGGACCTGGTCCCGAGGCGAAACGGGTTCCTCAGCGTAGGCGACAAGATGCGCGAGGCGGCGCGCTGGTTGCACGAGAATTGCGAACGCTCGATCTCTGTTGCCGATGCTGCCCAGATCGCCGCAATGAGCGAGCGCCACTTCCTGCGCTGCTTCAAGTTAGCGATTGGGATTCTTCCCTCCGATTACCTGCTGCGGATAAGACTCGAAATGGCGAGCCGCCTGCTGGCTGAAACCGATTTGCCGGTCGACAAGATTGCGCGCCGCAGTGGCTTGAGCAACGGCGACCGGTTGGCCAAGATATTTCGAAAACGGATGTCGATCTCGCCGATCGAGTTCCGACAGCACAGTCGCAGCGCAGTGTAGGGGCGTCAGGATGCCGGTGCCTCAACTGGCCGCCATTGCCTTGCCAGATGGGGGCGAACCGTGGGTATTGTTCTGGCGGCTCTTGTGAGTGCAGGGATGATGCGAGCCACATGCCGTCGGCGAGGGCGGCCCTGCGGCATGCGGATCGGGATGAGGCTGGCCGTGTTCACGGCCCTTGCGACGGAAGACTACCTGTGCTTTACGGCAGTTCGATCGAGACTTCTCGACCGGAGATGCGGGATACACCGGCGCACAGTTGGTTGGCAATAGCCTTCTCGTGGTCTATGAAAAAACACGTCGCAATGTTCGATTGCGTCATCAATGTTGAACACTTCCACAGCGCAAAGTCCGCATTCGCCATTTCGGCAATTGAACAGAGGATTGGCGCCCGCGGCCTCGAGCGCACCCAGCAACGTTTCGTCCGCTCCGACTTCCAACTTCAGTTTCAGACGTGGGATCGAGGCAGTGAATTGGGAATTTAGAAGGTTACCGCTGTTCGCGAATGTCTCGGCGCGCAAGTCCGCCGGTGATCACCCGTCTGCTTCCCACGTGCTACGCGCAGCGTTCAGCATTCACGATTGGGCGGCATACGTGCATCTCTGCATTTCGAGGCCGCTTCGCGACGAGCGACGATAGGTCCAAGATTTCCCCTTGGCTAGTCGATGTAAAGAAGCGCCTACCAGGTGGCCTGGCGAGTCCACAGTCCGTCGGGCGGGGGGCAACACCCAACCGCTCTAGCTGACGCGACGCGGCTTGCGCGCAGCTGGCAAGCTTCCTGTCTATCTGGGTGCCTAGTGATCTGACGGCTGCCGCGCTTTGTCACACGAAGTTGATTGTCCCATCGCGTCCCACGACAATCCGATCCACGCCGTAGCGGTCCCGTTCTCAAGGCCTTGCGGAGATCGAGATTGCGCTCACTAAGCCCGGTACACGCAATTGCGTGCGGATCCAGTGTTCCTTCATTCGTCTTGAAGATCCAGTCGAATTGCTACGTTGAGATATCAAGGATAGAGTCGGCATTGTGTTGCCGGCTGGCGTTATTGACCAGAATATCCAGCCTCCCACGCCGCGCATCGCAGACTCCACGAGCGAATGGCAGAATGCCTCGTCCCGGATATCGCCGGGCAGGCGACTGGCTTACCCCCTGCCTGCTGGATCAACCCCATGACCTCCGTGGTGTCGGGCTCTTCGGCGAAAACGTAGCTGAGGGCGACGTCTGCTCCTTCGCGCGCCAACGCGATCGCCGCCGCGCGGCCGATACCGGAATCGCCGTCAGTGATGGGTGCCTTGCGTCCAGCGAGTCGGTCATTCCCCCCCCCCCGTGGCCAACTTCGCCATGGTCTGGCCCCGGATCAATTTTCCCGCAAGTTCTGGCCACTATTGGGTCTGTACGGCGGATTGCGCAGAAGCGATGCGCTCAGCGGGCATCCGCTCATGCGGCTTCCGGGGTCTAGCCTTGGCCTGCGGCAGAAGCTATCAAGACCCTCAGAGAGGTGCCCGCATGCATTGCCATTGAGCCTACGAGGATGAGGTCCTGCAGATGGGGAGCGGATGAAATCGCGATAGTGGACGGCCCCGGCACGCGGTGGGCCTTTACCATTATTGCGGCTGGGTGCCACGAGGCCTTCGATGGGTAGCCGTCGCACAAAAAAGCACCGTGGACGGGAGCGACACGCGGTGCTTGGGTCCAGTAGGACCAATCATAGACGGCCCTGAGGGAAAGACCGTGCTGTCAGTATAGGCAGAACAAAAACTGGTCGAGATGGGTTTTCGCTAGGTGCGTTGGTGCGTTGGTGCGTTGGCAGACATTCGCGCCACCAAGCTACGTGCATTCTAGAAGCCCTATTTTGAAGTCAGTGGTCTTGCGAAGGTAATGCCCGCAGGCGCTCAAGCACTTCAAGCGCGGTATTGCACTCGTCTTCGTTGTGTAGCCGTTGGGCCTCGATGTAATTTAGTATCGATCTCACCACGACGTTTTTGTCCTCACACTGGGATGACGTGGACACGCACGCCACTTCCAGCTCCGACAGCAAACTCTCGCGGATGATATCGATGAAGAACTGGCATGCGGTGGGGTGCACCCTGGTCTCGGCGGGCGCGGTAGGAACCCCGGCTGCATCAGCCGCCGACCATGGGATGCAGAGCAGCAGGGACAAGGTGATCAATCGCATTTTTTTCCGGGCCCTCGACCAAGGCGGTTTTTGTACGTTCCCTAAGTATCGCGCTCTTCGTAATTTATGTTCGTCTCACCAAGACAATGAGGTTAGTGACGTTCCATGAGGTCACCCTTGCGATCGCCATGGCCCCGCTTCCGAATTGCGTAAGGCTGCCCCTTGGCAGCTTGTCAGGAACTCTCCTCCCTTCTGTTAGTGTTAGGTTCTCGCCCCTCGTGTCCCAACAATTGTTATGAGGTTTCGTGGCTGAAGCCGGCAAGGCCAGGGAATTCCGAAGAGTAAGTGCGGGTAAGAATTTCAAGACTGCGGCGCGTCATACACATGGGAGGGCCTTGTCGCCGAGGAGGTCATGAACGGCCCGCACCACATCGTTGGGCAGGCAGGGTTTCGGGCAGTAGCGGACGGTCGGATTAGCGATCACAGGTTGTAGCTTGCAACTGGTCGAGATCACAATTGGGGTGGCGCTAAGGCCTGGCTCGCGTAGCAGCAATTTGCAAAGCATCGCGCCATCGGCATGCGGCATGACCCAGTCGGTCACCACCACGCTCGGATGAACGCGCTGCGCAGCCGCGAAGGCACTGAGCCCGTCCACTGCCTGTTCGACAGCATAGCCCTCCTGCTCGAGCGCGCAGGCCAACCCTTCGGTCACGCCCGGTTCGTCGTCGACCACGAGAATTGTATGCACGGGATCTACCTTGCTTGGAGGGCTACGTCCCACTTCCCTGTAGTGAGCGCAAGTTCTGGGCCAGAGGGAGAGGGCCACGACTGAAACCCCGCTTTTTAACGCGAAGCGAAACGTGCCGTGCGCATCTATTTCGCGGGCCTAGCGTGAGCGCCCGAGCCGTCGCTCCCTGCCGAGGACGCGACTGCCTACTACAGCCTTCTTCGTCGGCCGTCCCCTCGCGAGCACTGGGTGGGTCGCCAGCAACGCTACCTGCAGGTGCCCGAGGGAGCTGATTCTTGCTGAACCAGAGCGACTCTGGTGGAGCACGCGGTTGCAGACATATCTAGGCCTATAACTAGGGAATCAGGACCGGATGTTGCCGGGCCGCGAAATCTCAAATGGGGACAAGAAGGCACTCCAGCTGGCAGGCATCTATGGGGCCTCATGGGAAAAGACCATGACCACATTCACTCCCACTTGGTCGTATGCAGAGGTGACGGCCGCAGCCGAAAAAGAGATTCGCTGGCTGATGGGCCAACAGACAGCCGACGACCGCGAAGCGCAGCAATATCAAGCATGGGCCTATGGCGTCTATTGCGGCTGGAGCCAGCTTACGATCGGCTGGTGGGAGAATGGCGACAACGCGCGGCTGCGTGCGCTGACGAGACGGCCACCCGCCGGCGCGTGAGGTACGCCGCTGGCGGGCGGCTTGGTTCGCACTCTCGTGCCGATCACGGGCTGTCGTGGCGACCCCAAGTATCTGGCCCCCAAAACTGGCACCACTTGGTCCGAGTGTCTGGATTCGCTTGTACATAGCCAAGAACAGCCCGAATGATGGCCCGATGAGGTTGATGAGGTTTGCTTGCCAAGTTGGTGCAGTTTTTGCCATACTCGCCGACTGCCATTCCAGACTAGGCTGCCAATGGCGAAACAAGCCGCCCCGAGATCTGTAGTTCTTTACCAAATCCCGACACCTTTCCTCTTTTTCTTGAGATCAAGAGCGCAGCGGCAATCAACTGGCTCTGCGTGCAGATGACCAGGCACGATCTGACGCTGCATGACTTGCGGCGGCCGCGGATTGTTCTAGTCCGCAGCATGACCAAGGCGTAGGACGGTTTGGGGGACGTAGAGCGATCCCCCCGGGGGCTGTGCACGAGTGGACGTTAATCTGGTGATGGCGGTGGGAAAAAAATTCATATCACGCCTTGATAATTTGCACCGGGCGGTATTGAATGAACTTTTCCCGGCGCTGGGTTGGCGACCCAGTGCTCGACCTTTCAAAGAGGTCGCCAACCGCACGGGCCAAGCGCCTGGCGCGGCGCCGGTAATTGAAGCTCCCCAGCAGACCGAACGTATAAAACATCGGAGACAAGGATGCTGAGTCCTCATGAAGTGGCAACCCTCATGCTAATCAAGGACGCCTCTGATGAACCTGAGTTGGATCGCGCGGATCTTGACGCGCTCCTCGAACATCAGCTTGTCACCCTGGAGAGGATCGATTCCGGGCGCCCACGTCCCTGCATCACGGCCCGGGGCGGTGCCGTCCTCAACGCGATCGCTCGGATCCGCTAAGCGGCGGGAGGCTTCGTACGCGCGCGCATAACGACGCGGCGAGTCCTTTGTCCGGTCACTTGCACTGTTGGGGACCCTAGCATGCGGACGCCGATAACTTAAGGATCACCTGAAGAAGATCCCGGCCAGAAAACGCCGGTCAAATACGTCGTCGATCGGACATTCAGGCGTCGGCTCCGCCCCGTAATCGGCCATCCGATGGTCAAAGACCAACGCTCCTCGGCCGGAACAGAAATCGGGTTGAGGTGATAGTCCAGCTGTGTGCAATGCACCCATTAGCGTTACTCGCTACGAGGCAAGCGGACAGCAAACACCGTTTCTTCCTGATCGGACCGTGCTGTTATCTCGCCACCATGAGCTCGGGCAATCTCCCGCGCGATGTACAGGCCTAATCCTAGGCTGCCATCGGCGGCGTGGCTGCTTTCATGTTCGGGGGCCCGCTTTAGCGGGTCAAAGAGCTGAGCTAGGGTCGATTGCTCGATGGCTTGCCCGCTATTCCTGACCTCGAAACGAACTTCCCTCTCATCGCCGGCCACAACTACTCGTACAGGCTCGTCCGGTGCTCCGTACTTGATTGCATTCACCACAAGATTGCCAAGCAGCTGCTGCAGACGTCGTCCATCCCAAACACCCTGCGTGTCGCCCGCCACCTCAAGATTGATCCCGTGGCCAGGATGCGCAGCGCGTAACAGAGCTAATTCTTCGGCAAACAAATTCGCCAAGTCGACTTTGTCCGAGCCGAGATTGATTCGGAGGCCCAGCGTGGTTCGATTGAAATCAAGTAGATCGTCCAGGAGCGCCTTCAGGCGCGCACCGCTCTTGACCAGCCGCTGAGCGGCACCGGATACATTCTCCCCAGCTTCCACACTCGCGAGATAAGCCGCCGTTAACTGGATGATATGGAGGGGGCTTCGCATGTCGTGGCCGAGCATTCCCAGAAACAGGTTTCGAGCCTGGTCCACTTGCGCGGTGAAAAGACCGATCGATTCGGCCAGAGCCTGATCGATTGCCTCATTGAACCGGATCATGTCATCGAGATCAAGCAAGTCAAGCTGACAATCGTCTATCCATAGACGAAGAACGCTTGCACGCAGAGCGCGGTACTCAGCGGCGAGTTGGTTGATGTCGAAGCCGCTTCGCAAACGAAGATGGGCATGCGTCTGGGCAGCGGTTTCCGGAGCGTCGATCAATTGCAGGGCCAAGCCCCTCGATTTTTCTGCCTGGGCTATCTTGGTCTGGAATGTAGACAAGTCCTTCGCAACCGCCAGCAGAATCGCCTCGGCGTGGTCGCGCAATGCCGGCGGGGCCATACTCGCAGAAGCCGGCAATTGCGTACCCGCAAACGCTTCCCACTGCGCCAGGATGGCCTCCATGTCGTGCAGAATAAAATCAGCGAGTCGCATTCTTGCTATCGGGATCCGTAGGGGTTAACACGTGCCGGCCTGAGCTCAAATCGCTCGCAAGTCGGGCAGTAGCCGATCGCATTCTTGCTTCACGACGGCGTAGCATTCGCACACGCGCTCCTCCAGCCCCAGCCGGTCGAGTACCTCGATATGCCCATGGTGATAGCGAATCAGGCCGGCACTCTGCAGTTTCAGCGCAGCCTCTGTCACTCCGGACCTTCGTACTCCCAGCATGTTCGCAATTAACTCCTGTGTCATGCGCAGTTCGTTGGACGGCAAGCGATCCATGCTCAGCAACAGCCAGCGGCAAAGTTGCTGGTCGATTGAATGATGCCGATTGCAGACAGCGGTCTGTGCCATTTGGGTGATCAGTGACTGCGTATAGCGGAGCAGCAGTCGCTGCATTGGCCCACCTCGATTGAATTCCTGCTTCATGGCGGCGCCGCTCAGTTTATAGGCACGGCCTGCGCTTTGCACGATCGCACGGCTCGGTGTGGTTTCCCCTCCCATGAAAAGGGCAACGCCCACGAGGCCTTCATTACCGACAATCGCAATCTCGGCCGACGAGCCATCCTCCATGACGTAGAGCAGAGAAATGATTGACGTGGTCGGGAAATACACGTGATCGAGGCGATCCCCTGACTCGTAAATAACATGGCCTAGCGGCATGTCTATCGCCACCAGTAGCGGAGCTAGGCGAGCCCATTCCACATCGGGCAGAACGGACAAGAGATGATTTTCCCTAGAGTTTTCCTGCACGCGCATACGTCTGGCCTCTCGGTTCGTGCTGTGCCCCTTGCTGCACATATACGCAGCAGATGGCGGGGCGGCACCGCAATCTAAATATACGTCGCGCGACGAGAAGGGGAGCGGCGCTCGGCCGACTTCACATTCCGCCGAGCGTGGCCCGCACCCCCTTCGGCCAGTGCGCCAGATCGAAGCCATGGTGACGCAGCAACGCTAGCACCATGCGTTCGAGGCCGAACCCGGCGCAGCCGGTATGGGCCGGTGCGCCGTCGGCAGTGCGCAGCGCCCACACCTGGGCAAAGTGGTTCATGTGATAGTTAAAGCTCATGCACGCACTGGGCGGCGCGCCGTCGTGGATCGGCACAAGTAGCTCGAACTTGAGCTTGAGCTCGCGTTGGCTGTCGGCCACGATCTTGCCACAGCGACCGAAGAAGGGATCGTTGGCCAACCGCACCTCGTGCGGCAATTCGAGCAGTGCCGCGAACTGCCGGCCACGGTCTATCCAGAGCTGACGAAACGCGATCACTTGGTCGGCATTGCCCAGACGGACGTACTCGCGCTGGCGGAACATTTGCATGCGCATCGGGTCTAGCGAAGGTTCGTGGCGAAAGCAATAGGACATCGCGTCAACCACGCACCCTTCTGGCGGCATGACGCCGCGCCGCGCGATCACCGGGTAGATCGGATAGCATGCCGCCGGCGTCAGTACCACGCGCGTTGGGCGTTGTTCGTCGGCCCATTCCTCGCTGTCCTCCAAGCGCGCCAGCAGGCGATGATGATCGCGATCGTTGCCGTAGAAGCTATGCACAGTGCCGGCCAACTGCGGGAAACTCTTCAAGTACTCGCTCTTCTCGAAGTGATTGCGGGACATCCCCGGGGGAAAGCGCATCACCTCCGCGTGCTGATCGACGCCGAGCGCGGTGAAGGCAATATTCAGTCCGTCCACAATGGCCTCGAACTCGGCGCTGCGACCGTAAACGCCGTCAACCCCGCCAGGGATCAGCAGTCCGGCCTCGATCAGCGCCTGTAGGTAGCGATGCTGTCTTGCCTGCAAAGGTTGCGGAGCGCCGGCAGCAGGGAAGTCGCCATCGACCACCGACGCGGAATTCGCGCCATCGTGCGCACTGACTTTGGTATCCATGTCATGTCCCTCCGTTGAAACGCTCACGCCGGCAGAAGCCTGACGGTATTGGTCAGTTCCGTTCGTTGGAGAACATTGGCGGCGGCGGCGACGGAAAATCGTGCAGATGACGTGACCGAGGTACGCGGATCCAGCAGAGCGCCTTGGTTTGCCACTCCGAAACGAAAGCGCGGACCATCGTCATGCACCTCCTCCACCAAGCAACGTGGCCTGCGATGCGGTCCATGATTGTGCTGCCAGCGGATGCGGTATGTTTGCCTGCGCACACACGGATGCGGAAGCGGGTGGTTAATTCTGTTCCGTGTATGTGGCGCAGGAGATCGATGTCGTCTCTTGACTAGCGTTATCTGACCCTTGCGAGCGGTGGCACGATCTCGAAGGCTTCTGGCAATGGACTCGCTCGTTCCTGTCGGATGCGCTTTCGCTCGTCGGGAGGGTTCCCGCAGGTCGCAGGTGTCGTCCGGCAGCCCCTTGATCTGCTGCGACAGACGCACTTCGGACAGACGGATTTCGATGCCCGGCCCGTCTTGTCGGCATCGTGCCAACAGAGCGGAAAAGCGCGACGGTGTGAAGCCGTCGGACAAGGCAATACGCAACTGGCCTTAGAAACCGCTGGCCGCTTTCTTGACGCTATCGCGGGCCTGCTGCAAGGTCGTGAAGACGCGCGGGGCATTCTCCATGAACATGCGTCCTGCGCGGGGCAGTCGGGTGCTACGCGAGGTACGCGCAAACAGCAGCACGCCAAACTCTTCTTCCAGTTCCTTGACGGCCCGAGGCAGCGGCGACTGCTCGATATGCAGTCGCTCCGCCGCGTGCAAAGTGGAGCTCTTCAGCAACAGCCATGAAACAGCAGGTTCGCCGCCAAGCACTCCTCCTCATACAGATCATTTGCTTCTCTTCAGCATACGGTGCCTCCTGCGAACCGCAGTATGGCCGAGTATTACGCCGGCCATGCTGCAGTGGGTAACGACAGTCTGCGTGCTAAAGGACTCACTCGATCAAGAATGCACCCCTGCTTCAACCGCTTTGGAAAATCTCGCGGTAGCACTCAGTACCGCAAGCACCGACGCGGTAATGATGTTCGGATGCTTTCCCACGCCGAAGCGGGAACCCGGCACACCAGGCCATACCATTTCTACGATCGCCATTGCCAATGCATCCGCACCCGTGCTGAGGCTGCGCTCCTCGTAGCTGTCGATCCGCAATGGCAGGCCAAGGGCTGCGACCGTTGCCGCGATGGGGCCATTGCCCACGCCTTGGCGCGTAAGCACAGTTCCGTCCGGTGACCCCAGTTCCAGTTCAATGCCCTGGCCCTCCGGCGTATCGAACAGACGATGATGTCGATAGGCATGACCTACTTTGTCATCGCCATGGACAAGATAGGTTTTCTCGAAGACGGCCCAGATCTGCTCGCTGGTCAGCTCGGTTTCGCTGGCATCGGCCAGTTCCTGAACGATGGCGCTGAATTCGATCTGCATGCGGCGCGGTATCACCACGCCGTAATCGCGTTGCAGGAGAAACGCAATGCCGCCTTTGCCCGACTGGCTGTTGACACGTACGATGCTGTCGTAGGTGCGTCCCAGGTCGTGCGGATCAAGCGGCAGATAAGGAACTCGCCAGATTCCGTTGGGGTCTTGCGCGGCAAAACCTTTGGCAATGGCATCCTGATGCGAACCGGAAAAAGCGGTAAACACCAGATCGCCGACGTAGGGATGACGCGGATGAATAGGCAAGGCGGTGCATTCCTCGGCAATGCGCGCGACCGCGGCAATGTCGGAAAAATCCAGTCCCGGTGCGATGCCCTGCGTGTACAGGTTCAGTGCCAGCGTCACGACATCCAGGTTGCCGCTGCGCTCGCCATTGCCGAACAGGCAGCCCTCGACCCGCTGCGCGCCCGCCAGCATCGCCTGCTCCGCGCAAGCGATACCTGTCCCGCGGTCGTTATGCGGATGCACAGACAGCACGATATGCTCACGCCGCTCCAACCTGCGGTGCATCCATTCGATCTGATCTGCAAAGACATTGGGCGTGGAAACTTCGACCGTCGTGGGGAGATTGACGATCATGGGCCGTTGCGGTCCGGCATCCCATGCCCGGATGGCGGCATTGCACACGGCGAGCGACACATCCAATTCCGCCATGCAGAAGGTCTCGGGAGAATACTGGAGCACCCATTCCGTTTGCGGATGTTGCGCGATCAGCTTTCCGAACAACGCGATATGGTGCTCAACCATCTCGACGATCTGCGGCACGCTCATGCCGAAGACGATTTCGCGCCAGGCCGGAGCGATGGCATTGTAGAAATGCACGATCACCCGGCGCGCGCCTTGAACGCTGCGTACGGTTTCCTCGATCAGGTCTTCGCGCAATTGCGTCATGACCATCGGGGTCACGTCGTCCGGTATGAGACTGGCGTTGATCAAATGACGCACGACCTCGAAATCGGTTTTGGACGCAGCGGGGAATCCCACCTCGATTTCCTTGAAACCGATGCGTACCAATTCGTTGAGCAAGCGCAGCTTGCGCTCGCGATTCATCGGCTCGAACAGAGCCTGATTACCGTCTCGCAGATCGGTTGAAAGCCAGATGGGGGCCTGGGTCAATGTGCGCGATGGCCACTGCCGATCCGGCATGTCGATGACCGGAAACGCACGATACTTTGAGGAAGGATTTGCCAACATAAAAACCTCGAATAGGGAATCAAGAACGCCTGATTCCCCTGCTTGGAGGAAGCTGGCCGAGGTCGGGGTCAGGGGGAATCAGGATGGGTCATGACGCAGGTGAATGCGTCCAGACCCCGACCGGGTGTCAGACGTAGTAGCAGTCGCGAAAGAAGCAGGAAAGCGCACATGAGCTTGTCGTAAACATGATCTCCTGATGGGAATATAGGCTTGACCATGATGTCCATCTACAGAACAATGGACATATTCTTTATCAAAATGGACATTCAGCTCGAAATGGGATTTGCTTCTCCGCCAGGAGGTGCCCAGGCACTCGACCTCAACGATCACGAGTCTTCCGATTTGCCCGTTACGGGCGTGGTAACCCGATACCCGGCGGGCCATGTCGTGCCAGAGCATTCACACCGCCGGGGACATCTGCTTTATGCCGCCGAAGGTGTCCTGCTGATCGAGGCTGCCACGGGCCGCTGGCTGGTCCCCTCCACGGCTGCAGTCTGGTTGCGGCCTGGCATACCCCATCGCCTGGTCATACCGGTGCCTGTAGAGGTCCATGGCATCTTTATCCACGAAGATTCGGCGAAGCACCTGCCGGCGGAGGACAGCGTTCTCCATGTCTCCACCTTGTTGCGGGAGCTGATCGGCGCATTGACGTTCCTGGATCTCAAATCCACTCATTCAAAACGCGAGAAACTTCTGGGAGAATTGTTCATGGAGGAATTGGGCTTACAGCGCCCCCTGCCATTTCATCTGCCCTGGCCGTCCGATGCGCAAATTCAGCGGGTGTGCGACATGCTGGTTAGCGATCCCGCCCATCCTGCGATGGCAGACGATTGGGCTGCGACACTGGCCATGAGCACCAAGACATTCCATCGTCGCTTTCAGAAAAGCACGGGACTGACATTTGGACGGTGGCGCCAGCAGATGCGACTGATGTCCTCCATGACCCTTCTCCTCGAAGGTGCGCCCATTACGCAGGTCGCGTTAAACAGCGGGTATGAAAGTCATAGTGCCTATGCCGTCGCCTTCAAAAAGCACTTCGGGCTTCCACCGTCCGAGTTTTTTGTTTCGGTCCATCGTCCGGGATCGTAAGTGCGTCTTTGGCACCATCCTTCAACGACGAAGATAGGTTGGCGAAGGCTTCGATTCTGGCATTCGGCGCCTCGATGCGGTGCGCCGCATGCTGCTCGGCGGCACCTCGCTCGCGCACGCCGCTGCGGCCGCGGGTTTTGCTGATCAGAGCCACATGACGCGACATTTCGCGAGGACATTCGGGCTGACGCCGGGGCGCTGGCTCCAGATCGCGGGTGGCGTCAAGCGTGGCAGAGAACACCCACGATCGTTCAATACGGCAGCAATTAACATGCGTATCGTCGAGGTATCAACCCTTGAGCGGAGAGAACGATGTCCCAATCCCCGAACCACACTGCCGTGCCGGCCGAGCGCGGCCAATGCCAGACCATCGACCTGACCGGCAAGCTCGCGCAGATCGACGGTCACTGGCAATCACGCGTCGTCGTTGAAATGAATGACTATCAGTTCGACGTCGTGAAGGTCGAAGGCGATTTCCTGTGGCACCGTCATGCTGACACCGACGAAACGTTCATCGTGCTCGAAGGCGAGTTGCGCATCGATTCTTTTCCGGCCGCCGCTGGGCGGGTTTCAAGGGCAGGCGTCGGATTTCCTCATTCATGCCGAGGAGATGCAGCGGACCAAGCATCGTGTCACCCGGCTTTATGCCGAACATTGCGGGCGCACCTACGAGGAGGTCGAGCGCACCCTTGACAGAGACCGCTACATGACATCGGAGCAAGCGCTGGAATGGGGGCTGATCGACCGCGTTCTCACGCAACGGGAGCCGACATCGTTGCGGTGAGCGAGCGAGCCGAGCTTCCTGGCGCTGGCCAGGCGAACTCCGATCTTGATGCGGGAAGGCGACAACTGTGATTGCGGCCTGTAAACTGGCGGCGCGATGCGTGGATATCGCGCTTACCTCACTCCGCCCGTACAACAGATGAACATCTTCTCCCGCTACTTCGGACGCGCCGACGAATCTGCCGATGCCACCGCCCTGACCGCCAACGCCGCTATCGAGAATCCGCTCAGCCTGCAGGTGCTGTTCCGCGGACCGCTCACGATGCAGGCGGCTGCGTTGACGACCGCCTTGCGCGCCTTTCATCCCTCCATGAGCAAGGCCCGCGCCGAGATTGCGCCAGACATGCAGGAGTTGTTCGGGCTCATCGGCTGGGGCAAGCACGTGGTGCGGCTGATCGGTTTCGATGCCCCTTATCCGCAGGACTCGCTCGAAGCCTGCGTAGCGCCTGCGGCCTACCCGGCGCAGGTCAAGGACGAGGTACGTGCGCACACCAGCCACATCATCCTGTACTACGCTGGCTTTGACGACAATCCGCTGGAGCAGTACGTAGCGCTCGCCGCCGTAGCCGGCGCCCTGGCGGGCTTCGGTGCGCTGGCGGTGTTGAACGAACACGCACGCACCTCACTGCCCGCCGGTATCCTGGCGCCAGACAGTCTTGGCAGCGAGAGCCTGGAATTGCTGCGCAGCCTGCCGCTCAATGCCCTTTACTGCGGGTTCGTCAAGTATGAAGTGCAGGATGTACAGGGCGTGTGGATGCGCACCTATGGCGGCGACCTGTTCGGACTCCCCGACTTTGCTGTGCTTGCCAGCGGGCACGAAGAAGGCCAGCGGTATGCCGACATCTTCAACAACATCATGGGCTATATGATGGAAAGCGGCGCGGAGCTGGCGGCCGGGCATACCATGCAGATCGGCGAATCCACCTATATGAAACTGCGCGAGCCGGCCGAGGTGGAGTATTTCCTGGATGGCCCCGGAAAGGTGCTGGTTGCAGAGGTGATTACGGAGGCGCAGATCAATCTGTAGCACTGCGTAACGGTTGCCGCTTGACGAACATTTGCGTGGCCCGGGGCCGGCGTACTCCTTCTCACGCGCCTTCGCGCGCGCAGGTGCGAGGCAGCCTGGCCGCGCGACAGTGGCGCTGCCGCGAACGCATCATCCACACACTCAATGGAGAGTAGACATCGAAGACATCGCGTTTGGCCTCGGCCTGCTTGTGGGGGGCATTTCCGCAGCCGTCGGGAGCATGCGGCTGCGCGCGGTAATATGGCGCGTGGTTTTGCCGGCCAGCATGGCAATCGCGGCATTTGCCGCTGCGACAATCTGGGGGCGACCGTACTCGGGCCTTCTGGTTTTGTTCATCAGCGTGGCCACCGGCAGTGGTTATCTGATCGGCATGCTGGCAACGCTTTTCGCGCGGCGCGCCATCCATCGAAGAACGGGTTGACGCGCGGATGAACCAATGCGCCGGGCTGTCGCTGATCCAATTGCCTCGTCACCTTTGAAGTGCTTACACCGAATCCCACCTGAATGCCCACCGCCTTGCAAAGACGCCTGACCACCCTGCGCCGCGCCGCGCAACAGAAGAACCACTTCGCCGTCGACATCATGAGAACACGACCTGGCAAGAGCGCAGGCATCCGGGCGCTGGCCTTCTGGATGCTCGCTCTTCTGTTCACGACGTCCGCATTCGCTCAGCAGTTCGACCGCGCGGCGCAAGCGCAGCGTTATCGCGCATGGCAGCAGCAATTCGAAACCGACTTCGCCACGCTGCAGCAGCGGCGCAGGGCGGACGCGCAGATCACTGAGGCGCAGATCGAGCAGGTTTTCGCAAAGTCAGTCGTGCCGGAATCGCGTGCCGTGCCGCTATTGAAGGCTCTGGCGGAACAGAGCGACATTAGCGCGGGCAGCGGCTTCGCGGTGGTGGGTGCGGGGCGCATCTTCTTCGACCTGCTGCGCGACGCGGTGCCGGCGGGTGACGGCGGCATCTATCCGGAGAACGAAGCGACGATCGGCGCGCACAACCTTAGCGTCTGGTATATGCACATCAACGGCGGCGGTGGTGACACCACGGAGCGCTACTTCAGCGACCCCAAGCGCTTCGAGCCCTATCGCCTGCCACCGGCAGGCAGGTTTGAGCGGCGTGCCTATCCCTTCCTGCTGATGGATGACAAGAGCGGCGCGTTGCGCCTGGGCGGCGTCAGCGCCGAGTTCTGGAACCTGGTGTCCTACCTCCATGCCACGCAATTTCAATAGGCCTAGTCCAGCGCAAACGCTGGCACTGCTGCTCGCGCTTTCCGTCTCGCCGGTCGCTCACGCCGTGTGCGATCCGGCGGCCAGCGCCTCGGCTGCGATGACGCGGGTTGTGGTGGACTTTCCGCTGGACGAAGCGGGCACGCTGCTGGGCCTGGATGGCGCGCGCGTCAAGTCGGACAACCTGGACACGCCGTTGCGCATCTCCATTGCCGGCCGCGCGCGGGCTTTGCTATGGGCTGAGCAGGTCGACTGGTCGGTCTACGGCCTGCCCACGGACCAGCGCGTGGGCCCAACCGTGCTGTACTTCGATGATGCGGGCGACAGCGCGCGCCGCCTGTGCCGCGTGGAGCAGTACCGCTTCACCGAAGCGTTCGAACAAAGGCGCGAGGCGCTGCTGAGTCCGGCGCAGAGCCTTCGCTACGCATCGGAGCGGCGGCACGGCCAGCCGGGCAATCGCGCCAACGATGCGCGTGCGGCCGGGCCTGAAGACTACAAGCTGGAGCGCACGCTCGTCCTGCGCTACGACGGCGCGGCACGCTTGGCTGGGTTCGACACGTATGACAGCGATGACGACGCGCCGCCGCCGCTGTCCGGCCAGCATTGCCTACGCTACGACAAGGCGGGCTGGCTTGCCTCGTCGGGTGAAGGGGCGTGCGAGTCCGGCTCCGGCGAGACGGCCGCGCTGCGCTATGTGCATGATGCCGATGGCCACCTGCTGCGCATGATCCAGCGCGATGCCCATGGGCGACGTGTGCAGGTGCGCACCTTCGACGTGCAAGGCAAGCCACAGCACCTGTATGTCAAGGAAAGCCCGAGCGAGGGCTACTCGTCGATGAACGCAGGCCTGCCCTATCGCTTGCCCGAAAGCCTGGGTGCCCAGGAGGGGCGGGGCTCAAGCTATGCCGCGAGCAATCCCGCGCAATACACCATGGTACTGAACGGCCCGGACTGGCGTGTTCCATCGGTGGAGTCCTGGCATTACCCATGGAAGATCCTGCTGCTGCCCGGCGACGAGGCCGCGGGCGACATGATGGCGTTCAGCGCCGGGCAGCGCGAGGTGCTCGCCGCTGGCAACAGCGGGCGGGGCAGCGACATCCGCCTCACCGCGCAACAGAAGCGCAAGATCTGGGAAACCGCGCGCGCGCGTCCGGGCCGGGTGTTCTGGAACTATGCGCCGGGGCAGGACCTAGTGCTGGTGGCGGCGATGCCGGAGGCGTTGTGGCGGCAGTGCGCGGATACATCGGAGCTCACGGCGCAGGCTTGCGAAGCGCCGCCGATCGCCACAGGCAAACGCTAGATAGACGACCAAGCAGACAGATCAAGCCATGCCAAGCGTTTCATTCTCCATCCGTCTTCTATTTGCCTGCTGTCTTTTGATCGCGACAGCCAATCACGTGCGGGCAGATTTTCAACATGGCTTTCTCTGGGACTACGGCTATGAGAATGGCGCGTACTGGGCCAGCCGGGTGTTCTGGGGCGCGCTGACGTTTGTCGATCCTTTGGCGGCACTGCTTCTTTTCGTCAAACCAAGGGTGGGCATTGCTCTCACCGCGGCAATCATCATCCTCGACGTCGTCCACAATACGTTTTACGTCGCATTGAATCGGCAATGGCTCGAGCCGTTCTATCTTTCGCAGGTGGCGTTCCTTCTGGCGGTGCTGCTGCTCTCGCCTGTGGCGTGGCATCGTACGGCTCGCCGGGATGAATCGAGCCGATATTGACCCGCCGTCCCCCAAGCTGCGCTAGCGCGGCCTGCTGCGAGCGCTCGGCTTGATGCTCCCGGCGCGCGGCGCGTCTTTACCTGCCATGGCACCGCCGCCGTTCATCTGCTCCATCCACGACAAGGCGTCGACGTACGACAAGAACTGGTGGAGATATTCAGGCGACAGTTCGCGCATCAGGGAGAGCGAGCGATGCACGAGGCGGCTCGAATTGAGCGGGCCGGCATTATCGGGCACTTGCTCCAGCGACTGCCGCAACCGTCGATCGGTGCTGACCCTGGACCAGGTTTCCCGGAAGTAGTCGAGCACCTCCATGTCCGGTAAGGACGCGCGACGGGGCACGCCAGCAATCGCTGCGGGGGCGCCGCGATCCGACGGCGCCCGGATGGCGATGTAGTTGACCAGTCCGGCCAGCGGCCCGCGAGGGGGAGCGCCTGGCAATGCTGTGCCGCCGACGTTGCCGTCCTTGCTGTCGTTGCAACCGGCGCTTTCGAGATCACCGGCATAGGCTTCGAGCAGTTTGGCCAGCCTGGTGTCCAGGATGTGTCGCGCATCGCCGCTGTGGGCGGCCGCGCGTCGGGCCAGCGCTTCGATGAATCGAAAGCGGACAGGATTCAGGCGATCGGCGCCACGCGCACGCCATGCGTCGAGCGTGGCAAGGGCGTCGTGGCTTTCGCCACCAATCTTGCCGCCGATCTCGCCACCAATCTCGCCACTAATCACGCGGCTTCCCCGTTTCGTTGGACGGCCTTGGAATCGGTGCGATTTCCACGCGCCGGTTCTTGGCCCGTCCCTCGTCGTTGGCATTCGAGGTCACGGGCTGCTCGGCGCCGAAGGCGGCCGCGAAGACCGAGGAGGGCGGGACGCCTTCATCGATCAACGCGCGGGTTACCGTCAACGCGCGCTGGGCGGACAGCTCCCAGTTGTCGGCAAAGCGGCGGTTGGCCTCGCGCATCTGGCGGTCGTCGGTAAATCCGCTCACCATCAGGATCTCCTCGCGGGCCTGGAGGTAAGCGGACAGCGGCGCGGCCAGGCTCTTCAACACCTCCCGGCCTTCGGGCTGCAATTGATCGGAATTGAGGGCAAACAACACGCTGCCCTTGATGCCGATGCGCCCGTTGACCAGCGTCACCCGGCCCGCAGCCAGCGGGCCAGCCAGCGCTTGCTCAAGGGCCTCGCGGCGATGCTTCTCCACTTGCCGCTGCTTGACCTCCTCCTCCAGCCTGGTCGAGAGTTCCAGCTGCACGCCGATGACGCTCACGAGGATCAGCACAAAGGCGCCCAGCAGTACCGACATCAGATCGCCGAAGACGGCCCAGATCGGCACGGTCGGCTCCACGCCGGCGTCGATCTCCTCGCTCATGCCGCTTCAGCGCTGGCGGGCGCCCGCTGTCCTGCGAGATGTTGCAGGTTTTCGACGATCTGCTTCTGCGACAGCATGCTCAGGTCGATGACTTCCCGGGCCTGTGCGACGTAATAGGCAAGCTGTTCGTCGCTACGCGCGGCGGACTTGTCCAGCGCGGCTTCGATGCGCTGCAGGTGAGCCACCAGCTTGTCGTTCGACTCGCCGAACAGCTGCACCGCCATGCCGAAGGCTTCGCCCAGGCTTGCCACCTCGACGGCGCTGCCGGTGACCTGCGCGGCGACGGCTTCCAGCTTTCCGGCTTCCGCCTCGACCTTGTCGGTGAACCGGGTGCCAACACGATCCAGGAGATCCGCCGTCGTGCCCACCAGCGCGTCGACGGCCGTGCGCTGCTCGGTGGAGGCATGGTTCACGGCATCGAGCAGGGTTTCGAGCGTTTCCAGCAAGCGGCCACGCTCCTCCAGCATCGCGTTGTCGCGGACCATGCTGTCCGAGAGCTTCTGGCGCAGTTCGCCAATGACATCGGCGGCTGCCTTGGGGGCTTCCGAAGCGGCTTGCACGAGCCGGGCGATCTCGGCGATGGTGTTGCTGGCGTGCGCCTGCGTCTGGGCCGAGATGTCGCGCGCGGTTTGCGCCAGCGTGTCGCAGAYTTCCTGCTGCCGGCTGRCGTTGTGCGTGCCTGCCTGCTCCCACTCCTGGCGCAGCGTTGCGGCCATTGTGCCGAGCGTATCGGTCCAGGCCGCCAGCCGCTGCTGGTCCCGCGCTGCCAGTTCCGCTTGCAGGTCCGCATGCGACTGGCCCACGGTGCGCACCAGCGACGCCGAGTGCTGCTCGAACGTCGCCGCGGCCGCCGCCAGGGCGTGTTGGTTGTCGCCCGCCAGTTTTTCGCTGACGCGCTCGTGCTGGGAGAGCGCGTTGTTCCACGCTTCCGACATGCCGCYTGTCGCGGTCTCGAGGCGGGCGGAGACGCTTTCCAGCAGYYTGGGGGCCGCCGAAGCGGCTTGCACGAGCCGGTCGATCTCGAYGAGGGTGTTGCTGGCGTGTGCTTGCGTCTGGGCGGAAATGTCGCGCACGCTCTGCGCCAGCGTGTCGCAGATTTCCTGCTGCCGGCTCGCGGTGTGCGCGCCCGTCAGTTCCCACTCCTTGCGCAGCGTCGCAGCCAGCGTGCCGAGCGTATCGGCCCAGGCCGCCAGCCGCTGCTGGTCTCGCGCTGCCAGTTCCGCTTGCAGGTCCGCATGCGACTGGCCTACCGTGCGAACGAGTGCCGTCGATTGCTGCTCCAGGCTCACTGCGGCCGCCGCCAAAGCGTTTTGATTGTCGCCCGCCATTTTCTGGCTGACGCGTTCGTGCTGGGAGAGCGCGTTGTTCCAGGCCGCCGACAGGCTGCCGGTCGTGGCTTCCAGGCGGGTGGAGACGCCCTCCAGCAGGCCTGCGGAGCGTTGCTCGAAGGTGTCGGTGAACCGGGAGAGCGAGGTGCGCAGGTCCTGGGTAAGCGCTTCGCTCGATCGCTGGTGCCCCGCCAGCGCATCGTTCCAGATGCCGGCCACGGTGGTGGTGGTCGCCTCGAAACCGGTCGACAGGCCGTCCAGCTGCCGCTGCACGGCCTGCGTGACGGTGTCTTGCAGCGCGGCTGTCCCGCGCGCGAGGCTCGCCATGGTGGCCTCCACCGCCGGCTGGAGCGCMGCACCGGCGGCGCGGGCGCTATCGGCGACGCTCTCCTTCAAGGATTGCTCCACCGAGGAAGCCAGGCGGGTGTACGCGGCCTCGGCCTTGCCGTGGAAAGCGTCCTGGCTGGCGAGCTGGCGCTCGTGCAAGGCCAGGCTTTGCTGTTCCATGGCCGCCATCATGGCCTGCAGCCGATCGACCAAGGTGGGCATCACCTCGGCCTGCCGCTGCAGGAGCTTGAAGGTTTCCTCGCGCTGGTGGGACAGCGAGTAGATGCGCAATGTCGTCGCGATCCTGGTGTCGAGCATCTGCGCCGCTTGTGTCCGCTCGCGGCGGCACAACGTCGAAAGCAGCCCCAGCATCGCGGAGGTGGCTACACCCGCGACCGAAGTGCCGAATGCAAATCCCAGGCCCTTGACCGGCGCGGCCAGCGAGGCGCGGATGGCCTGCAAGTCCGTCGCGCTTTCCAGCGCCATGCCGGTGCCTTTCAGGGTGGCCACCATGCCCAGGAACGTACCCAGCATGCCCAGCAACACCAGCAAGCCCACCAGATACGGCGTGAGCGACGGACCCGGCAACCCCACGCGCTCACCTTCGATGCGCAGGCGCGTCGCATTGCGCAGGCTCGCAGGCAATAGCGTCAGCCAGGCATCCAGGCTGGCCGGCGGCTCGGACAGGCCAGCTATGGCCCGCGCCAAGGTGGACGTGGCCTGGTGATAGCGTCGCAGCTCGAGTGCGCCTGCCACGTAGCAGGCGCCGATCAGCATGGTGACAGCCAGCGCCAGGGTGTTCGAGCCGGCGTAGCCGACACCGATCCAGCACACTGCGGCCAGACCGACCAGAAAAACAGCGAAATTAAGATATCTGGACATGGCGTCCTGTTAGCTGGAGCGAAGGGCGGCAAGCAGCCCTTCGACCGGTTGAAAACGAATATCCAGTTCGGCAAGCAGTACGCTGCGCATATCCCTGCGGAACACGTCCAGCCATGCGCCGGACGTGACCGCCGCGGGCTCGCCCGAGGCCTGGGCGTCGGCCAGCATTGCCTGCTCGGCCTGGCGCAAGCGCGCGAAGTGACCTTCCAGCAATGCGGGCACGCCACCAAGCAGGCTGCGCTCGCGCGCACCCAGTGCTCCCTCCATGACGGCATCCACCGCTGCGAGCTGCGACAGGGCGGGCGTCCTGGCGGCCAGCATCGCCCGCAGGCGGCCGCGCAAGCTGCCGATATCGGTCTCCATCGCCTGCTGCATCGATAGATAACGCTGACGATAAGTCGCGTAATCGACCGCTGCATCCATGGAATCTCCCTGGGCAGGCGCTTGCGGTTGCCCGCGCCGCTTGGCGGAGGCAACTGTGCTATCGCCTGCAATGGCATTCGCCAGCGCGGTTCGCACACGGTCGCACGCAAGCGCCTCGGCGCTGCCGAAGGCGCGCGCGCCGGGGGCTACCGACGGCGGGTTGCCGTTCAGGGCCGTGGACAGTTCGATGGCATCGGCCCAGCCGAGCCACTGGCTCAGTCGGTCCGAGAGCGATTGTCTGGGTTCGGGAACATCGACGTCCGCAAGGCGCGCAAGCAAGCGAATGAGCGTCGGGCCGCTGCAACCTGTGTGCTGTGGAGCTTGCACCATACCGGCTGAATCAAAAACCCTGCAGTTTACACGCCAGCGAGGGGTGGACCTACCGCATTTCGCTTTGAATTGCGAATACCCACGCAGAGTCGCATCGGAATCACATGCCGAGAGATATTTCGGCCGGAACAGAGAGGGAAACTTTCGCGATTAAGGGGTTGCCGAGCAGGGTCGATTAGTCCATAATGCAGTCCATTGATTCGGTGGGGACTCAAAAAAATCCTTAAAAATCAATGGGTTAGAGTGATTTTTGGTGGTAAGAATAGGGCAGTAACGTAGTAAAGCAACGCGTAATCGTTGCCCATGTGGCTCAGTGGTAGAGCACTCCCTTGGTAAGGGAGAGGTCGGCAGTTCGATCCTGCCCATGGGCACCATGTATTTTCCCCAGGTCCCCAGGTTCGCGTTCTTCGCGCGGGCTCATCAAGCTAGCTGGCGCCGACAAGCTGTTCCTCCCGGCCCACGCCACTTTCGCCAATGCGGAATCACCGCACCGGCTGCCTTCAAGTTTCACATTTCAGGTTTCAGCTTCCCCCGAACATAAAGCTCGACACGGTGATGCCGCCGGCGAAGTCGTCTTCGTGGTAGACGCGCGTGGCAATGTCGTCTTCGGCCGCGCCCACGGCAACCATCAATGGCAACAAGTGCTCTTCTCGCGGATGCGCCTGCCGGGCGGCGGGTGCGTTTTCCCAGTCCGTCAGCGCGGCAGTGCGCTGCGCCGGGGTGGTTGTCGTCAGCGCTTGCTGGAGCCAGGCATCGAATGCGGCCGACGGCGCTTTCCCAGCGGGGCCGAATGCGCGCAGGTTGTGGTAGCTCAGCCCGCTGCCCACGATGAGGATGCCTTCGTGGCGCAGCGGCACCAACGCTCGCCCGAGTGCGAGATGCGTTTGCGGATCGAGCCCGCGCTTGAGCGAGAGCTGCACGGTCGGCATATCGGCGTCGGGATAGATGGCGGCCATCGGCGCAAACATGCCATGGTCGAAGCCGCGCAGCGGATCGAGCCGCGCGGCCAGGCCGGCGTCCTCGAGCAAACCTTGCACGCGCGCGGCGAGCTGCGGTGCGCCCGGTGCCGCGTACTGAATCTGGTAGGTGTAATCCGGGAAGCCGTAGTAGTCATAGATCATGGGCGGCTTTGGGTTGGCCATGACCGTGAATTCCGGCTCTTCCCAGTGCGCTGAAATCATCAGGACGGCCTTGGGTGCAATGCCCGTGCGTTGCACCAGTTGGGGCATCTGCCGCAGCGCGGCCTTGAGCTTGTCGTAGCGGCCGCCCATCTGGTCCTCCATCCAGGGCCAGGGCCCGCCGCCGTGCGAGATGAAGAATGTGGGGAGTGCAGGCGTTGTCATCCGGGCGTCTCCTGTTGACGTGGTGTCAGTGTGGGTGGCGCTGCCCGGCGGCGTTGCCGAGCAGGCCGGACAAATCGCGCGCGGCGCGCTTGACCTCGCGCTCCACGCGTTCGCGAAGATCGGGGTCGCGCTCGAAACGAATGTCCGGGCCGGCCACGCTGATGGCAGCCACCGTCGCGCCGCTGGCGTCGAACACGGGCGCCGCGCAAGAGTCGATGCCGGGCTCGAACGCAGAGAAACTCCAGGCGCAGCCGCGCTCGCGGTCGGCGGCGAGGATGTCGCCCAGGCGGGCATACGTGGCCGGGCTTTGCCCGGTGACGGTCGCCAGCGGTTCCTCGCCGAGACGCTCGCGCAGCGTGTCTTCCGGCAGGCCGGCAATCAGCATGCGGCCGGGCGTGGTGAGGTGCGCCGGCACTCGGCTGCCAACCTGGATATTGCTGACCAGCGAGGTCTGCGGCATATCGCGCAGCAGGTAGAGCACGTCGCCGCCATCCAGCACGCCGAGATAGGCGGAGAGCCGCAGCGATTCGCTCAGGGTGGCCAGCACGCGCCGCGCAAAGACCGTGAGATCCTTGCCTGCCAGCACCTTTGCGCCCAGCTTGAGCAGAGCGAAGCCCGCCTGGTGGCCGCCCTGCGGCAGCCGCTCCACCATGCCTTCGTGCTCCAGCGTGGCGAGCAGGCGCATCACGGTGACGCGGTTCACGTCGATGCGCCGGCCGACTTCGCTCAGGTTGGTGGTGGAGCCGCCTTCCGCGATAAAGCGCAGCAGGCGCATGGCGCGGATCACCGGGCTGACCAGTTGCGTCTTGTCTTCGTCGCCGCCGTCGGCGAGATCGGCGGCATCGCTTGCGTCGGGCACGGGCTGGTTCAGCTTGGGGTTCTTGCTCATCGGTTCCGTGGAAGGGGGGGCGGCGAGGTCAGCCTGCGGACTTGGTGCTTAGCCGAGGGCTACCTGCCAAGCGTTGTAATCGTACACCCAGTCCGCGTTGCCGCCCTCCTTGAGCCAGGCGTTGCTGCGCGAACCGAGCTGGATACGGCTGGTGCGCTCAAAGCGCGCAGCCCGGTAGCGTGCGAGCGCGCTGGGGATGTCGTCGCCATTGGCTTCGGCCAGGCAGCGCGCCAGTACCACGCCATCCTCGATGGCCATGCCGGCACCTTGCGCCATGAAAGGCATCATCGGGTGGCAGGCGTCGCCCATCAGCGCGACGTTGCCGGCCGACCAGGCGGGCAGCGGATCGCGCACGTAGAGCGCGGAGATCAGTACGTCGTCGCAGGCATCAAGCAGCGCGCGCGCTTCGGCATGGAAGCCAGCGTAGGCTGCGCGCACGTCTTCCACACGGCCCGGCGTGGTCCAGGATTCGTTGCGCCAGGCTTCCTGCGCCACCGTGGCGAAGATAAAGATCTCGCGGCCACGGTTGAGGGGGAAGGTGACGATCTGCGAGGTCGCCTCCGGGCCCCACCACTTGGTGAAGGCCTGCAGGTTCGGCACGCCGGCAAGGCGCTCGGCGGGCACC
This sequence comes from Cupriavidus sp. 05L411, assembly GCF_056398045.1. Lineage (NCBI taxonomy): Bacteria > Pseudomonadati > Pseudomonadota > Betaproteobacteria > Burkholderiales > Burkholderiaceae > Cupriavidus > Cupriavidus sp. 05L411. The sequence goes on along the minus strand of NZ_JBFTOQ010000018.1, from coordinate 68,162 downwards.
ACCGCGCGGTAGGCCACCACGCCGGTGAAGACCGGATGCTCGGGCCCGAACAGCGCGGTGCGCACGGCCGAGTGGATGCCGTCGGCACCGATCAGCACATCCACATCTTCCTGCGTGCCATCGGCGAAATGCAGCGTGGCGCCGGCCGCATGCCGCTCGATCCGCATCGCCTTCTTGCCCAGCTTGACGCAAGCCGCCGGCAGGGCGGCTTCCAGCGCGGTCATCAGGTCGCCGCGGTGCATGGTGAGCTGCGGCGCGCCGTAGCGGATCTCCGCCTCGTCGGACATGGCCAGCCGCGAGGTCTCCTCGCCGGTGTTCCACACCCGGCTGATGCGGTGGCTGGGCCGCGCGGCGGTTTCGCGCAATGCCTCGCCCACGCCCAGGCCATCCAGCGCGCGCACGGCATTGGGCGTGAGATTGATATCCGCGCCGACCCGCGCAAAGCGCGAGGCTTGCTCGAACACCACCACGTCCGTCCCGAGCTTGCGCAGCGCAATCGCCGCGGCGAGTCCGCCGATGCCGGCGCCGTTGATGCCAATCTTTTGTGATGCCATGGTGCTTGTTCCTCTGGGGTCGCCTTGGTGTGGGCCCGGGTGTGCGCCTCGCTGCTCAGCGGCTGCGCTTGCCGGCGTTTGTGTTCAAATATGAACGTAGTGTTCATAAAAGAATATAAAGGCGAAGTGGGGATGTCAATCCGAGGGTTTACGCTGGGAGGACGAAAAAAGAGGCCGCATTGGGGCCTCAGGGGGAAGTGGAGTGGAGGAGCGGGGGCGATGCGTTGGCGGTGGTGCTCCGGGGGTTCTGGCCGGCCGGAAACGGAAGCGGCAGCTTACTGCTGAGCGCTGCTCACTACGACATCCGCTGCCATGCGCCAGCGGTGGACTCCGTCCCTGGAATGTCGTCGTTGGCAATGGCTTGGCACGCAGCGGCATGCGATGTCTGAGGCCCCAGCGCATCGAGCCGGGTTTGCCGCTGTTCGCAGCCGGTCAGGGTACAAGCGCGGCCCGGTGTCCGGCTTGTTCGTGCGGTTGGACCTCGCGAGCCGACTAGGGTTGACGCTTAGAGTCTGGCAACAGCCATCAACTCCGCGACCGTAACCTCAAGCGCAGTCGCAATTCTCAAAAGATGCATCACTCCCAAATTCTGGCCTCCGCGCTCCACCGAACTCATATAGGAGCGGTCGATGCCGGCCAGATGGGCAAGCTCTTCCTGGGAAAGGTCACGCCGAAGGCGGACCTCTCTGATCGCGGATCCCAACTGAACAAGAGGGGCGGCACCACCGTGCCTTGGGGAAGCTATTGGCATCTAGAGACTTGGCGGGCAACTGGCTGTTGGGTATCTGGGGAGCGAGGCAATTGCTGCCCCCTTGGCCGGTCGGCGTTGGGAGGAGCGGGGGCGATACATTGGCGGTAGTCCGCCGGTGGCTCTGACCGGCCGGAAACCGAAGCCGGCAGCTTGCTGCCGAGCGCTGATCACTCTGAAATCTGCCGCCATACGCCAGCGGTGATCTCCACCTCTGGAACGTCGTCGTTGGCAATGACTTGCCAAGCTCGCAATTGCGTACTACGTCATAGGGCAGCCTCGGGCACGGGCGGGTGGGCTTATTTGACTGCCTGCTCGCGGTTCACGGGGTAGACGGTGCTGATCGAGGCAACGAAGGCTTTGCCAGCGGAATTCAGGCCCTTTGCGCCAAATTGGATGCCGATCTCGACGAATACATAGCCCGTTTTCACAACCTCGGTCTTGTTGACGCGGCTGCCAATCGGAAGCTTCACGTAGAGGCCGCCAGGGCTGTGCAGAACACACTCGCCGATCGTATCGACATGGAGAAGCCGGGCAAGCTCGGAGAGCTCTTCCTTCTCGGTAATAACCTGGAGCTCTGCCGATTGGTCATCCATCCGGAGCACGTACTCGCCGCTACCATTGCGTTCAATATGAAGCAGGTCTTCGCGCTCTTCTCCAATGAAATACGCCATGAGAAATGGGGCGCACGCGCTTGAGACTTGCGCCTGGGGCAGGGTATCGGCCGCAGCAAGCGGCGAAGCAAGCGCAAGCCCGAGCATCATGGCGAGCACACCAAGCCATCCGCGGTAGGTTGCGGTTTCACCTGGGCGCGTCCCCCGACTGATCCTGGCACGCAATTCGTCACCTCGGTCTTTCATCGTTTTCCTTGCATCGTTTTCCTTGCCTCTTTCCGGTCAGAATTCACGCAATACCCAGCCACTGATAAACGCAAAATACTCGCGCAGCCAGGCGTTGTAGCGCAAGTAAAGCGGCGTTGGCGCTCCTGCACCGGACACTGCCTGGAACCCAGCCTTACGCGCGATCCGCTTTGCGCGCACCAGATGAAAATCACTGGTCACCAGCACCAGCACCAGCGGGTCTGCGGCGCTCACGCCCTGTTGCGCAAGCAACCGGTGGCTGAAGAGCAGGTTTTCCTCCGTGCTGGTGCTCCGGTCCTCCCGGATCAGGCGCTCCGGTGCCAGGCCGTGCGCGATCAGGTAGTCCGCCATGATGTCCGCCTCACTGCACCGCAGCCCGAAGTCCTGGCCGCCGCTCACCACGACTCGCGCTGCCGGCCATTGCCGCGCCAGCGCCAGCCCCTTGTCCAGCCGTGCGGCCAGGGTGGGCGACGCGGCGCAATGTGGCGTGCCGGAGCCCAGTATGAGGATGGTGTTTGCCGTCGGTCCCGTTGCCGGGAAGTTCGCGTTGCTGGCGCTGATGAAATAGAAGAACATCCCTAGCGTCACCAGCCACCCGGCAAATGCTGTGCGGCCCAGCGCCCAGATCCATCGGCGCCGTGGGCTGGCCGCGCGCCATCGCGCTACCCGCTCCCAGCGCCATGACAGCACGAGAAAGGCCGCGCCGATCGCCAGAGGGAGGACGACCCCGAAGTTGAACAGCCCCATCAGCATCAGGGCGATGGCATCGGCCATCAGCAGTGCGCCAAGCAGGGCAAGGCAGGCGCGCCGCCAGAATGCGCCGGTCTTCAAATCATGCATTGTTGTTCGGACCCATATCGTTAGTCAGTCTGTTTAAGCGTGTTTAGGCATGTTTCGGCGTGATGCAAGGCCAGGCGCTGGTGGGCTGGCCATGCGGCCTTCAGATCAATCGACAATGACGGGCGTGTCACCTGCATCCAGGCAAACGGTCAGTTGCGAGCCTGCTTTGCTGAAGGCGCAATGCGGTAGCGGCGCGCGTAGCGCGTTGGCGAGGGGGATGGCGACGAAGATCAGGATCAATGAGCCGGCAACCACGGACCGCACGAGCATCCTTGTGCTTGATATCGGGCGATGGCGCCGTGCGCGGGCCGCTCTGACATGCAGGAATACCCCGCCAATCAGTAGCGCCACGCCGACCAGCATCGCCGTGGCAATCTCTTCCCGCTCTGGCGATAGCAACAGGTTGCCATCGTGCGTTGCGGGATAGTGCACCAGCCACCAGGCCCCCGCGCCCGTTTGCACGATCCCGGCCATGCACCAGGCTGCGCGGTGCCCGTCCAGACGAAATGCCGTTGCCAGGAGCAAGCCCGCCATCGCCGCGATCCAGGCGCCGGCATGCATCATTTGATTGAAACTACCGCCAAACAGGGTGCCGCCCACGTCCAGTGGCCGCATTCCATGGAAGTCGATCAGGCCAAGACACGTCAGGATGCCCAGAAGGGCAATCCAGCTCAGCGCGGTGTCCAGCCATAACCACCGCTTGGGCACAGGATGCGTCATTGCGTCATGGGTGCATTGCCGGCGTTCGGCCCACGCATCATCGAGCCTGGTTCTCGCCCAGCGAACGCAGGAGGGCCGGCACCTTGGCGCTGCTGGTGGCCTGCACGCGGGTGATGAGGTCGTAATCCACCCGGCGCATGCCGTAAGTCTCGGCGATATCGTGCTGCAGGCGGTGCCAGAGGTGGCAGGTCATCTGCGCGTCGGCCATGGCCCGGTGGGCGCGCCCGGCCTTCGGCAGGCGCAGCATATCCACCAGCGTCGACAACCTGTGGTTTTGCGCATGCGGATAGACGCGCCGCGAAACGAGCATCGTGCAGGCAAAGGTCTGATCGGCCGGCATGCCCAGCAGCGAGAGCTCGGCTTGCCAGAACCTGCGGTCGAACCCCGCGTTGTGGGCCACCACGGGATGCTTGCCGACGAACTGGGCCACATCCCGCATCACCTTCGACGCCGCGGGTGCCGATGCAATCATGTCGTTGGTGATGCCGGTAAGGTGCACGACGTCCGAGGGAATGCGTCTGCCCGCGTTCATCAGGCTTTGATACTGGTCGACGACTTCCCCATCGCGCAGCAGCATGACTGCGATTTCCGTGGCCCGGTCGCCTTGACGCGGTGACAGTCCTGTCGTTTCAAAATCCAGAACCGCAACGGTCTGCATGGTGTTCTTTTCCTGTTTCCTATGGTTAGTGAATCGCCCGCCCCGGGGTGGCGGGTCAGGACGACTGCGTCTGCGCTGCCGGTGCGGGCTGCATCGCCCGCCGCCGCGCGCGCGCCGCCAGGCCGCTGCCTAATGCCCAGCGCAACGTGGGCGCCAGCACGCGCATCCCGGCCAGCGAGACCGGACGGCGGATCGCGGTGCTGCCATGCAGCCCGAGCTCGCGCTGCGCCCAGCGCGGCAATAGCGCAATGCCAGCGTCGCCCATGACCCGCACCGCCGGCACCAGCAGCGGGCTGGCCACCGGCATGGCCATGACCAACCGCACCACTTCGCGGGTGCGCTCGCTCACCACCAGTTGAGGGCGCATGCGCTCCAGGTAGCCGGCGATGGCGTCGGCGCTGCGTGGCACGCCGGTGGCGCCCAGGCGCTCGGCGATCTGTGCCACCTCCGCGTAGTAGCGGTCCTGCTCGGTGACCGAGAGCGGGCCGACATAGCGCAGGTAGGCGGTGAGAAAGCTCGACACCTCCGCCACATGCACCCAGGTCAGCAACGCCGGATCGTCGGCCGCGTAGGGGCGGCCATCTGGCGCCGTGCCCTTGATCGCCGCGTGGATGCGCCTGACCCGGTCAATCAGCGCCAGCGCATCGGCGCGGTTGCCGTAGGTGGTGCCGGCGATGAACTGCGCGGTGCGGCCCAGGCGGCCCTGCATATCGGTGCGGAAGGTGGAATGATCCCACACTCCGGCCAGTGCCAGCGGATGCATGGTCTGCATCAGCAGGGCGCTGACGCCGCCGGCCAGCATCGCGGGGAAATCCGCGTGCACGCGCCAGCAGACCGCGTCCGGGCCGAACAGGCCGGGATCCCCGGGCGGGTTGTCGTAGTCGAGGCTGAGGCCGGAATTGCTGCGGGTCAAGCCCCGCACCTGCGCGCCGGCACGGGCGCGCAGGCGGTCGAGCAGCCGCCGGGGGAGGGGGACGGCCTGGGGCGTCGAGGGTGGGGTGCCGGGTTGTTGGCCTTGCGAGCCGCTCATAGGTGCCTGGTGTGCGAGATATGCGAGGTTGATCGAGCGCCGCTCAGTCAATGCTCAGTAGCAATGCTCAGTAGTAATGCAGGTCGGTCGCCTTCCCCCAGAATACACGGTAGGCATACACCGTGTAACCCAGGATGGTCGGCAGCACCACTGCCGCGCCCACCAGGATCACCCCCAGCGACTCCGGCGCGCTCGCAGCTTGCCAGATATCGATCTTGTCCACCACCAGGTACGGGAAGATGCTGTAGGCCAAGCCGTTGAACGCCATCAGGAAAATCACCGCCGTGCCGGCGAAGGGCACCCAGCACCAGCGGTCGTTGCCGCGGTCGTGCATGGCCGGCAGGCGCCGCAGCAGGCGGTCGATGAGGATGAACAGCGCCACCGTGACCAGCGGGATCGGCGCCAGCAGGATGATGTTGGGCAGCGAGAACCATTTGTCGAAGATGCGCTGGCTCACCATCGGCGTGACCAGCGAGATCGCCGCCACGCCAATGCCCGTCAGCCACAGGCTGCGGCGCGCCCAGTACATGGCGCGCCGCTGCAGGCTGCCGCTGGTCTTCATGATCAGCCAGCCCGCGCCCAGCAGGCAGTAGCCCGCCACCAGGCACAAGCCCACCACTACCGCAAAGGCCAGGTCGAGCCAGCCGTGCTGGAATCCCGTGATATACAGGCCGAGCATCAGGCCCTGCGAGAACGCGGCCAGCAGCGAGCCGGCGTAGAACGCGCGGTTCCACCACGGCTTGTGGTGCGCGCGTGCCTTCACGCGGAAGTCGAACGCCACGCCGCGCAGGATCAGCCCCGCCAGCATCAGCGCCACCGGCAGGTAGAGCTGGGTCAGGATCACGCCGTGCGCAATGGGAAAGGCCACCAGCAGCAGGCCCACGCCCAGCACCAGCCAGGTCTCGTTGGCATCCCAGAACGGGCCGATTGAGGCGATCATGGTGTCCTTGTCGGCATCGTCCGCGCGGCGCAGCAGCACGCCCACGCCCAGGTCGTAGCCGTCCAGGATCACGTAGACCAGCATGGAGATGCCCATCAGGGCCAGGAACACCAGCKGCATCCAGCCGGCGGGTTGGGTCAGGTCGGTCATTCTGCGCTCCGCAGTTCGCCAGGCAACACGGCTTGAGGGGGTTCGGTCCGCGGGTTATCCGCCTTCGGGTCGGTCCCGGCCTTGCGCGCCAGGTGGAACACCACCGAGACATAGGCCGCGATCAGCGCCAGGTAGAGTGCCAGGTACATCGCCAGCGTGGAGGCGATCATCGCCGCCGGCACCTTGGACGCGGCCTGCGCTGTGGTCAGCACGCCGTACACCAGGTAAGGCTGGCGGCCAATCTCGGTCACGTACCAGCCAGCCACCAAGGCCACCCAGCCGGAGAAGGTCATGGCAATCAGCACGCGCGCCATCCACGGCGCGGGCTGGCCGCCACGGCGCAACTGCCACGCCGCCACCCACGATGCCGCCAGCATCAGCAGGCCCACGCCCACCATGATCCGAAAGGCGAAGAACAGCGGCGCCACCGGCGGGTGCTTGTCGCCAAAGGCATCGATGCCCTTGATCTCGCCATCCATGTGATGCGTCAGGTAGAGCGAGGCCAGCTTGGGAATGGCGATCTCGAAATCATTGCTTTGCGTGCTTGCGTTGGGCACGCCGAACAACACGGCGGGCGCGCCCTTCTCCGTCTTCCAGATCCCCTCCATCGCGGCGATCTTGGCCGGCTGGTGGTGCAGCGTATTCAGGCCATGCAGGTCGCCCGCCACGATCTGCAGCGGGATCAGCACCGCGGCAATGGTCACGCCGGTGCGCAGCGACGACAGCACCTCCGGCGCGCGGTCGCCACGCAGCCAGCGATAGGCCGAGATGCCTGCCAGCAGGAACGCCACGGTCAGCCCCGACGCCAGCAGCATATGCACGAAGCGGTACGGGAACGACGGGTTGAAGATCACCGCCAGCCAGCTCGTCACATGCGCGCGGCCATCGATCATCTCGAAGCCCGCCGGGGTTTGCATCCACGAATTCAGCGCCAGGATCCAGAACGCCGACAACGTGGTGCCGCCCGCCACCAGCAAGGTGGCGATGGTATGCGTGCGGTTGCTCACCCGGCGCATGCCGAACAGCATGATGCCGAGGAAGGTCGCCTCCAGGAAGAACGCCGTCAGCACCTCATAGGCCAGCAGCGGACCGGCCACGTTGCCCACGGTCTCCATATAGCCCGGCCAGTTGGTGCCAAACTGGAAACTCATGGTGATGCCGCTGACCACGCCCAGCGCGAAGGTCAGCGCAAAGATCTTCACCCAGAAACGGTACGCCGCCATCCAGCGTTCATCGCCGGTTTTATTGAAGCGCAGCTTGAAAAACAGCAACACCCAGCCCAGCGAGATGCTGATGGTGGGAAACAAGATGTGGAACGTGATGTTGGCGGCAAACTGCACGCGCGCGAGCACCACCGGGTCGAGCGACGAGAACATGCAACTACTCCTTCCGGGTACGGGTCGTCTTGGCTTTCACGGCGCTGGCAGGGGGTGTGCCGGCGCGGGCTTTTCCGCCGATGGCAAGGCTGAGCTTGTCCTTCACGTCCAGCAGCTTGTTGACCTTGGAGCCGAGCTTCATCAGCTTCTCCAGCGTGGCCACATCCAGCTTCTGGATCTCGCCGAACCAGCTCGTCACCAGCAGGATCAGCCCGTACATCTCCTTCATCCGCTCCTGCGCATGGCGATCGTCCGGATCGCTCACGGCCTCCAGCTGGACTTCGCGCAGCATGGACAACGTGGGGTCGATCTCGCGCCGGCGGCGTTCCTCCGCCAGGGTGCGGAAAATCGCCCAGACATCGTCAGGTGCCGAGAAATACTCGCGGCGGTCGCCCGGCTGGTGAGATAGCTTGACCAGGTTCCACGACTCCAGCTCCTTCAGCCCGATGCTGACATTGGAGCGCGAGAAGCCCAGCGCCTCGGCGATTTCGTCGGCGTTGAGCGGGCGGGAGGCGGTAAACAGCAAGGCATAGATTTGCCCAACTGTGCGGTTGATGCCCCAGCGGCTGCCCATTTCACCGAAGTGAAGCACGAAGCGCTGGATCAGGGGCGACAGATGCATCTTGTTTGTTTTGAATTTTTAGGAAGTTGTGAAAGTTTAGTACGAAAAGGCGATCTATGCTGCGGTGCGGGGTGCGACAACGGGTCGCTGCTGTCTGGCGTCACTGTCACGTCTCAAAGTTAGTGGGTAAGAAGCGCTGGCGATGTAGGCTGCGCCACGCATAGGCGGGGCTTGGGATGTGTCCGTCCCGTATTCCAAATATGCGCCGCGCAGGAGTATTGATAGTTCACCGATGCTGGCCTTATCCGTGCAATCTTCTCCGCAGACGGAGCGGCGATATCCCGGAAAATTCGCTGTCTCCTTGACTAGGGCTGCTCAGATTCGGAATTCCTTTTGCTGAGGTCGAACGCCTGTCTCGCCTGTTCAATGGCCGGGAGATGCGCGATGGCCCATAGGCCGAGTGCTTCCACAGGTGTCCTTAGCGAGTGGCCGAGGGAGGTCAATGCATTCCTCACTTGTCCGGCGCATACTTCGCCGCATCCCGTGATCCCAAGGCGCCGAACGACGCAGCGCTTCTGCGGGATATTGAGTTGGGACGCGCCATCCTGGAAGAATTCCTGGCGGTCGACGTGGTGGTCATTGGTGTCGCATTTTACAATTTCAGTATCGCCAGCCAACTGAAGGCTTGGATCGACCGCATCGCCGTCGCGGGAAAGACCTTTCGCTATACGGACAGAGGTCCAGAAGGGCTCGTGACCGGCAAGCGCATCATCCTGGCCGTTGCACGTGGCGGGTACTATGGCCCCGGTTCGCGCAACGCGGCACTGGAGCACGCGGAAGCCTATCCCCGGAGCGTATTCTCGTTCGTTGGCGTGTCCCAGCTCGAAGTGGTCGCCGCCGAGGGGGTATCTGCCGGTGCTGAACAAAGGCAAGTCGCTATCGAGCAGGCACAGCGAAAGATTGGCGATCTGCTCCCGACCTGAGTGCAACCAAGCCGTCGGGCCAGGGGGGCAGGGGAAGCGGCGAGACACGATGGCAGTTGTCTCGCCATCGTCGTCAGAACAGCTTGATCAAACGGATCTGGGTCATGCTCCCGACCTTTGCATTGCGCGAACTGGTTGTCGCCATGTATTGCAACGTCAACGCAGCGTCAATGCCGGGCACCATCGCGGTATAGAACGCACCGGCATTGAGGGATCGGTAGCGGCTTGGGCCCCAGGGGTTGTTCGAGTCGTCCTGGTATTGTTGAACGAAGACAGTGTGCAGTCCGAGCACGCCAATCCCGGTCTTGTATGCCGCCGCGCCTTCCAGTCCGATCCAGTTTCCGCTGCGGAGGTCATTGTCCCGATTCTTCGTATTCAGGCCCAGGGTCACCTTTGCCGCGATGGCGATGTCCTGCGTCGGCAGGTAGGCCACTTGCACCGACGGCCGCAGCGTGTAGAAATTACCAGTGCCTATGTCGGGTGCAGGCGATGCGTTGTAGCGTCCTGTCGGAATGACGAGGGATGCGCCCAGCAATACGCGCAGTTGTTCGGTCGTATAGAGCCAGCCGCCTTGCAACTCCAGGTCGCCGATGCCCGATACGTCGCCACTGGAACTGGCTGCTTCGCCGGCGAGGCTTGACTGATATGTCGCGCCGAACTGGCTGGCGATGGCCTGCTGTGCGGCCGCGGGGACTGCGGGGTTCGCCTGCACGGCTGGCGTTGCGGCAGTAGCCCTGACCGATTGGGATTTGACGCCATACGGCAGAACGCCGCCGAACGCGAAGCGACCGCCGCCATAGTCCGCGTTGGTAATGTAGCCAATGCCGAGGTTGAACAGCTTGAAAGTGCCTGAGGCAGGGATCTGGGCGGTATTGGCGCCATACGTGGGATACGCCGTCACGGGGGTAGGGGATGGAAGTGGAATGGCGCCACCGGGGATCGGCTTCGTCAGTGTGTTGCCATCGTTGCCGGTCACCTTCCTGATGTCGATATAAGTCGCTGCGACACCAACTGCAAGGCCGGCGGCATCCGGGGGGGTGAACATTTCCCCTCCGATGCTGCCTGCGACGTTGTACCGCACCTGAAAGTCTTCTCCGGCATGTGCGGTCATGCTTGCAAGGCAAGTGATTGCCGCGATGGAAAGGCAATAAGCAGAAGTCTGTAACACAAGGGTCTCCTCCTTGTTATTGAAGCGGCGTAAAAGAAGCCCCGCCCTCTGGCGCCATGAACTGGCGCCAGAGGGTTTGTTGTTTGTTATCTGTCTGCGGGGCGACGGGTGCCCTCAGGCGGCCTTGGGGAGGCGTATGTCGAGGCGTACCTGCGGCGGATCGATCAAATCAAGGGCGCGCTGGAGGATGTGCTCGGCCTGAGAGGCCGGGCCTTCGGCGAGCACGCATCGGTCCGGGCGGACCACCACCATCCAGTCGAGCGGGGCCACGCGGGGCAACACGACCTCGTCCAATGCTTCAAGGCGCCGGCCTTTGGGCGCGAGATGCTGCGCCTGGGCACGTTGGCACCATTGCCACACCTTGCCGCCGGCGAGGGACCAGCGGACCATGAGCTCGGACGAGAGGCGCGTCGCGGGGTCAAAGCCAAATCCGATGACTGCACACTCAAGCCCCAGGCAATCGTCGCTAAGTGTCGGGATTCCGCATTCTGCCGGTCGGACCCACCCCTGTGGAAAGCTCGAACCGGCACGCAGCTTCTCGGTGCCGCGCACGCGCACAAACAGGCCTTTGTCGAAAGTGTTTGCGGGCTTCACTTTCAGGTCTTCGAACAGGGCACGGCCGCGCGGCAACAACCTTATCGCGCTCATGCATCCGTGTATGGCGAGTGCGGCAGCTCTGTTGCGTGGCATGACAAGTGCTCCAAGAAAGCGCGCCAGGTTGATGATCTTTCTTGCGTGAGGCCGGCGTTCCTGATCATAGCTGTCGAGAATCTGCTCGCTCGCCTGGCCGCGTAGCACCCACGCCAGCTTCCACCCAAGGTTTGCCACGTCTCGCAGGCCGGCCACCAATCCTTGCCCGGCAAAAGGAGGCGTAATGTGAGCGGCATCACCGGCCAGGAAACACCGGCCTTTCGAGAACGATTTGGCTTCACGCGCGTGAAACCGATACACGGCGGTGCGTTCTATCTGGATCTTGTCTACATCGCACCACGGCGCGAGCAGCTTGCGCACCGATTCAGGCCGCTCCATTTCCGCAGCGCTTTCGCCCGGCTTCAACATGAATTCCCAGCGCTGGCGGCCTCCTGGGGCGACCATATGCGGCGTTGGCCGTGCCGGGTCGCAGACGAACTCGCAATGATCAATGGGATTCGGCACGCCAAGCGCGTCGACGATCAGCCAGTCCTGCTGGAAGGTGCGGCCCTCGAAATCAAGCCCCAGCGTACGCCGGACTAGAGAGTTCGCCCCATCTGTGCCCACCAGATATTTTGCCCGGACCTGAAAGTCAGCGGAGCCGGTTGACCTCAGTACGGCGTGAACATGGTGACCATCATCGGCGAAGGACTGGAGCTCGGTACCGAGGCGGACTTCCACGGTACGGTACGCCGACAGCTTCTTGCGCAGCACAGCTTCCAGCTCCGGCTGGTAGAACGTGACGAGCGTCGGATGGCCGTCGACAATACTCGCGCTGTTGATGCGCGCAAAGCGGCCGAACAGCGGCGAGCGGTATTGCACCTTTGGAATTGCCACCGTGGCGAATTCTCCCTCGGCTACGCCCACGAGCTGCAGAATGCGCAGTGCCTCGTTGTCCAGCGCGATCGCGCGCGGCTTGGCAAAAATTTCCGTGGCGCGGTCGATGGCCAGGACGCGGATCCCGTAGCGGCCAAGCAGGTTGGCCAGCGCTGCCCCCACCGGCCCCAGTCCAACAAGCAGGACATCCGTATCGAGCATGTTCCCCTGCGGGGTCTTCGTGGTGTCCGTCATCATTGCTCCTGCCATGCGGGAATCACGGGATAGCGAGCCACCAGGGCCATCGCCGCCTCACGTGACGCGACCGGACCGGAGATATCGGCTATGGCACCGCGCTCGGGGCAGAGGCGGGCCTTGACGCGGGTGTCGGACATACCATGCTCGGCAAGCGCCGCCTGGATGACGTGCTCGATGGTGAGCAGCCGCAGGTCCGGCTTGGAGACCTTGCCGACGGCGGTAAGGGGCAGTGCTGGCATGATTTCGATGCGCACTGGCACCGCCGCACGCTCAGGAATCCTCTCCCGCGCGTATGCCATCAATGCTTCGGTGCAAGCTTGTGCGCCTGGCCTGAGTACCGCGAAGGCTACCGGCAATTCGCCCGCATGGGTGTCAGGCTGTCCGACCGCAGCGACCATGGCGACTTCGGGGTGTGCGGCGATCGTATCCTCGATCATCGACGGATCGATGTTGTGGCCGCCACGGATAATCAGGTCTTTCGCGCGGCCGCACAGCGTTAGAGATCCATCCGCGTCAAAGCGGCCCAGGTCGCCCGTGTTGAACCATCCGCCCTCGATCCAGATGCCACGGTTGTCGGCTTCCCTTAGGTAGCCGGGAAAAACATTGGGGCCGCGTATGCCGATCACGCCGGTCGTACCGGCTTCGGCAAGCTCGGCGGGCCTGCCGTCAGCATGTAGCTTGAACAGCTTCAATTCCTGATACGGAATGCGGATGCCAACCGTACCCGCCTTGGGCGCGGCTTGTGGCGGGTTGACGGTCGATACGCAACTACCTTCCGTCAGGCCATATCCCTCGTGGACGCGAACACCAGTAAGCGCTTCAAACTCGTGTGCGACCTGACTGGGTAGCGGCGCGGCACCACAGAGGACGTGGCGCAAGGTCGGGATCCCGTCCGCAGGCAGCGGCCTGGAAAGCAGTGCCGTCAGGATGGTTGGCACGGCGGAAAACGTGGTGGCCCCAAATCGGTTGGCAATCTCCCAGAAGGCGTCCAGCATGCCCGGCGTCCGATACCCGCCTGCTGTCAACATGACGATCTCCGAACCACTCTGAAGCGCGCCGAGTCCGGTCACCATGGCACCATTGACGTGAAAAAGGGGCAACCCCGCCAGCATCACGTTATGCCGGTCGTCGATCCGTTGAAGGATCCATGCCATCACGGCTTCGTTCAGGTGACTGTGCACGGCCACCTTGGGATACCCGGTGGTGCCACCCGTATGAAAATAGGCGCACGGCTCGGTGGGCGTGAATCGCCGCCCGCTGATCAGCCGCGTACTGTCGGATTCGGCCAGCGCGTCATGGAAGTCAAGCACCTGCACGCCGGGGCGGGTCGGCATCTTGCCGCACGGGATGTGACCGCCGGATCCGGTACGCCGCCCCATCGCGGCCGTCGGGTCGACCTGCAGGATCGTCTCGACCCGAGGCAGCCTGTCCGCGACTTCCACGGCTTTTTCCCAGATACCCCCTTCCGTGGTGGGCCCCAGGGCGATGACAACCTTGGCTCCCGTCTCTTCGCAGATCCGGGCAATGTAGCTGGACTCCAGCATCGGGTTGATCGGGCTGGCAATGCCGGCAGCCTCGGCGCCCCATAGTGCCAGGTGGCTCTCGATCAAGTTCGGTAACAGGATGGCAACCGGCACGCCCGACCTCACGCCGAGGCGGTGGAGTGCATTAGCGGCGCGATGGATGCCTTCCAGCAATTCTGCATAACGGGCGTCGCGCGTCGGCGCGGAGGCGCTGGCATCCAGTAGTAGCCGCAGGGCCACGCGTTCCGGCCAGCGCTCGCAGGCGGTCCGTAGTACATCGTAAGTGTTTGTGGCGCGGATTACGTACTGCCAGGGCATCCGTTCGATCTGTTCCACGTCCTCCAGTCGTCTGACGACCTCTGGCATGGCGCTGATTGCAAGGCTACTCATAAGACTTCACTCTCATTCCAAATACTGCGATGGGATGTGCCACATGTTTCGTCGCCAACTGGCGTAGTCGTCATGCTGGGGCGATAACGGTGGTCTGCTCGCCCAGGTCGATGGTGCCGTCATCCGTGCGAATCGAGGCCCGGATGCTATCGCCGGGCCGAAGGTAGGCGGGATTGGTCATGCCGCGGCGCACAAACATGCGCCATTTGCCGGCGTCGCTGAGAAAGTGTTTCGCCAAGAACATGGCGAGCTTTCCCGGCGCGCGCGCCGCGCAACCGGCAGGCGTACCGGTGGCGATCAGGTCGCCTGTGTGAACGTCGTGCATGGATGCCAGTTCCGTCAAGGTTGAAGCCGGCGCGTGGATCATATCGGCGCAGTAGGCGTCCTGCCGGGGCTGTCCGTTGACATCCAGGCGCATCCGCAATTCCGGCCAACGTTGCCACTCTTCCGGTGTCAGCAATATGAGCCCAGGGCCAACAGGCCCGAAGCCGCGATAGCTCTTTCCCTTATAGAACTGACCCTGCGGCAATTGCACGTCACGCGCCGACAGGTCATTGACGATGGTCACGCCGCCAAGCCAATCACCGAGAGCGTCGGGGCTGACCTTCACGCCAGGTTGCAAATCCCGCCGCAGCACCAGCCCGAGCTCGATCTCGTAGTCGAGCAGCTTGACGTGGGCTGGGGAGGCAACCGGAGCATCCGCGGCCGTGATGCATGAGGATGCCTTCGTGAAGATGGTGTTGAAGGGAAAATTCTCGACACGCAGACCGGATTCCATGACGTGGCTGCGGTAGTTGATGCCTTGGCAGAGGAATTGCTGGTTCTGCGTGACGGGTGCGAGAAGCTGGACGGCCTCGCGCGGAATCGTTGCCTGCGCCGCTGGCACTTGCCAGATGCTTTGCCAGTGTTTGGCAAGCAACTCGCCCGTGGTCGCGGCGTTGGCCTGCAACGGCGCGATGCGTGCGCCAAAGAGAATGCCCCATTGCGGGCCATCCGTATGGATGTAGCGAATTACGGTACGAGACATGATGCTTCCTAGGGGATTGCTTAGTTCTAAAGCCAGGGTCTGGCGGGTGCACCCAGCGCCGTTTCGATCAGCTTGAGCCGCGCCGGCGCTATCGCCTTGCGCCGTACCAGCCTCAGCACCTTCAGCACATTGCGCAAAGTCTTTCTTGGCTTCATGGAAGCCGGTGCGTCGGCGCCCCAGGCCCAGATGCCGCCGAAATCAAGCGGCGAGTAAGCGGTTTCGAAATCCGCGGTGAACAGGTCACCATCGGTGTAGTGCTCCAGTTCGAAGCCGTCCGGATCGCGCCAGTAGTCGAACAACTGGCTTCCCAGCAAATGCCGCCCGATGCCCCACATATGCGAATGGCCTTGCGCACGCAGCACCTGTTGACCTTGCCCGAGCGCATCGAGATCGATGACTTCGTACGCGCTGTGCTCGTATTTCTCTTCGATGCCACCCACCAGTACGAGGGTGTGGTGGTCGGCTGGCGCCTGGCCAAGGTCGAGCCGGCAGAAGGCCAGGTTGGGACTGCCATCCGCGAGGTACTGCACATCGGTCGGAATGACACCCAGTACGGTCATGTACCACGCCGCCATGGCGGCAAAGTCCACGGATTGAAATACAACATGACCCAGCCGGACAATACTGGCCGGCTCAATCGGGGTGCGAACGGTGCGGTTGACTCGCGGCGCATGTTGCGCCGTGTTGGTCAATGTCATGGGTGGGCGCATGGGCAGCGCTTCGACACGCTGCTGGCCTTGCACGAGCCAGACACTGCGCCCGGAAGGATCGAATAGCTCGACACCGCGCCCGCCTCCGGGAATCTGCTGTTCGGACAACCACGTGGCGCCAAAGCGATCGATGTACCGATTCAAGTCGGTATCGTCCGACATGCGAAAGGCGGGCCCGACGAAGCGGCTCACCGCCGAACGTTCGGCTACGGCAATGCAAGGGGCTGTCCCGATCCCACGGGCCGTGATCCGGTCAGGCGAGACGCTGAGCGGATGCATGCCGAAATCGCGCCAGAAGCGTTCCGTCGCCGCCAGGTCTTTCTTTTCCCAGCGAAGGAATGCCAGTTCCACGGCTCTACCGAACGGCTTTGGGCGAGTGAGCCGTTGCACGCTAGGTGGCAGCCGGCTCTCCGGGTAAGACTCCGGCTGGCGGAGTATTCCAGTTGACTTGGGCATAAGGTCTCCAACCGCTATGCGGTCCATTTGTGATTGTTTTGGATCGGCGCCGTGCCTGCAGGTGCTGCCAAGGGGGTGCCACGGCGCTTGCGACGTCGGAATGCGGGGTCAAGCGACGTCGTTCATGTGTGTGATAATAGTCTAAATGTCATAATGACGAAAACATCGTTAACACCTAGAGTGTGCGACAAGGTGGGGCGGTCGCAGCGCCCCGCCGTGCGCAAGTGCGGCGTGTTTCGCGTCGACCGGCCAAGGGATTGCATGCCGGCTGCCATACGAGCCGCATCGCCCGGAGCACCGGCGACCGAAATGGCTGCGACCCAGGGTGTCTCCCGGTTCGGCACCGTACCGTTGCGCAGTTGAGTCGGGTAAGCGATACACCGAAGGAGCCGGGTTGGCGACTTGGATACGCGATCGTCGACGTGAGGCCGTGGCCGACGGCCCCGCGCTGCGAAGACGGATTCTGTGGGGCAGCCAGCACTTCATCGAACGCAAGGTCCGGTTTGAACTGTTATGCGCGCTATCCACCACGGGCTGGGTGAGCCGAATCGCAGCCCAAAGTCCATGTGAGCGACGATCAGCGGAATACGGCAAACCGTATCGTGATCGGCATTTTCGGTAACCTATATCTTGCGACGGGCGGTCATTACGCTTCTAATGAGTTCGTGGCAGGCGAAGGCTGGCAGAGGGCGATATGCGCTGCAAAAAATGCGGGTTCGAGAACCCCGCGGGAGGAAGATTCTGCGAGGAGTGCGGGCAAAGGCTTGCGCAGATCTGCCCGCAATGCGGCCATGAGTCCAGCCCCACGGCAAAGTTCTGCGGTTCTTGCGGCGCGCCCACGACGGAGCTGGCCGCAACGCTAGCCGCTGCCGCAGTGCCAACGCCCGCTGTTCCCGCACCGGTTCTTTACACGCCGCCCTATCTTGCGGAACGCATCCTCGCCGAGCAGGCCGCGATGGAGTCCAGGGGACAGGCTGTTGGCGAGCGCAAGACCATTACGGCGCTGTTTGCGGACATGGCCGGCTCGACCGCCTTGATCCAGGACCTGGACCCCGAAGAAGCACGCGGGCTGATCGACCCCGTGATCGGGCTGATGATGGAGGCGGTGCATCACTACGAGGGATACGTTGCCAAATCCCTGGGCGATGGCATCCTGGCGCTGTTCGGCGCGCCGATTGCTCACGAGGACCACCCCTTGCGGGCGTTGTACGCGGCGCTGCGCATGCAGGAAGCGATTCGGCGCCTTGGTGACCGGTTCCGTCTGGCGCAGGGTGTCCCGCTGCAGATCCGGGTCGGCATCCATACCGGCGAAGTGGTGGTGCGCTCGATCCGCAAGGACGACTTGCGCGCGGACTACGACCCGGTGGGGCACACGATCCATATCGCCTCCCGGATGGAAGGCGTCGCAACACCGTCGTCGATCCTCGTCAGCGAATCGACCCATAAGCTGACCGACGGGTACTTCGAGTTCAAGGACCTCGGGACCACGCGTGTGAAGGGCATTCGGGAGCCGCTTGCGGTCTATGAGGTGCTCGGCCTAGGCCCCTTGCGCACGCGCTTGCAAGTGGCGGCGCTTCGCGGTCTAGCGCGGTTTGTCGGCCGGCAGCCCGAATTGGAGCGCTTGCAGGAGGCGTCGGGGTCGGCCAGTGCGGGGCAAGGACAGATCGTCGGGGTGGTTGGCGAGGCGGGCGTCGGCAAGTCGCGCCTGTACCACGAATTCAAGGCACGCTCGCAGCGGGGCTGCATGGTGCTCGAAACCTTTTCGGTTTCGCATGGCAGGGCCTTTCCCTATCTGCCTTTGATCGATCTGTTGAGAAACTACTTTCAGATCACCGCGCAGGATGACGAACGGCTGTATCGCGAGAAAGTCACCGGCAGGTTGTTGACCCTGGATCGCACACTGGAGGACCATCTTCCCTACCTGCTTTACCTGCTCGGTATCAGCGACGCGGGCTCGGCGCTGCCCAAGATGGACGCCACCATCCGGCGCCAGCGCACCTTTGAAGCCATTGCACTGCTACTTGTGCGTGAGAGCCGGAATCAGCCGCTGATGGTCTTGTTCGAAGACTTGCAATGGCTGGACAGCGAAACCGAGGCCTTTCTCAATATCCTCATCGAGCATGTGCCGCGCACCAGGTTGCTTCTGCTCGTCAACTACCGCCCGGAATACGCGCATGACTGGGGCGGGAAACATTACTACACCCAATTGCAACTGGAACCGCTGGGGCAAGCGGAGGCACAGGGCCTGCTCACGGCCCTGTTGGGAGACCATCGCTCGCTCGTGCCCCTGAAACTGCTCATCCTGGCTAAGACGGAGGGCAATCCGTTCTTTATGGAGGAAGTCGTCAAGACGCTGGCCGAGGAGAGCGTCTTGCTTGGCCGGTCCGGCAGCTACCGGATCGAGAACGCCCCTTTGTCACTTCATATTCCGACGACCGTGCAGGGGGTGCTCGCCGCCCGTATCGACCGCCTTCCCGTCGCCCAGAAGGACTTGCTGCAGACCCTTGCGATCATCGGCAAAGAGTTTCCCTTGAGTCTGATCCAGCATGTCACCGCGCAACCGGAAGAGGAACTGCGCCCGCTTCTGAGTGACCTTCAGGCCGGCGATTTCATTTACGAGCGTCCCGCATTCCCGGAAGTGGAGTACGCGTTCAAACACGCGCTTACCCAGGAGGTGGCCGCTAACTCCCTGCTGACCGGTCAGCGCAGTGTGCTGCATGAACGCACGGCCCGGGCCATCGAGACACTGTTTTCAGGCCGGCTGAAGGACTATTGCAGCGAGCTGGCTCACCATTACAGCAAGAGTGGCAATGTGCCGAAGGCCATCGAATACCTCCATCTTGCGGGCCAGCAGGCCTTGCAGCGCTCAGCACAGCTCGAAGCGATCCATCATCTCAGTGCAGCCCTCGAACTGCTCAAGTCCGTGGCAGACACCCCCGAACGTGCACGCGAGGAACTCACCCTGCTCCTGACCCTCGGTCCTGCCTGGATGGCCGCTCGAGGCTATGGTGCGCCAGAGGTGGAGGCCACCTACACGCGTGCATTAGCCTTGTGCGAACAGGGCGGGGAAATACCGCAGATCTTCTCGGCACAGCTAGGACTGTGGTCGTTTTATCTATTGCGTGCGCAACTTAGTACGGCACACGCCTTGGCGCAGCGGCTGCTCGGTCTCGCGCAGGATAAGCAAGATCCGGAACAACTCGCGGAGGCGCACCGCATTCTCGGCGCCACCTTGTTCCGTCTGGGCGAGATCAGGATGGCCCGGACCCACATGGAGCAGGCGCTGGCACTGCACCGCCCCGAGCGGCAAACATACAGCAAACTTCTACGCTACGCGCCGAACCTCGCCCTTCATATCCGGAGCACATTAAGCTGGACGCTCTGGTTTCTGGGCTTGCCGGACCAGGCGCGCGCGCGCAGCGAGGAAGCGCTGGCGCTGGCCAGAAAGGCCTCTGATCCGTTTGGCCTTGCCTTGTGCCTGATCTTCGCGGCCGAATTGCACCAGTACCGGCGCGAAGTGCAACTGGCGCGTGAGTATGCAGGCGCCGCCATCGCACTTTCGAGCGACCAGGGATTCCCCCTCTATCTGGGTTGGGGAACGATCCTGCGCGGCTGGGCGCTGGCCGAGCAGGGTAGTCATGAGGAGGGAATCGCGCAAATACACCAAGGCCTCAGCGCCCACGAAGCGACCGGAGCGGCATTGGGTCGGCCGAGGCTTCTAGCACTGCTCGCCAACGCTTACGGAAAAGCGGGGCAAGCCGAGGAGGGGCTTCGTGTGCTGAGTGAGGCGTTGGCTCTGGTGAAGAACACGGGCGAGCGGTTCGCTGAGCCGATTCTGCTTCGGCTCAAGGGGGAACTGATTCTAATGTTGTCTGACGGGGAAGCCGGCTCGTCTACCAGGGCCAAAGAAGCTGAAGCGTGTTTTCAGGCGGCAATCGCCATGGCTCGTGGCCAGGGTGCCAGGTCAGTTGAGCTGAAAGGCGCGCTGAGCATGGCCCGGCTATGGCAACGCTGCGGCAAGACGGATGCTGCGCGCTCGATCCTGGCCGGTATTCATGGCACGTTCGCCGAGGGATTCGATACCGTTGACTGGCAAGACGCAAAAGTACTGTTGGAAGAGCTGACGTAAGCGGCCAGGCCAGGCTCGCGCAGGCGTCTGCCGACGACGCGTGGCCGGCCGAGTATTCTCGGGCCGCCGAGGCGCGGGCTATTCGGGCTGGATGCCGGCGGCTTTGATCACCTCAGCCCATTTCGCGGTCTCGCTGCGCACGAACGCTGCCAGCTCTTCTGGCGTCGATGGGGAGGGTTGGCCTCCTGTCCGGCTGAAGTACTCAGTAGCCTCCGGGCGCGCCAGCCCCTGTCGAATCAGCTGACTCATACGCGCGACGACCGGTTTTGGCGTGGTGGCAGGGAAGAAGGCGGCAACCCAAGCCGTCATCTCGTACCCTGGCAGGCCGCTTTCCGCCATGGTCGGGACATTGCCGAGAAGGGGATGGCGCCTGGACGTGGTCACGGCGACTGCGCGCAGCTTGCCGTTCTGGATGAAGGGCAGGGCTGGATTGATGTCGGAAATCACGAAGTCGACCTGGTGGCCCATCAAGTCGGTCAGGGCCTGCGGCACGCCCTTGTAGGGCACGTGCAGTGCCGGTGCGCCGCTCTTGATCTTGTAGAGCTCACTGGCGACCCGGGTGGAGGAACTGCCGCTGGCGAAGGACATCTTGCCTTGCCGGTCTTTCGCCAGCGTGGTCAGCTCTGCCACCTTCTGCACCGGGCTGTCGGATGGCACCACCAAGACCAATCCGCTCTTGGCGATCAACGACACCGGCGCGTAATCTTTGATGGGATCATAGGGCAGCTTCCTGAACAGGGACGCATTGGCCGCGTGGGTGGTATTTGTCGTGATGAGCATCGTGTAGCCATCTCCGGGCGCTGTCGCGACCGCCGTGGCCGCGATGAACCCGTTGGCACCGGGGCGGTTTTCCACGACGACGGACTGGCCAGTCTGGGCAGTGATGATCCGCGCGATGTAGCGCGCGGCGTTGTCCGTTCCACTGCCTGCAGGGAAGGGCACCACGACACGGACCGGTTTGGCCGGATACTCGTTCAGGCCATCTGCCCACACCAGATGCGGCGCCGCGGAGGCAGCGACTAGTCCGGACAGCAGGGCGAGCATGCGTCGCCGGGGAAATCGCTGGATCATCTTGTCTCCTCCCGTATCTTGGGGTCTGGTTGATTCACTTGGTCGAGCTTGCGTCAGGTCAGCGGATCGTGTGCGCGAATGACAATGAGCTCGCGCTTCCCGTCTGTCGATTCGAGGCTGAGTTCCGCGCCGTCGGGAACGTAGACCCACTCCCCGGTCCCGGCGGCGAAACGCTCCCCTTCGATGCGCCCGTGGATCGTGCCGCTGCGAACGAAGAGCACCTGCTCGGTCTCGCCAAGCCTGTGTGGCTCGGCGCCGCCATCCGGATCAAGGTCGACCATGTAGATGTCGAGAAACCGGGAATCGACGGTCTGGCGTGTGATGACCGGCCTGGCGAGCGCGCCACGGTAGTGCGGCAGCTCGATCGCTTCGGTGCTGATTGGAACGTCGCAGACATCGGCGGCACCGGCCTGAAGGCGCGGGTCGTCCGGGCCGGTCGCGATCACCGCTGCGTTCGGGTTTTCGCTGTACGGCGGAGCGTAGACCACCATCACCTGTACCGGTTCGTCGCCGATGACCTCGAAGCGATGGAAGACGCCGGCCGCGTTGAAGCTCCAGTCCCCTGCGCGCAAGATGCGCTGTTTTC
This sequence comes from Cupriavidus sp. 05L411, assembly GCF_056398045.1. Lineage (NCBI taxonomy): Bacteria > Pseudomonadati > Pseudomonadota > Betaproteobacteria > Burkholderiales > Burkholderiaceae > Cupriavidus > Cupriavidus sp. 05L411. The sequence goes on along the minus strand of NZ_JBFTOQ010000018.1, from coordinate 45,917 downwards.
CGGGTAGTTCGCCGATACCCTCGCCGGCGAGCAGGAACGACGCCTGCTCGAGGTCCGGGTGTGCGTGCGGCAACGCGCCTTGGCCCGGGGAAATCGTGCCCAGCAGGACCTCGAGCCGGCGCGCGCCGACAGTCTCCTTGCCAATGATGCGCTGGTTCGCCGTGCCCGTGTGGTTGGCCGGTGCGTACGCGGGCACGTCGGCGGCCCTCCGCACAAAGGATGATGTCATTTCGATGTCTCCTTGTTCAAATAGTGAAGTCTGTCGCTCGGCGGCGGCTTTCGGGGATGGCCAGCGCCGGATAGTGCTCGGTCAGTTTGGCTGGAATTTCCAGATCCAGGATGAAACGGTCGCCGCGGTACCAGAACAGCCCTGCCAGCAGCACGTTGCCGTCGACGTCCAGCGTCGATCGGACGATCTTGGCGATTGGTGCCCCGAAGCCGTAGGCGAGATCGCGTGCCAGGATATAGTCGGCCGGCTCAACCGTCATGGTCTGCTGCATCATGCCAAGGCGGTCGCCTTCGGCCTGGCGGAGCAGATGACCAAGCTTGTGGTGCTTTTCGGCACCGCGGGGAAATCGGGCAAATACCGACGAGGCTACATACATCTCGATCAGGCAGAATGGCGTGCCGCCATGTACATGCAGTTTGCGCACCATCACATAGCTGTCCAGCAGCGTGCCGTTCCGGACCAGGCCCGGCCGCAACGCCACGCCCTCGCGCATTTCCAGGATGCGGATTTCCAACTCGCTGTCATGGGCTGATTCGTCATTGATGGCGGAGCGCAGCCCTTGTCCAGGTTCTGATGGCTGCTTGATGACGTGCGTGCCACGACCGCGCTGGCTGCTGACCAGCCCCTCTTCCGTCAGCGCGGCAAAAGCCTGGCGCACGGTGACTTTGGCGATCCCGTAGGTTTGCGCGAGGCTATCCACGGTTGGCAGCTGCATACCCACCGGGTATTCGCCCGAAACGATCCTGTGTCGGATGACGCTGGCCAGTTGTCGATATCGCGTCACGCCCCCGGTGCCGTCGTCGGCGAGGATGACGCTCTCGTTGGCAGCTGCGGTGGGCGCACTCCTCGTCATGACAATAGCTCCCGCGGCACGCGCACCGGCATGGTCAGCAGGATCTGCGCCATGCCCTTGCCGAGCGGATCATTGCGCAGCGACGCCATGCCGCCGCCATCCAGGGCCGACTCGCAGACAAAGTTCATGGCGTCGAAGCCGGGCAGGTCATAGCATGTCACCGGCCCCTTCACCAGGTACCCGAGCCAGTCCGCCACGCGCGCCACCGTCACTTCGGCCCGCAGCACGGGCAGGTACGCCGGCCGGCGCGCGATCAGCCCGATGTTCGAGATATCCCCCTTGTCGCCGCTACGGCCATAGGCAAGCCGTATCAGCGGAACTTCGACGGTATCGTGTTCCGCAGGGCCGGCGCCTGTTTGTTCAGCGACTGCAGGTGCCGCCGGCGCGACCGGTTCTGCCGGTCTGCCCGAAGGAACGGTGACGCCGCTGCGTACGCCGTCCATTACCACCGCCGGGGTCAGGGCGCTCTTGTCGAGCAGGAATGCATATTGGCGGATCGATGGCGAGGGACTGGAACGCCCACCAGCAGAGCCCGTCGTGCCCGGCGCCCAACTGGTCCCCGCCGCGGCAATTTCCCGCGCGAACAGTTCTAGCGCCGCCTTCTCGGGATGCATGACCGCCAGCCGCATCACCGCCTCGCGGGTGTGTCGGACGGCAGCATGTGGCCCAAAGCAGGACTCTGCTCCCAGCACCTCGATCCGGGTGCGACTGTAGTCCCCCCACCCGTTCTCCCCGAAGAGCTTGCGCGTGCGGGCGAGGATGGCCTCCGCCGTGCGTTCCGCCTTGGCGACCGCGTCGACGCCGACGATGGAAAGCTGCGCGTTGCAGCGAAAGCCATCGACATAGGTGGCACAGACTTTGTAGGCATTGCTCGGGGCCCGCCCGCGTGCGCCGCTGACTTCCACCAGGTCCGGTGCGGCCTGCCGAAGGGTTACCTGCGTGAAATCGCAGGTGACATCTGGCAGCAGGTAGGTGGCCGGGTCGCCGATCTCGTACAGCACCTGCTCGCCGACCGTTGCGGTATTGACCAATCCCCCGGTGGCGGGCGGCTTGCCGACAACGAAGGTGCCATCGGCACGGCACTCGACCACCGGATAGCCGATGTCGTGCCAGTCCGGGACGCTTTCCCAGTCGGTATGCAAGCCGCCCGTTGCCTGGCACCCGCACTCGATGACGTGGCCGGCCAGACTGCCTTGGGCCAGGCGATCATAGTCGTGCGCATGCCAGCCGAACTCGTGCATCAGCACGCCGAGTGTCACGGCACTGTCCACGCAGCGTCCGGTGATGACGATCTGGGCCCCCTGGTCCAGCGCCTGCCTGATCGGCAACGCGCCCAGATAGGCATTGGCGCTGACCACGTGCTCTGGCAAGGGGCGGCCTTGCTGCATGTCTTGCACACCGGCTTCGCGCAGCTGGGGAAGCAGGGGCATCACGTCATCGCCTTCCACCACGGCAATGCGCAGCGTCAGGCCCTGTTCCGCCGCCAGAGCGGCAATGGCCTGAGCACACCCGTGCGGGTTCATGCCACCGGCGTTGCTGACCACGCGGATCCCGCGTGCGGCGATCTCCCCGATCAGGGCCTTCATTGTCACCGTCACGAAGTCGGTGGCATAACCCAGTTCCGGCTTGCGCAATCGGGCAGCGGCCAGAATCGACATGGTCAGTTCGGCCAGATAGTCGAACACCAGGTAATCGATATCGCCGTGGCGCACAAGCTGTGGCGCGCCGACGCTGCTGTCGCCCCAGAAGCCAGAAGCACCGCCAATGCGTACCCTTTTCGCGTCCATTCCCATCTCCCTATCTGCCAGTCCACTTGGGCTGGCGTTTCTCGCGGAATGCCTGCTGGCCTTCGCGCGCGTCCTCGGTCAGTGCAAACAGCCCTATCTGGCTTTCCGTGAACGCCATGGACTGCTCGAACGACATGGTCTCCATATGCTTGAGCGTGTACAGCCCCCGACGGATGGCAGCGGGCGAATTGTTCAGCAGGCGGGTCAGCAGCAAGTCCAGCCTGGCGTCGAGATCGTCGCTGACATCGTTGACGAGTCCTGCGGCCAGCGCTTCCCTCGCGGACAGTGGCTCGCCACACAGGCACAATTCGGTGAGCGTGCGACGTGGCACCAGGCGCTGCAGCACGCTCAGGACCTGCGCCGGGAACAAGCCCAGCTTGACCTCCGGCAGGCCGAAGCGGGCGCCTTCGCTAGCTATCGCCAGGTCGCACATCGCCATCAGTCCCATGCCACCCGCCATGCAGGCCCCGTTGACCCGCGCGATCAGCGGCACTGTTGACTGCCTGGCGCAGCGGAACAGGTCGGCCATCCCTTGGTAGGGATCCGCGTAATCGAACGTGAACGATTTACCGGTCTGCAGATCGGCGCCGGCACAGAATGCCTGTTCGCCCGTTCCCGTAATGACCACAGCGCGGATGTCGGCATCGCGATCGGCGCGCAGGATGCCGTCGCGAAGTCCCTGCAGCACCCCCGGCGTGATGGCATTGCGGCGCTCCGGCCGGTTGATGGTCATGTAGAGTGCTGCGTTCCGGACCTCGCACAGCAGTTCATCATTCATGGGGAGTTTCTCCTTCCGTTCGTTGCGCTTTTGACCCATCCCTGGAGATGCCTGACGCGAACAGCGTATCGATGGAGGCCTCGTCGTAGCCGGCCTCACGCAGTACCTCACGGCTGTGCTCACCCAGGCCGGGTGCATGGCGGCGGCTTGTCGGTGGGGTGCCATGCCATTCGCTGGGCACCGCCATCTCCCGGATACGCCCGACGGCTGGGTGGTCCGATTCGCTGAAGAAACCGATATCCCGCAAATGGGGATCGTCCAGCAGTGACTCGAACGTGTGCATCGGAAAAACCGGGACATCGGCCTCCTTGAGCAGGGTGCGCCATTCCTCGGTGGTGCGCTTGGCTATTTCGTCGCTGACCATCGCATACAGTTCGGTGATGTTGGCGGTGCGGGTGTTCATGTTGGCGAAGCGCGGATCGGTGTCGTACAACTCCGGCTTGCCAATGACCTGGAGGAAGGCGCGCCAATGATGATCGTGATAGATCAGGCAGCAGACATGTCCGTCCTTCGTCTTGTATGGGCGCCGCTCGGGCGAGAGCAGGCGCGGATAGCCGAAGCTGCCCTTTGCCGGAACGAAGGTCTCGCCATACAGGTGGTCTCCCATCACATAGGGAACCATGGTCTCGAACATGGGGACATCAACGCGCTGGCCCTTGCCGGTGCTCCCCCGCGAATACAGGGCGGCACAGATCACGCCAAAGGCATAGAGCCCCACCGAGCGATCCGCGATGGTGATTGGCAGATATCGAGGACTGTCGCCGCTGCCCAGCGAAACGGCCAGCGGCAGGCCGGTTGCGGCCTGGATCAGATCATCGAAGGCAGCCTGGGGCGCGTAGCGTCCGCGCTGCGAAAAGCCGAACATGCCGACATAGACCAGGCGCGGATTGATGGCCGATAGCGTTTCATAGTCCAGCCCCAGCCGCTGCATGGCCTGTGGGCGCACGTTGTAGGCCAGCACGTCAGCATCCCGTACCAGGCAAAGCAGGGCCTCGCGCCCCTCGGGCGCTTTCAGGTCCAGTACGATGCTGCGCTTGTTGCGGTTCAGGCCCAGGAAGAGCGGCCCCAGCTTTTCATCGCCGCACGGACCTATGCCGCGCGTACTATCTCCGGTCGGAGACTCGACCTTGATCACGTCGGCGCCCAGGTCAGCCAGCATCTGGGTAGCCGAGGGCCCCATGAATACTGACGTGATGTCAACCACTTTCACGCCGGCCAGCGGCCCCGTTGTCTCGTCTTTCTTCATATTCATTTCATCTCGGTGGGTCAATGTATGACGGCTGGCCCCGAGGCCACCGTTCCCTGCCTGGCCCGTGTTGAACCGGCAGCCGAGCACATCGTTCTATAAGTCGACCTATCGAATAGGCGGAAGGTAGGTCAAGTGCCGCGCGCTGGCTGACGGGGGAGACATCTGGCCGATGGTCTACTGGGGCCCGCCGTCGAGTTCTGGTATCCGCTTCTTGATTTTCGAGATTGTGTGGATCTTCACCCTTTGCGCCCAGGGACCATCGATGGTGCGCAGATTCTTGCCCACGAGATGCGCCAGGCCAAGCTCGTCACTGAGCTGCGGAAGGGACGTCTCGATATCGAGCGAGAGGTTGGTGACAAGAACGTCGCCGCCATGGAAGACGAGGCTGTTCGACCAGAGAAAGCCCTTGGGTGCCCCCTCGCGATCGATACCGCCGAAGTCGCCGAGCTTGGCAATCACCCGGCCCTGCGTCGGCTCGAGCACGAGAATCTCGTTGGACTGGTTGCACGCGATCCAGAGGTTGTCGTGCTCATCGATCTTTACACCGTCGGGTCCGCCGCCGATCCGGTTGACGAAGACTTCAGGCGTGCCGGGCTCAAGCGTCGAGCCTGTCAGCGGTATCTTGACAACGATGTCGTTCGCCGTATTGGCGACGAACAAGGCTGTATTCTTGTTGTTGAACGCCAAGCCATTGGCGCCGATGGTCGGTGGGATCCGCGTGGGCTTCAGCAGCGCGCTGGTGACCCATGCCGACGCTTCGCCGCCGTCGGGTCCGACCTTCCAGATGATGCCCTGGTGGGCGTCGGTCACGTAGACGTTTCCGGCGGGGTCGAACGTCAATCCGTCGAGGCCGGGGTTCTTGCCGGTGACCGTCATGAACACGGACGAGGCCCCCGTCCTGGGATCGACGCTCAGGACCTTCGCGCCCTTGTAGTCGACGACGAGCAACTGGCCCGTGCGAGGATGGAAGCCGAGGTCAAGCAACAATCGGCTCGAGCCCTTGATGCTGATAGTGCGCAGGTGCTTGCCCTGCGGGTCGAACACAAGAAGCGCACCCTCGCTCGTCCTGGGTTTTTCCACCGCCACCGTGACGACGTAGACGTTGCCTTCGCGGTCCACGGCGATCCCCTCTGGATGCGCCTCCCCCGAGGGCAACGTGGCGAATGTCTCAACCTTGCCGCGTTCCCAGGCTCTTGCGGCTAGCGGCGTCGCCAGCAACACGAGCAACATCAGCATCGGCAGTATCGGCATCCTCTGGGTTTTGATCATTATCATGTTGCACTCTCTCAATCTCGCGGATTGATGGATCGTCACTGATTGATCTGAGCGGTGTCGTACACGCTGGTCTATAAGGAGCGGAGGAACGGCACCGCGCAGGCCGACGAGCGGCCTGCCATGGTGTAAGTCGCTTCTTATTCCTTGACAACGTCGGCGCCGTTGCCGCGGACGTAGGGCACCGGTCCGATGCTGCGCGCCGCCGCGAGAGCGTGGATCGCGTACTGGATCGAGAGCGCGTCATTGAGCGAGTGGAACGTGCCGTCCTCATTGAAGCTCACTTGCGCGCCTTCGATCCAGGCGATGGTGATCGTGTCCTCGGTGTTGTCCTCGGGGGTGTAGAAGGTGTGCACCGAGCCACCGGGCTCGTATAGGTAGGAGCCCGCCGTCTGCGGCTGGTCGGGGTACTCGCGATACTTCCAGCAGCCCTGGATCGTCCACACCTGCGCCGTACCGGTGTGGTAGTGAATCGGCAGGGAACAACCGGGTTCCACGATGGCCATGAAGACCCACTCTCCGCGCTCCGGGTCCAGGCGCAGCGGCTTGATGTGGATGCCCGGAAAAACATCCCTGATCAGCGGGATCTGCTCGATGTTGACGCTCAGGAGCTTGTCCTGCGGCAGGGCGGGCAGCGGCAGCAGGGCGCCGGTAGACGTGGTGGGCTGCGCGAGAATTCTTGCATTCATGAGTTGTCTCCGTTTGTTAGAGGAGGTGAAACAGTGGACGGAAACCGTCCTTTGGTGAGACAGAAGAGGCGCGTCGGGCCGGCGGCCAACTCAGCGCGGCGCCGGCAACGCGCCGGAGGAATAGAAGCGTCCAGCGCAAAGATGAAGCCTGGCTAACCGCTGCCGGGCCTGCATGTCACTGGATACTCCTAAAGTTCTAATGTTGGAAGTTTAGGCGCTGCGGAAGGTTTTTTCTGCCCCTTGTTTACCCTAGGGACTGAATCAGGGCCTTTAGCCTTGCTTGCAGCCCGCTAGCTGCCCGCCGTCGGGGTTCGGTGATGGCGGGTAGCGTTTTCAATGCGGACGCGGGGGTGACGATCTCTGAGACCTAGCCGTCACCCCGATACCAGATAACGCCGGCGTACTGCATGTTGCCTTTGCCGTCGACCACGCACGCCGCGACATCTAGCGTTTGTAGAGGCCCGTCAGGGTAGCCGTGGCGAGCGTGTTCTGGTGGATGAAGAAGCGCACTACAGCGTTGGTCGGGTTGGCCGGCAACCCCAGCTTGGGCACGCCCAGGGCGTGCACGGTGAAGACGTAGCGGTGCGCGGGCACGCCCTTGGGCGGGCAGGGACCGCCGTAGCCGATGGCGCCGTAATCGTTGGCGGCCGGGGTGCCGCTGGCGCTTTCTCTGCCCTCTGTTTACGCGAGAGGCTGAACGAGGAGGGCCTTCAGCCTTGCTTGCGCTCGCTAGCTGCCCGCCGTTGGGGCTCGGTGATGGCGGGTACCGTTTTCAATGCGGAGGCGGGGATGTCGATCTCTGAGACGTAGCGGTCACCCCGATACCAAGTGACGCCTGCGTACAGCACGCTGCCTTTGCTATCAAGAAGACACCGTGACATCTTCGCGACGGGTGAGGCGAACGGGATCTTCAGCATGTCGCACAGTGGAAAATCCGCCGGCATCACGGTCATGCGTTGTCGCACACGTTTGCTCCGTGAGCCCAATTCATCTAGCACCGCGGCGAGTAGTTTTTTGTTCTTGGCGGTGTCCTGGGGCAAGGATTCGAAGACCGGGGTCAACACATAGATCTCCGCGTAGCAGAACGGCTCGCCGGAATAGGTGTGCAGCTTGCGGACGCAGACGTATTCGCCGTTCGACTGTTCGCCCGGTCCGAGCAATTCCTGCGGCACCCTGGTGTGGCGCCGGACTTCGAGTACGTCAAAGGCGAGCGCCTCAGGCGCGGCGAACGGATCGTTGATCGCCAGTTCGAGGTCGCCCGTGGCGGCGGGCAGGGCCGCCACGTGGGTCCCGATGCCTCGCTGGCTACGAATCAGCCCTTCTTTGGAAAGCAGCTCATACGACTGCCGGACGGTAACGACGGCCACGCCCAGGTCAGCTGCGAGCTGCGTGATCGGCGGCAGCAGCATGCCGAGCGGATACTCGCCTTTTGCGATCCGGTACCTCAGCACCGAAGCCAGCCGCTGATATTGCGCAACGCCCCGTTCAGCCGACAGCTCCGGCCGCTCAATCCCCGTCGTTCGATCGTCCGTCATTCCAATTGCCTAACATTAAGATCATAGGAGTATGCACTAGAAGAACGGGACAGGCCCTTAGCGAGCAGGCGTCCGCCGCTGTTCGGCTGGAATCGGTAGGGTCGTGATGCGGCGCGGTGGCAGTAGGTTTGATTTGCCTGTTGCTAAAGGTGCGTAACGATGCACATTTATGGCGCACATTTAGGGCACACATTTAGCGACTAAGCGACTGCACGCCGACTGCGATATCGGCCGCGGTTGCTGCGAGGATCTCCCGATACGCATTCACCACGCCCTCCATCTGCCCGGGCGCGGGCACCTCTGTTTCGGTGCGGCCGCTCAGAACCTTGCCGTCCGGCAGTCGCCGCACGGTCCAGGCGATGGTCGCCGCTGCCCACTTGTCCACATTGGCGTCGAGGTTTACCACCTCGGTCGTTACCCGGAAGGCCGGCTGCGTCGCCGACAGGCCGTGCTGGTAGACATCCACCGCGTCGAGCGTCGATTGCAGTTGCTGCGACAGTGCATCGCGTAGCTCATCGGGCAATGGGGACGTCCAGCGCGATGTGTCGAGCAGCTTCACCTCCCCGCTGGTGCCGTCACGCACCACCAGCTGAATGCGGTTCAACCGCTCGGGCACGCGCACCGGCGTGACCTCGATCCATAACGGTTCGCTGCGACGGCTGGCTCGCCCTGTCACGGCCGGCGCGGCGTTGGACCGACTGGCAGCCAGCGTGTAGTAGCGCGCCTCGGGTGACGCGCAGCCGCACATCATGGTCGTGGCCGCGGCGGCCAGCGTAAAGAACAGCGTCATACGTTTCATCATTTCTCTTCCCTCTTGCCTTGCAGCAGTGCTTCGGGATGCCGCTCGAGATAATCGGTCAGCGTGCGCAGCGAGACTGCCGTTTGCGTGAGTTCCTGCATCATCCGACGCGTATCCTGCTGCAGCGATGCGTCGGGCGCCAGCGCGCCATTGGCCGTGGCGAGCGTGCGGCGCACATCCTTCAGCGCGGCGAGCACTTCTGGTGCCACATCGCCATTGACCTGTGCCACGAGCTTGTCCGCGTTGACGAGCATTTTGTTCATAGACACCATCGCCACGCGTGCGTCCTGCCCGATCTGGTCGAACGGCACCTTGCCGATCTTGGTCACAATGTCGCCAAGCTTGGCTTGCAGCTCGTCGAAAGTGCCCGGTGTCGTGGGGAACTCAGGCAGCGACGCGTTCAGGTCCAGATCAGCTGGCAGAGGCGCCTTCGGAAAGAAATCGAGTGCCACATAGAGCTGGCCGGTCAGCAGGTTGCCGGTGCGTAACTGCGCACGCATGCCGCGCTGTACCAGGCTATGCACAATGGCGAGCTTGCGCGCGTCGTCAGCCACGTCTTTCTCGTGCAGACCCATGCGAGACGGATAGAGTTCCACCACCACGGGCATGCGGAAGGCCTTCTTGTCACGCTGGTATTCGATACCGATCGAGCGCACTTGCCCGACGGTCACACCGCGGAAATCGACTGGCGCACCTGGGGACAGGCCGCGCACGGACTGATCGAAGTTGAGCACTGCCAGTGCGGGGGCGAGTTCCTCCGGCTCCTTCATGGCTTCCGATTGGTCCGCCGCAAGCAGGAACTCGGTGTTCTCGGCGGCTGTGGCGTGCGCAGTCGAGTGCTCCGGCGCCTGGAAGGCCAGGCCGCCAAGCATCACGGTGACCAGCGACTGCGTGGACAACTTCAGCCCGTTCGCATCGAGCTTGAGGTCGACGCCGCTGGCATGCCAGAAGCGCGTATCGGCGCTGACGAGCTTGTCATAGGGCTTGTTGACGAAGATCCGCAGCGTGATGTCGTGGCCGTTCGGCTCGAGTTGATACGCTACGACATGGCCGACCTGCACGCGACGATAGTAGACCGGTGAGCCGATGTCGAGCGAGCCCAGGTCTTGCGCACGCAGCACGAACTGCCTGCCTGAGGCGTCGGCAGTGACAGTCGGCGGGACTTCGAGCCCGGTGAAGCTGCGCATCGTCTCGCCTGACTTGCCGGCATCCACGCCGATATATGCGCCCGATAGCAGCGTCTCGAGCCCCGACACACCGCTGGTTGCAAAGCGAGGCCGCACCACCCAGAAGCGTGTGTCGGCCACGGCGAAGGTCTCCGCGTCCTTGGTCAACGCGATCGTCGCGATCACGTGCGAACGGTCCGCTGCCAGCCGTGCCGTCTTGACCAATCCGATATCGACGTCCTTGTAGCGCACGGAGGTCTTGCCCGGCGTCAGGCCTTCGGCGGTGCGAAATGTGACGGTGATCTCGGGCCCGCGCGATGCTAGCGTGTTGATCAACAACGAAAGCCCGACTACCGCCGCAACGAGGGGGATCAGCCAGACGAGCGAGGGTAGCCAACGCGCGCGAGGCTTGCGCCCGGGCTGCGGTACACCATGAGGTGGGGGATGATTAGTGTGTTCTGGCATGATCGGAGTGCGGAAATTCGATGGGGGGAGGCGACGTCTCAAGCGCATCCCACAGCAGACGGGGATCAAAGCTCAGTGACGCGAGCATGGTCAGTACGACAACCGAGGCAAAGGCCAGGGCCCCGCCCCCGGGCGTAATCGTGGCCAGCGCCCCGACCTGCACCAGCGCGGCCAGCAGTGCCACGACGAAGATGTCGAGCATGGACCACCGGCCGATGACCTCGACCAGCGCGTAGAGCCGGGTCTGTTCTCGGATGCGCCAGGTCGATCTGCGGCGCACCGATACCAGCAGCAATGTCAGGATCATCATCTTCAGCAGCGGGACAACAATGCTGGCGATCAGCACCACGAGCGCCAGCATGTGCGAGCCGGACAGCCATAGATAGATCACGCCGGACATGATGGTGTCGCGCTGTGTACCGAGAATTGACTGCGTCACCATCACCGGGAGCAGATTGGCTGGGATATACAGAAGGTAAGCGGCCAACAGGAAAGCCAAGGTGCGCGACGCGCTGGCTGCCTTGCGATGATGCAGTACGGCGCCGCAGCGGGGACACGGTCCGGCCTCGAGCGTCATCGGGCTGAGCCGGTCGCAAGCGTGGCATGACAGCAGTCCGCGCGAAGCAGCGGTAGCGTAAGGCAATTGAGTCGCGGTCATGTTGCGGCGTCCGGCGAGCAGGTTTGTATGTCATCTGCACCGTGCGCATCGAGGTGATGCCACAGGTCGCGCGGATCAAAGGACAGGATGGCGGCAAGTACGACCACGAGGGCACCGAACGACCAGAGCGCGACGCCAGCAAGCACCTGCGCTACGGTCGACAGCTTTACCACCGTCACCAGCACGCCGATCATGAATACCTCGATCATGCCCCACGGCCGCGTCAGGAGAATGCCGCGCACAAGGCGGTCGAATCCGGGGGGCATGCGGTGCTGCGCCATTGGCACGAGCAGGTAGCACATCATGAGTAACTCGGCCAGCGGAAGCAGGATCGTCGTGGCGAACACGAGCATCGCCACCGGCGACATGTCATGCGCGTAGAGTGCTTGCACGGCGCCCCATAGCGTGGTCTCCACGCGCGAGCCCTTGAGTTCCATGGCGACAATCGGGTACGCGTTCGAGATCATGAACAGGATCAGAGCGGTCACCACGAGCGGCAGCAGGCGGCGATAGGCAAGCGAACTGTTGCGATAGAGCGCACCGCCGCAGCGCAGGCAGGTGGCACGTTCGCCCGGTTGCAACGTCACGCGCATATGGAGTGCGTCGCAATGCTCGCACGCAACCAGCCGGTGCATGTCCTGTGGTGGATCTGGCGGCGGGATGTGGTTCTGATGCACGACGTGTCCTGGGATGGTGTCGGCCTCGTTGCATGAGGCAAGCAGTGCGTCGAGCGCACCGGGATCTTTCGAGATGCCCGCATTCTGCTACAAAATGACTTGCGTGTCATCATGACAATAAGTATCTTGTAGGGAATGCAACGGGCACTTTTGCTGAAAGACACCTCCTTGTCCCACCGTTTCCAGCTGCATGCAGGCTCTTTCTTTCCTCAGAACGCTGTCCATGAAAGTTGTCTGCGAAGTCGAAATTCGCGATGGCCTGCCGCATGGCATCTTTGCCGCGGCCGAACGGCTGGTCGTCGTGGCACAGACACTGCACAACGCTGCGCACTCGGTGCGCAGCCGAGGACGGCACTGAGCTTGTTCGTATCAAGGAGGGCGGGACGTGGCCTACGCCATCGTGTCGGCGTTGCAGCGGCGTATTGATATAATCATCCAATCACATAAGGTCCTCAAATTGAAGATGCCTGCCGCCCCTGATCTTAAAGACCATCGCCCTCGCGTTGCAGCCGAACGGCGTGCACGGATGCGCATGCGTCTCATTGAAAGCGCGATGATCGTCTTTGCGCAAAGAGGTATCGGAGTCAGCGTGATTCCGGAAGTCATCGCGGCAGCTGGCGTCTCACAAGGTTCCTTCTACAACTACTTCCGTACTAACGACGATCTGCTGGCGGCTGTCAGCGAAGCGCTCAGTCACGACATGGTGCAAATGATCGAGAGCGTGGTCGGCGATATCGAAGACCCGGCATTGCGTGTTGCAACGGGTATTCGCTTGTATCTGCACCTTGCGCGATCCTATCCGGTGGTGGCGCAGTTTCTTTCCGGCACAGGCCTGACCTTGGTCGGCAAGAAGAGTGCCGTGTACGAGTACCTGCCCTCGGATATCAAGGAAGGCCTGAAGACGGGCACGTTTGACGAGGCCTCTGCCGATGTTGCATTGGACATGGTGGCAGGCGCAGGGGTAATCGCCGTTCACCGTATGGCCCAAGGAAAAACGACCAAGGATTATCCCGAGCGGATTGTCCGGGCGGTGTTGCGGTCGCTCGGCGTGTCTGCATCGAGTGCCACAAAGCTGACCTCTGCGCCTTTGCCAAAGCTGGTCGTTTCGCCTGAATCACTGCTCGAAAAGGCACAGGAGAAGCTCGCCGAAATGGCCGAGCCCTCCAACTTACGCGCGTAGCCAACGCTACGGCACTTCGCCGCTCGCTTCGGCGAGCAAGCCATCGAACAGCACTTCACTCGCATCCAGAGGCGACTTGGATATCGCATCAGCCACCGCTTCTTCCACGCCTAAGGCGCGCAATGCCACGGCGGCGGCGAGCTCCGAGAAATCTTCGCGACATTCGGTTTCAAGCATGCGGTGCATTGCGCTCATTGCCGCGCCGGCAACGATATTGAACCCCAGGGCGATCGGCATGCGCTTGAAGCGCTTGCGTCGAACACCTTCCTCTATGTCCCTGCGGACAAACTCCAGCATATTGGGTGCCTGGTAGCCAGCCCAGCCCAGCCGGCCCAGGATTGCAGCCACACCCGGCTGGCGTATCGTAAGTATCGACGCCAGCCGTATTCCCCTGGCGATGTGCTCGGCCGGGTCGTCATGGCCGCGCACAATGGGGTCGGCGGCCCGCTCCCATTGTTCAGCAACCTTCCCGACAAGCTCCCGCACGATCGCGTCAGACGACGGAAAGTACTTGTAGAACGTGCCACGTGACACCCGTGCGCCCGCAATGATGTCGTCGATGGAAGGCGTCGCGGCGCTGTTCTCTACCATCAAGCGCATCGCACTGTTCAGCAATAGCGAGCGCATACGCTGCCGCCGCTTTGCCGCAACTCGCTGACGGTGGTCGCGCGTCTCCGACGGTTCTGTCTCAGCTGCCAATCTCTTCTGTATCGGGGTCATTGATCGTCTTTTCCTCATGGTCAATGACTCGACATGGCCGCGCGCGCAGCACTTCCTGCGCCTTCGGTCTATGCCCATCACGTCACTCCGCGTCCAGTGCTTGTCTCTGCGCGTCCACTTGCTTGTGGCCGCCACGGACCTTCTTCGTCTGATGTGGAATCCGGTACGCCATAGTCGTCCCGTTCCACGCATAAAATAAATTGTACGTCATCATGACATAAAAGTCAGTATGATGTATATTCCGGGCTATCGGGAAGGGCGAAAGCCCTAACAGGCCTGCCGTCGCTGACGCCAGCACGAGTCCGTGGAGCGGCTCGGTGGCGTGGATCGCCGATGACTCGCAGGCGAGCGACGGACCATACTGGAGGGCAGAAATTGAACAGGAACTATCGAGCGGCAGCTCTTTTCATCATCGCGGCACATCTGCTAGCCGCCTGTACACCGCACTCCGCATCTGAACACGCGGACGTAAGACCGGTGCGGACAGTGGTCGCCGGACGTACCGCCGGGTCGGTCGGCGCGACCTACTCAGGCGAGATTCGCGCGCGTTACGAAAGTCAACTTGGATTCCGCACAGCCGGCAAGATTGTCGCGCGCATGGTGGAAGTGGGCAGCCACGTCAAGCGCGGCCAGCTGTTGTTCCAGCTCGACCCCACCCAGGAGACGTTGCAGGTGGCTGCGGCGGGTGCGGAGGCTGATGCGGCAAGGGGCCGGGTAGCCCAGGCGCGGGTGGATGTTCGGCGTACCGAGCAATTGCTCGCGCAGAACTTTGCCTCGCAAGCCGAGCTGGACCAGCAGCGGCTGGCGCTCAACCAGGCGGAAGCACAACTGCGCTCTGCCCAGGCGCGCCAGCAGCTGAATGCCAACCTGCGCGGCTTCACCACGCTCGTGGCCGACCGCGATGGCGTGGTCAGTGCAATCAACGCGGAAGCCGGGCAGGTGGTCGCGGCCGGGCAGTCGATCGCTACCGTTGCGGCTGACGGCGAACGCGAGGTCTCGATCAGTATTCCGGAGTCGCGAGTCGACGAACTGCGTAAGGCGTCGATGCTGAAGATCACGGTCTGGGCGCATCCGGACAAGTCCTGGACGGGCAAGCTCCGGGAGCTTGCGCCGGATGCGGACAGCGTCACGCGGACGTACTCGGCACGCATTTCCATTCAGGACGCAGATCCGGACCTCCTGCGGCTAGGCATGACAGCGTCTGTCATAGCACCGGACGTGGACGGCAACGGCGTTGTCCGCGTGCCGCTGACCGCCATTGTCGATCATGAACATGGCCGGCAGGTGTGGGTGGTTGACCCGAAGACGTCGCGGGTGATCGCGCGTGAAGTCAAGCTGGGCGCCGCGCAGAACGACAGCGTCATCGTGGTTGGGGGACTGGCGGGCGGAGAGACCGTTGTGAGTGCCGGCGTGYATATGCTGCAGCCTGGCCAGCAGGTGAAAGTGGCCGAGACAGTGTCTGTCGCCAGGGCAGGAGGTGTGAAGTGAAAGGCATCAACCTGTCCGAATGGGCGCTGAAGCACCAGCAGATGATCGGGTTCCTGCTGTTGCTGTTGTCCGTGGCCGGCGTACTGGCTTACAGCAGCCTGGGTCAGAAGGAGGACCCAGAGTTCACGATCAAGACTATGGTCGTGCAGGCGTACTGGCCGGGGAGTTCCGCGCAGCAGATGGCCGATCAGGTGACCGACAAGATCGAACGCAAGCTGCAAGAGGTGGCGGAAATCGACTATACGTCCACCTATGTGAAGCCGGGAGAAACTCAGGTTAAGGTCAACCTGCGCGAGGACGTACCGCCTGGYGCCGTGCCGGATGTGTGGTACCAGGTCCGGAAGAAGATGGAGGACATCCGGCATACCTTGCCGCAGGGCACGCAGGGCCCATTCTTCAATGATGAGTTCGGAGACACGTTCGGTAACCTCTATGCCATCACGGGCGATGGCTTCGACTATGACGACCTGAGACGGATTGCGGACGCCGCACGAAATGAGTTCCTTCGTGTCGGCGACGTCAACAAGGTCGATCTGGTAGGCAAGCAGGAACAGAAGATCTATGTGGAAGTCTCCACCGCCAAGCTCGCCTCGCTGGGGATCGACCCGGCATTGATCGCGTCGACGCTCGCACAAACCAATGCCGTGACATCAGGCGGGACCGTGCAAACCACTGCGGAACAAGTGCGGCTGGCTGTCAGTGGCGAGTTTGACTCTGTCGAAGGGATTCGCGCCATCGGCATCCGTGCCGGCCAACGTACCTTCCGTCTTGGCGATATCGCAGACGTCCGTCGCGGCTTTGTGGAGCCTGCCACCTCGAGGATGCGCTTCAACGGCCGCGAGGCGATTGGACTTGCGGTGAGCATGCGCAAGGGCGGTGACGTGATTCGACTTGGCACAAAGCTTGACGAATCGGTAAAGCGCATCGAGTCCAACCTGCCGGTGGGCGTGCAGATCCATGCGGTCAGCGACCAGCCACGTATCGTCGAGCATTCCGTCTTCGAGTTCAAGAAGAGTCTGGCCGAGGCTGTGGTCATTGTGCTCGTCGTGAGCTTCCTGTCGCTAGGCTTGCGGACCGGACTGGTCGTCGCGCTCAGCATCCCGCTCGTTCTGGCCATGACATTCCTGGCGATGTACGTGATGGGCATCGACTTGCAGCGCATCTCGCTCGGTGCGCTGATCATTGCGCTCGGACTGTTGGTGGACGATGCCATTATTGCCGTCGAAATGATGTCGCTGAAGCTCGAGCAGGGCTGGGACAAGTTCCGTGCCGCCACATATGCGTACACGGCCACCGCTTTCCCGATGCTCACGGGCACGTTGATCACAGCTGCGGGCTTTCTTCCCGTCGGCTTTGCGAAGTCGGGCACGGGCGAATATGTGTACTCCCTGTTCCAGGTGGTGGGCATTTCGCTGCTGCTGTCATGGATCGTGGCCGTCCTCTTTACACCTTACATCGGCTTCAAGCTGTTGAAAGAGCATGCGCACGCGTCACATGATGAGGAGGCGGTCTACCAGCGCGGCTTCTACGTCAAGTTCCGCCGCTTCATCAATTTCTGCCTGGAGCATCGCGTGTGGGTGATCGGCATCACGCTCGCCGCGTTCGTGGGCGCACTGGTGCTGTTCAAGGCAGTACCCCAGCAATTCTTTCCGGCATCCGACCGGGCCGAACTGATTGTTGACCTGTGGATGCCGAGGGCGTCGACCTTCGAGGCGAGCCAGCGCGAGGTACAGAAGCTGGAAGGCTTGCTCAGGGGCGATCCGGACATCGCGGCGGTGACCAGCTTTGTTGGCAACGGTGCGCCACGGTTCTACCTGCCTCTCGATGCGTAGACGCCCAATCTGAACCTCGGCGAGATGCTGGTGATGACGAAGGGCGGTGAGGCGCGGGAGCGGGTGAAGGAGAAGCTCGAGACGCTGTTCAACGGAGGATTCCCGAATGTGCGTGGCCGCGTCAATCACCTGGAGAACGGTCCGCCTGTCGGTTACCCGGTGCAGTTCCGCGTGTACGGGCAGGACAACGCTAAAGTTCGTGCAATCGGGCAGCAGGTGGCGGACATCATGCGTGAAGAATCGCACGTGCGCCAGGTAAACCTGGACTGGGGCGAACGCATCAAGCGCGTGCAGGTCGATGTCGACCAGGACAAGGCGCGCGCACTGGGTATCAGCTCAGGCCAGATCAAAGAGGCCCTTGAGGCCTCGCTGTCGGGCACGCCGATCACGCAGTACCGCGAGGAAGACCAAGGTATCGACGTGGTCTCGCGCCTCGTCGTCGCGGAACGCACGGACCTGAACAACCTGAAGGACGCAAAGATCTATGTGCGCGACGGCAAGTTTGTACCGGTCTCGCAAGTAGCCCGACTCACGCTTGACAGCGAGGAAAGCGAACTGTGGCGGCGTAACCGCGTGCCGACGCTGACCGTTCGCGCCGACATCGCGGGGGCGCAGGCACCTGACGTCACGCATGCAATGCAGCCGAAGATCGACGCCCTGGAAAAGGCGCTCCCGCTGGGGTATGGCATCGAGATCGGCGGCGCTTACGAGTCCAGTGCGAAGGCCCAGCGTTCTGTATTCGCGGTGATGCCTGTGACAATCATCGTGGTACTCGTGCTGCTGATGATTCAACTGCAGGACATGAGGAAGATGGCAATGGTCCTGCTGACCGCGCCGCTCGGGCTGATCGGTGTGAGCGCGATCATGGCTGCATTCCAGATTCCATTTGGTTTTGTCGCCATGTTGGGTGTTATCGCCCTCGCTGGAATGATCATCCGCAACTCGGTGATCCTTGTCGTGCAGATTGATCAGGATGTGGGCGCGGGCGTCGCACTGTGGACAGCCATCGTCGAGGCGGCGGTGCGACGGCTACGCCCGATCGTGCTGACTGCCTTGGCGGCAATTCTGGCGATGGTGCCGCTTACCCATTCCGTGTTCTGGGGCCCCATGGCGTGGGCAATCATGGGAGGGCTCGCCGTTGCCACGGTGCTGACGCTCGTCTTCCTTCCCGCTCTGTATGCGACCTGGTACCGGGCCAAGCGCCCTGCGACCGTCTGATCGCAGATGTGACGTTAAGAGTAAATGCGATGAATAGATTGAGTATGGCCCTGCGGGCCGGGCAGGTGGCTTTGGGCTGCATGCTTTTCATGAATGCTGGAGCGTCGAGCGCTATCGATCTCGTGGGGGCCTATCAGCAGGCATTGGCGCATGATCCGACGAGCCTCGCCGCAAATGATGCGCTCACGGCGGGACGGGAGAAGGCTGTGCAAGGCGACGCCTTGCTGCGTCCCCGCGTAAGCCTCCAGGCGGCACTGGACCGGATCAACAATCGGTCGTCCGCCAACCCGCCTGCCGAGCTCGCGCCGTTGGTCTCCGCCGATAGTTCGGGCACTGCTCGCCAGGCCGGGGTGATGCTCGTGCAGCCGCTGTACGACAGGAGCGCTGTGGCTACGAGACGGCAGTTGCACGAGCAATCCAACCTGGCGCAAACGCAATTCGACCAGTCTCGCCAGGACCTGGCTTTGCGGGTGGCCGAAGCATACTTCGGCGTGGTGTTGGGCGAGGAGACGCTCCGCGTGGTGCAGGCCGAGAAGGCGGCGTTGCGACAGCAACGCGACCGCGCGAAGGCACGCTTTGACATCGGCCAGGGCAAGATCACCGATCTTCATGAAGCCCAGGCGCGCCTGGATGGGGTGGAGAGTCGCGAGGTCACCGCACAATCTGCGCTCGAACAGCGACGCACGCGATTCCTGGAAATCGTCGGCATGCCGCCCGATCAGCTCAGCGGGTTGGCGCCTGGCTTCGCGCCGCGGCCGCCGGAACCGGACAATCTCACGGCGTGGCAGGCAAAGGGTGAAGAACAGAGCTACCTCGTCAAGACCAGGCAGTCGGAGCACGACATTGCCGGCGCGGAGATCGATAAGTACCGCGTCAGCAGTCGCCCGACCGTCGCGCTCGTGGCGCGTTATGGCGCACAAGGGCAAACCGGCAATCTGGCTCCCTGGATTGCTGGCAGCAACACCCGAACCGCGACGATCGGCTTGCAGCTCAACATTCCGTTGTACGCGGGCGGCGGGCTGGATTCGCGCGAGCGGGAATCGGCCGCGAGGAAGAGCCAGGCGGAGCAGGAGATTGCCGCCGCCCGGCGAGACGTGCGTTTGAGGGTGCAGGACGGATTCCTCTCAGTGAAGACGGGCGTGTCGCGCGTCGCTGCACTCGAGCAGTCGTTGACTTCGGCGCGTAGCGCGCTCGCGGCAACGACGCTTGGCCGCGACGTCGGCACCCGTACGCAACCCGACGTGCTCGACGCGCAGCAGCGCGTGTTCACCACCGAGCTCGACCTGGTCCAGGCACGCCTGGACTACCTCCTTGGCCGTCTGAAGCTTGCCGCGGCGGCGGGGGAATTGAGCGAGGAGACCTTGCGCTCGCTGAATGCCTGGCTCGCAGCCTGATCGTAAAATCCTATGCTAGGAGATCTGCAGCACTATTGGAGCGGCGCCTTTCTCGCCGCCAACGCGTTCATCGGGCTGAACATGGTGGGCGCGCTGCTGCTCGGCATGCTGGTGGGCTACGAGCGCTCGTACAATGGCCGCGCCGCCGGCATGCGCACCTACGGCCTCGTGTGCATGGCGTCCACGGCGCTGACGGTATTCGTCGGTCACGCGCCGCTCTGGTACGGCGGTGCCACAGCGCACATCCAGGCAGACCCGACCCATACCATCCAGGGCGTGGTCACCGGCGTCGGCTTCCTCTGCGCCGGGGTCATCATGAAGGACGGCATGCGCATCCGCGGCCTCACGACCGCGGCATCCATCTGGGCTGCCTCGGCCATAGGTGTGTTGCTCGGCGTTGGTTTCTATGCCGCCGCGTTACTGCTCGCCGTGTTATGCGTGAGCTCGATGTCTCTGTTGCACCGACTTGAATCCAGGCTTCCGGGGCGAACGACGCTGGATGTGTCTTTGACTTTCCAACCCGGCGAAGCCCCTGACTTCGATCTGCTGATCGACCGGGCAAAGTCCCGCGGCTATCGCGTGCTGCACGACAGCCTGACCATCACGTTTGCCGACAACCAGGCCGTGTGGCGAGTCAGCCTGGTCGCACCGGACAAGGCGCGCGCGCTATCGCCGGCGGGACTGGCGGCCGAGATGGCTGCAACCCAGGGAGTCTCTCGGTTCAGTATCGTGCCGGTGCGCAGTTGAGCCCCCGCCCCACGCTTGCAGGGCACTCTCCAATACCTGCTACGCGCTCATCCCGCAGGATGCCGACAAGCCGCTGCTCCTGCGCGCGTTCGTTGAATGGCTGTTGAATGAAGGTGAGTGGGCTGGCTAAGCGCCGGCCTCTCGGCGACACCCGCGCATTTTCCCGAGCCGCAGGCCACGCTGCCCTGCATCGACGATGCGGCCCTGATGCACAACGACGATGCGGTTGGCCACCGCCGCGAGGTTGTGGGAGACGAAGGAGCAGGCAAAGCCGTGCTGCGCCTGCAGTTGCCGGAACAGCGCCAGGACCTGCTTCTGGATCGTCATGTCCAGCGCCGAAACCGGCTCGTCTGCTACCACTAGCGCAGGCCGGCGGATCAGTGCGCGGGCGATTGCCACGCGCTGCCGCTGCGCATGCCGCCCGAGAACGCGTTGGGGGGTATGACGCCATGCAGTTTTCCGGGGCCGCGATCTGAACGCGCCGCAGCATCAGGCGAGGCGGAGGGGCAGGGGCGGACGTCGCCGGATGCCGCTGGCTGCGGCGGGTAACGCCGTCCGAAACCCCACTTTCGGAAAGCGAAATTGGCACCTGCGGTGAAATCGCCGATGCTTGGAGCCTGCCAAGCGGAGCCGCCGATCCGGCGCACCGGTCCCGGTCCGCATAGAACAAAGAAGGAGACACCGTATCATGATGCAAACGCGCACCGTCGGCGACCTGAAGGTCACCCGTATCCTCGAATATGCCGGTCCCACGCACGATCCGGCCTTCCTGTTCCCCGACATCGACCGCTCGGTCCTGGATGCGAATGCCGGCCTGATGGCGCCGCACCATTGGATCCCTCACATGAACAAGCTGATCGTGACGATCCAGTTCTGGGTGGTGCACGCGGGGAGCCATATCATCGTCGTCGATACCGGCGTGGGCAACTTCAAGCCGCGCGCGGGCATCGCACGCATGAACATGCTCAATACCCTGGTGCGCGAATGGATGATCGCGGCCGGGGCGCCGCCGGAGAAGGTCACCCACGTGGTCATGACGCACCTGCATGCCGACCACGTCGGCTGGAACACCACTTGGCAGGACAACCGCTGGGTCCCCACCTTCCCCAACGCGCGCTACTACCTCCCCAAGGACGACTTCGTCTTTTGCGAGCAGGGCCGCAACAAGGAGCCGGGCGTGGTGGACGTGTTCGGCGAATCGTTCTTCGACAGCGTGATGCCGGTGGTCGACGCGGGGCTGGCCGAGATGATCGAGCCGGGGCGCGAGATCGCCGATTGCCTGCAGGTAGAGGCCGCCGCCGGCCACAGCCCGGGACAGGTCGCGTTTCGGGTCCGTTCGCGCGGCGAGGAGGCAATCTTCTGTGGCGACATCCTGCACAGTCCGCTGCAGATCGTGCGCCCGGACGTGAACTCCGGCTACTGTATCCGCCCGGACCTTGCCCGCAGCACGCGCCTGACCTTCCTCAACCAGGCCGCAGACACCGGCGCGCTGGTGCTGCCAGTGCATTTCGGCGAGCCGTACTGTGGCTACGTGCGGCGCCAGGGCCAGGGCTTCCGCTTCGAGCCGGCGGGCTGGTAGCACAAGGCGGCCGGGCTGCGCGCCGGCGCCCGCGCCATGGCGCCAGGTTCCTCCCGCATCGGGGTTATCATTCCCTGCTACATGATTGAGCCGCGAGACCTGCTGCATGGCTGTTCCCTTCGACATCACCGACTTCCGCCTTTTCGTCAACGTGGCGGAAACGCGCAGCCTGACCCGCGGCGCCGAGCGTTCGTTTCTTTCGGTGCCGGCGGTCAGCAACCGCATCAAGAATCTCGAGGACACGCTCGGCGTACGCCTGCTGGAGCGCTCGCCGCAGGGCGTGGCGCTGACGGCGGCCGGCGAGGTCTACCTGCACCACGCGCGCGTGGTGCTGGCCGAGTTGGAGCGGCTCACCGGCAACCTGCAGCCCTTCACCGCAGGCCTGAGCGGGCAGGTCAAGCTGGTGGCCAACACCACCGCCATCACCGAATACCTGCCGCCAGTCATCGGGGAGTACCTCGCCACCCATCCGGATGTGCGCATCGACGTGCGCGAGCGCCTGAGCGATGACGTGGTGCGCGTGGTCCGCGAGGGCGGCGCCGATCTCGGCATCATCTCCGGCAATGTGCCTACCGCGGGCCTGCAGGCAGTGCCCTTCGTCAAGAGCGCGCTGATCCTGGTCGCGCCGCTCGGCCATCCGCTGCTCGCGGAGCCGGCCGTGTGGTTCGAGCAGTCGCTTGAGCATGCCTTCGTCGCCTTGCTCGAGGGCAGCGCCTACCAGATGTTCCTGACGCGCGCCGCGGGCGCGCTGCACAAGCCCATGACGATCCGGGTGCACGTGGCCAGCTACGACGCCACCTGCCGCATGGTGGCCGCCGGCGCCGGCATCGCCATCATGCCCAAGGCCGCCTTCGCGCGCCTCAAGGCCGAGCAGCGCATCGGCTGCAGCGACCTGCTCGACGACTGGGCCGTGCGCACCTTCCAGGTCTGCGCGCGGGACCTGGAAGGCTTGTCCAGCTTTGCGCGCGAGTTCGCCAACCGCCTGATCGGCCACTACGCGCCCGCCGGCGGCGCGGCCTAGCTGCGGGGGCGGCGGGCCACCTGTCACTCTTCCCGCCCACCCGGGGCGCCTTCTCTTTCCCTTCTCTTCGCCTTCCTTTCACCGTTCGCAGTTGCCCTCGGCACAGCGCGCGAGGCCCCTCGCCGTTCGTCGCGCATGGCATAAGCGCACCTTGCCGAAGGCTTCCCGCCGGCCCTTCACGGCGGCCCTGCCCCAGTCTTTAACGCAGTGCTAAGGGTGCTTGCAAATCGCGAAATTGTTTGGCTGGCAGGTGCATGGCAATCTTGCCGTACCCGATAACAACGACGCGAGACATGATCGACAAGCTCTACGCAACAGCGCGCGAGGCGGTGGCCGACGTGGCTGATGGCGCCACCATCGCCATCGGCGGATTCGGCGGCGCCGGCATGCCCGACGAATTGATCGATGCCCTGGTCGAACAGGGTGCCAAGGATCTCACCGTGGTGAGCAACAACGCCGGCAACGGCGACACCGGCCTCGCCGCGCTGCTCAAGGCGCGCCGCGTACGCAGGCTGATGTGCTCCTTCCCGCGCCAGCGCGATGCCTATGTCTTCGAGGCACTGTATCGCGCCGGCGAGATCGAGCTCGAAGTGATTCCCCAGGGCACGCTGGCAGAGCGCCTGCGCGCGGCCGGCTGCGGCATCGGTGGCTTCTATACGCCGACCGGCCACGGCACGCTGCTGGCCGCAGGCAAGGAAGCGCGCCGCATCGGCGCGCGCGACTACGTGCTCGAGTATCCCATCCACGTTGACGTGGCCCTGATCAACGCCGCGGCAGCCGACCGCTGGGGCAACCTCGTCYACAACAAGACCGCGCGCAACTTCGCACCTGTGATGGCGATGGCCGCCACCACCACCATCGCCGCGGTGACGCGTGTGTGCGAACTGGGAGAACTGGACCCCGAGGCCGTCGTCACGCCCGGCATCTTTGTCAAGCGCGTGGTGCTGCGCGACGGTGCCCGCGCGCTGCCGATGCGCGGGCTGGAAGGCGCGGCGGCAAACCTGCAGGCAAGCGCAAACGCAAACGTACAGGCAAGGTGAGGCAAATGGACCAAGTGGCAAGAAACCTGCTGGCCGCGCGCGTCGCGCGCGACATCCCCAACGGCGCTTACGTCAACCTCGGCATCGGCCTGCCCACGCTGGTGGCCAACCATCTGCCGCGCCACCGCGAAGTCATCCTGCACAGCGAGAACGGCGTGCTGGGGCAATGGTCGGCCGCCGAACCCGGCCAGGAAGACTGGGCGCTGATCAACGCCGGCAAGGAAGCGATCCGGCTGGAGCGCGGCGCGGCCTTTTTCCATCACGCCGACGCCTTCGGCATGATGCGCGGCGGCCATCTCGACATCTGCGTGCTTGGCGCCTTCCAGGTCTCGGAACGCGGCGACCTCGCCAACTGGCACACCGGCGCGCCCGACGCCATCCCCGCGGTGGGCGGCGCCATGGACCTGGCTATCGGCGCCAAGCAGGTGTTCGTGATGATGGACCACCTGACCAAGGATGGCGCGAGCAAGCTGCGCCACCAGTGCAGCTACCCGCTCACCGGGATGGCATGCGTAGGCCGCGTGTACACCGAACTCGGCACCTTCGCCATCGGCCCGCGAGGGGTGTCGGTCATCGAGATCGTCGGCGACATGTCGCCGCAGGCGCTGCAGTCGGTCACCGACGTGGCGCTCGACTTCACGACGATGGTCATGGCCGAGTACGCCTGAGCACGGGGCGGGAGCCGCGCGCGGCAGCAGGACCAAGACAAGACAGAAGAGTCAGAACAGACAGGAGACGACAATGACAGGTTGGTACAAGGCTGGGAATGCCCAGCAGAAGAAGACGTTCTGGGCCTGCTATTCCGGCTGGGCGCTGGATTCCTTCGACATGCAGATGTTCAGCTTCCTGCTGCCCGCGCTAACCGCGGCGTGGGGCCTGAGCAAGGCCGAAGTGGGCGTCCTGGGCACCGTGGCGCTGGTCGTCACTGCCATCGGCGGCTGGGGCGCCGGCATCCTCAGCGACCGCTACGGCCGCGCGCGCATCCTGGTGTTCGCCATCGTCTGGTTCACGTTCTTCGGTGTGCTTGCCGGCTTCGCGCAGTCRTACAACCAACTGCTGGTCGCGCGCACGCTGCAAGGGCTGGGCTTCGGCGGCGAATGGGCCGTCGGCGCCGCGCTGATGGCCGAGGTGATCGACCCCAAGCACCGCGGCAAGGCCATGGGCTTCGTGCAATCCGGCTTCGCCCTGGGCTGGGCGCTGGCGGTGGTGGTGGCCACGGCGCTGCTGGCCTGGCTGCCGCATGACCTGGCCTGGCGCGTGGCCTTCTGGAGCGGCGTGATCCCGGCCTCGATCGTGCTCTTCATCCGCCGCCACATCAAGGACTCGGCCATGTTCGAGCGCGCCAGGCAGAGCCGCATGGCGCGCGCCTCGCTGGCCTCGGTGTTCAGCCGCCAGTACGCGCGCTCGCTGATCCTCTCCAGCGTACTGGTGATCGGCCTGCAGGCCGGCTGCTACGCCATCCTGATCTGGCTGCCCTCGCTGCTCGCCCAGCGCCAGGTGGCCGCGTCCTCGATGATCGTCACCGTATTTATCATGGCCTTCGGCTCGTTCTGCGGCTTCGCCGTGGCCGCAGACCTGGCCGACCGCATCGGCCGGCGCCCCACGCTGATAGGCCTGGCCGTGTGCGCGTGGATCGTCACCGCCTGTTATATGCTGCTGCCGCTAAACCCGGCGCTGGCCGCCGTGCTCGGCTTCCTGGTCGGCTTCTCCGCGATCGGTATGTTCGCCGCGCTGGGGCCTTTCCTGAGCGAGATGTTCCCCACCCAGGTGCGCACCACCTGCATGGGTTTCGCCTACAACGTCGGCAAGTCTGTGGGCGCGGGCTCCGTCGTCGGTGTCGGCGTGCTATCCACCCACATCGGCCTCGCCAACGCCATGGGCGCCTTCTGCCTGGTGGCCTATGCCATCGCCGTGTTCGGCATCCTGCTGTTGCCCGAGACACGAGGCATCGCCATCGAGCACATCGGCGCGGCGGAAGGCGCCAACGCCGATACCCGCGCCGCGACAGCGCTCGCCGAGCCCGCGCGGGCGCATACTTGATGCGCGGCGCCGGCAGGCGCGCGCCACACAGAACTGATCCATACCAAGAGGAGACACGATGATCCGTATGCTGTACCTGCTGGTGAAGCCAGAAGGCATGTCCGATGCCACCTTCCGCGCCGAATGCCGGCGGCACTACGACATGTCGCACGACGTGCCGGGCCTTCACAAATACGAGGTCCGACTCGTCGCCGAGCAGCCCACCGACACCCACGTGCCCTTCTTTAGCATCGGCCACGTCGATGCCATCGGCGAATGCTGGTTCGAGAACGAAGCGGCCTACGCCACCTATATGGCTTCCGACATCCGCAAGATTTGGTTCGAGCACGGCAAGACTTTCATCGGCCGGCTCAAGCCCTTGCGCACCGAGACGGTCGGCGACGGCGCGGGCTGAGCCGGACCAGCCCCCGCTGTCCACTACCGGGCGGGCCCCGGCCGGCGCATCGCGCGACCGTGCCCCGCCAAGCAACCATCCTTCAAGGACACACCATGCTTTACCACGTGCAGATGGAAGTGAAGATCCCCGACTCCCTGCCGGCCGAACAGGCCGACGCCATCAAGGCCGCCGAGAAGGCGCGGGCCATCGAGATCCAGAAATCCGGGAAGTGGCCTCACCTGTGGCGCGTCGTGGGCCGCTACGCCAACGTCAGCATCTTCGATGTGGAGAGTAACGATGAACTGCACGCGCTGCTGTCGTCGCTGCCGCTGTTTCCCTATATGACCGTCCAGGTCACACCGCTGGCGCAGCATCCGTCGGCGATCTGATGGCGGCGGGGCAGGCTCTGGCCATACCGCCGCGGACTGCTTCAATGACAAAGCCGGCCGGCCTTGCGTGAGACAACCATGAGATCCCAGCCGATAGCCTGGGCGAGCCGATCGGCGCCACCAAGAGCACGCTCTCGCTGGGCCTGGGCGTGAAGTCCTTGACCGGGTCGTACGGCAGGTTCGCCATCGACTACGTCAAGGCCAGCCCGACCGAGCTGGCCTATTGCTCCTGGGGCGTTGGCTCCGGCGGCCATCTCGCCATGGAGGTCCTGAAGGCCAGGACGGGCATCAAGCTGCGACATGTGCCCTACAAGACGGCCACCCAATGCAGCAACGACCTGGCGGCCGGGCACGTGCAGATAGGCTTCGCTGATTCGGTATCCGCGTTGCCGCACCTGAAGTCCGGCCGCATTCGCGCCGTGGCGGTCTCCGGGCCGGAGCGGCTGCTACCGCCGCCCGACGTGCCAACCATGTCGGAGCAGGGGGTGAAGTTCGACTACGCCAGCTGGCTGGCCGCGTTCGGGCCCCGGAACCTGCCGGCGTCGATCGTCTCGCGGCTCAACGCGGAGATCAACAAGATCATCGCGTCGCCCACCGAGCGCGCGCGCTTCGAGGCCATGTACCTACGGCCCGGCGTGCCATCCAAGCCCGAAGACCTTGGCCGGCTGGTGCGCGACGACCTTGCCGCCTGGGGCGAAGCCGCCAGGATCGCCGGGTTGAAGGCGGAGTAGCGGCGCGACGCCAGATCAAAAGAGATTAAACAACTAGCGAGAACGGGAGACAGAGCAGGTGAAGAACAAGGCATGGACGGTGTTGGGGACTCGCGTTGCTGGCAGGCGATGTTTGCGCGGGGGCTATGCACTTGTTCGGCGTCGTGGACGCGTCGATCGAATATGCAAAGGGCTCCGACAGCGTGGTGCGGATGCGCGAAGGGCGGACACCGGCACGATGCGCGGCAAATCCCTGAATCGAGGTCAATCTGATTGGCGCCTTCCATACAGCGCGCGCCGCCATCGCGCATCTGCGCCGGCGTGGCGGCGGCAAGATGATCTTTACCGGTTCCGGCTCGCGCTACCGGCCAAATCCGGGGATGTCATCCTACGCCAGCGCCAAGCTAGGCATGTGGATGCTCACGCAGACACTGGCCGCGGAATTGCAGGACGCCAACATCAGCGTCAATGAACTGATCCCCGGGCCTGTTCGCACCGAGATGACCGGCTTCGGCGAGACACTCGCGCTAGCCGGCCGGAACGGATGCGGCATCTGCCCATGCCAGCGGCGGAAGGCATTGATAAGACTGGTCGCTGCGGCTTGATCCGGCTCGCACGGAAATACCCGAAGACCCAGACCAGATTGGGCGCGCGCGTGAATACCCTGCCGCGGCAGGTGACGGTGTCGGAGAAGTTCAGAGGTTTGTCGTCGATGGTGAAGGCAATGTCGCCGAGTTTACTCAGATCAACGCCCCAGTCACCAAGACCGCAAGGCACTAGGGGGTTGGCGACTGGCAATCCGGAGATGGAGAGCGTCTTACTCGGCGCTGATGTGGTTTGCTCGGATGACTTCGCTCCACATCCGGATATCGCTGCGCACGGTCTGCGCGAACTGCTCGCTGCTTTTGGGCGGCATCTCGGACATGTTCAACTGGATGAAGCGCTGCCGCATCTCGGGGTCGGCCAGCACGCGGTTCACCTCCGCGTTAAGGCGTTGCACGATCGGCGCCGGTGTGCCGGCCGGCGCGAACATGCCATACCAGCTATCGGTATTGAAGGGAAAGCCCTGCTCGGTCATGGTGGCAAGGTCGGGCAGGGCCGGCCCGCGGCGCGTGCCGCTCAGCGCCAGGACCCGGATCTTGCCGGCGCGGATCAACTGCAAGGGCGAGGAAGAATCGACGAAGGCCACTTTGACGATGCCGCCTTGCAGGTCGTTCAGGATCTGCGGCACCGTCTTGTATGGCACGTGCCGCAGCTTGATGCCGGCCTGCATCTTGAGCGACTCCATAGTCAGGTGGCCGCCGGAGCCCACGCCCCAGGAGGCGTAGTCGTAGGCATCGGGATTGGCCTTGATGTAGGCGACGAACTCTTTCAGGTTGCGCGCGGGGAAATCCGGCGACACCACCAAGAAATTGCCCCCTGAGCCAACCTGGGCCACCGGGATCAGGTCGCGCAAGGCATCGTAGGGCAGCTTCGGTTGCAGGGTCTGGTTGATCGCCACGGACGCCGCATAGGTAAACAACAGCGTGTAACCGTCCGGCTTGGCCTTGGCGACGGCGTCGTTGCCGATCATGCCGGTAGCACCGGTCCTGTTATCGATCACGATGCTTTGCTTGAGCGCTTTGCCCAGGCGCTCGGCTAGCAGGCGGGCAAAGAGGTCGGTGCCGCTACCGGCCGAAGACGGCACAACCAGGCGGATAGGCCGCGCCGGCCAAGCGGGTTCGGCATGGGCCGCGCCAGCCGCCGCCAGGCTGCCGGCGCTTGCCAATGCCGCCATGGCGATCCCGCCGAGGCTGCGCATGGCATGCTGCCGTGAGATGACGCCGCTCCGCACAGGGTTGGGCGATGGGCATTGCTTTGCGATGTTGGACATGTTTGTCTCCCTTGGAGCCCGTGAGGGGCCTGTGCCAGCGTCAGCGAATGCCAAAGGCGTGCCCGTTGCCTTGCTCGATCATGTCCGCGGTTGCCGTATAGAGGCTGCGCGACACATAGCTTCGGACCTGGCCAGCGCGCTCCCGCAGCCAGCGGGCCTTGAGCGACCTTGCCTTGGCGAGCGTGGGCGTATCGTCGCGCGCGGTAGCCAGCACGTCGATCACATGCAGGGCGAGCTGAGTCTCACCGCGTTCCGCCAGCGCCTCTGCATGGCGGATCACGGCGTCATGGTCGGCGATGGCCGCGACGATCTCCGCGGCCGCGCGCTCGAGCGGTGCCGGATGCAGGGAGGTCGGGTTGCGGTCCCACCACCCATTCTCCGAGCGGTAGATGTCGCGTGCGATGTAACTCGGATCGCCATAGGTCGGCCGCATCCAGGGCTGGTCGAACAGCTCGGGCGGTAGTTCTAGCGACGCCAGTACCTCGCGCTCGCCGCAGCCCGCATTCATCAGCCTGACAACCTCGTCGCGCAGCCAGCGCAGCGCGCGCGCCGTCTGCGTCAAGACGTGCTGGCACGATTCGCTGCCTTCAAGGGTTGCGCCAAACTCGCGTACCACCGTGCCTGGCTGGAGCGCGGCAAGCCGCTCCAGCGTCTCGGCCCAGCGCACGGTGTCGCGCAGGGTGCGGAAAGGTGTGCCGATATTCGGGATCGAATCGATGACGGCCGGGCCGCCATACAGCAGCCGCAGGCCGGGCAGCCAGACGGCGATGGCGTCGTCGGTTTCCGATGGGGCCCAGATGATCTCGGCGCGCCGCGCGCCCTGTCCGAGGGTCATCCCATCGGTGAAGGTCTCGGTCGGCGCGGGGCAAACCAGGCGTCCGGCGAGCTTGCCGGCGCGGTGCCGGAACTGGATTTCGGCCATGCGTTCCTGCAGGCCCATGGTGGCCTGGTAACGGGCCCGGCGGCCGATCACATTGGCGTGAGCGAGCACGCGCGGCGCCGGCTCGCCGCGCCCGCTCGCATGTGCCAACCATTCGGGCAGGCCGGCGTTGTAGCCGATGTGGCCGTGGCTGAAGCAGATGGCGATGACCGGCAGGTCCGTACTGGCGCGCAGGGCGGCAATCATGCCGAGCGTGACCTTGCCGCCGGGGCCAGCATCCACTACCAGCAAGCCGCCGCCAACGTCGGCCACGAAAGACTGACCTTGGCCGTGCAGCAGCCATACGCCTTCTGCCACGGCCTCGCAGCCAGTGCCTGTCACGAGTGCCGAAGGGCGGTCTTCGATGTCTTGCATGTTCTGTCTCCTTATTTGTAGCGCAGCCAGACTTCATGGACGGTGCCGCTGAACCGGAACGGCGCGCGGTCGAAATACTCATGCGCGACGGGCGAGCCGAGGTCGCACCCGATGTCGAAGGTTTCACATGCACTGAAGGCACCAGGCACCGTGATGCCCACCTCCGTCGCGGCAATCTGCTCGCCGTTCACGCGTAGCACATAGCTGGCGGCGCGCCTGGGTGCCCGGCCTTCGGACATCGTGAACTCGATCTCCAGGGCGTGCCTGCCTGCAGGGAGGCGATCGGGCGAGCGCACTTTGTAGCGGCACATCCCCAGCATGTTGTATTCGTAGGCGAGGTAGCCGTCGTCCATGAAGAGGCTGACGCCGCCGTTGAAGCCGCCCATGGCATAGAGCACGCCGCTGGCGCGCTCGCCGAACTCGGCATCCACGGTGGCGATGTGGTCGCGGGAGCGGATGTTCGGCGCGGCGTTCTCGGGAATGCGCGTGATGTCCCCACTAAAGCGCCAGGCAGCCTGCTTGGGGGCGACGCGGTCTGTCGGATGGATCACCACCCGATAGACCGCGCCCAACGGGTAGACCTTGTTGATCCCCGCCTGCGCGGCGAACATATCCTTCATCTGCGCCAGCTTCCCGGGCTGTTCCTGGGCCAGGTCCCGTGCCTGCGAATAGTCCGCGCGGATGTGGTAAAGCTCCCAGACATCGTTGTCCGGATCCCAGGTATCCAGCCCAGGCGTCGTGGTCACCCAGGGAATGCGCGGCCCGAACACACCTGCCGTCCAGCCATCGTGATGCACCATGCGGCTGCCGGCGACCTCGAAGTACTGCACGCCCTTGCGGCCGGCCGCGGCCGGCTCGGCGAAGGTGTAGGCCATCGATATGCCGTCCAGCGAATCCTGCGCCACGCCATTGAGTTCAAGCGGCGCAGTGATGCCCAGGATGTCGTAGATGGTGGGCGCGATGTCGTTTACATGATGGAACTGCGTGCGCGGCACGCTATCCGGCTTGATGCCGCGTGGCCACGAGACCACCAGGGGCGTGCGCGTGCCGCCGAAGTGGGCGGCAATCAGCTTGGTGCTCTGAAATGGCGTGGATCCAGCCCAGGCCCAGCCGGCGTGGTACATATTGTTGGTCTTGCGGCCGCCCAGCGCGTCGAGCCCGCCCAGGCCGTCCAGAACGTCAAGATGCTGCTCGATCGTGCTGGGGATGCGGTTCTGCGCAAGCAATTCGACAACGGTGCCGTTCTGTCCTTCCGCACTGCCGCCGTTGTCGCTGAACACAAAGAACACCAGCGTGTTCTCGCGCAAGCCCAGGCGTTCCAGTTCATCAATGATCTTGCCAAGCTGCGCGTCGGTATGTTCCAGGAAGCCCGCATAGACTTCCATCAGCCGCCTCTGGAAAGGGCGTTCGGCTTCGGGGATGCTGTCCCAGCCTGGCAGGGTGTCGGGGCGCGGCGTGAGCTCTGCGGATTCCGGGATCCAGCCCATCTCCTTCTGGCGCGCGAAAGCGCGTTCCCGGTAGGCATCCCATCCGTCGTCGAACTTGCCCTTGTACTTGTCGGTCCATTCCTTGAAGACCTGATGTGGCCCATGCACCGCGCCAGGCGCCCAGTACATCATGAATGGCTTGTCCGGCGTGATGGCGGTATGGCGGCGCAGCCAGCGCGCGGCCTTCTCGGCCATGTCCTCGGTCAGGTGGTAGCTCTCGTCACGCGGTGGCTCGATCAGCGTGGTGTTCTCGACCAGGCGCGGCTCGTACTGGGAGCTTTCGCCGCCCAGGAAGCCGTAGAAGTGGTCAAAACCGTGACCTGTGGGCCAGCGGTCGAACGGACCCATCTGCGTGGTCAGGTTGGCGGGTGTGTTATGCCATTTTCCAAAGGCGGCGGTGTTGTAGCCCCAGGCCCGAAGCACTTCGGCCAGGGTGCCGGCGCTTTGGGGAATTACCCCAACGTAGCCGTCCCAGTCCGTGGCGTATTCGGAAATATGCCCGTAGCCGACGCGGTGCGCATTACGCCCGGTGAGCAGCGAGGCGCGCGTGGGCGAGCACACGCCACAGTTATGAAAAGCGTTGTAGCGGATGCCGCTGTCGGCTAGCCGCGTGAGTGTGGGCGTATGGATTTCACCGCCGAAGGTGTCCGGGTGCGCAAAACCCGCGTCGTCCAGCATCACGATCATCACGTTGGGCGCGTCCCGCAGCAGCGGCTGCGCTTTGCGGCGCTGGTGGGTGGACTCGGACAGCTTGCGTCCTGCCACGCTGGCACTGGGCGGCGCTGGAAAGGGCAGGTGGCTGCCCGCACCGGGGGTGGTGTTGTAGGTGCCGATACCGGACCCGGCCTCGGTCTTTTCGGGCTTTTCCATGTTGTCTCTCTCCATGTTTGGGCGCTGCATGCGTGTACTGGACGGGTCAGGATAGCAATAATCTCATGCATTAATACTTAGAATTATCCCTAGCGAGCTGATGCGCGGACCGCCAGTCATGTGGCGTCCTGGCCGCAACTGTGTCGAAATTGTGCTGCAAGATACACGCCATCATTGATGGGCCGAGAACAGGACGCAACGCGATCGGGAAATCCCCAGATGCCCGAACGAATTCGTGCGCTTAATCTCTCGCATTACAAATTAAGACATCGGATTAAACAGGGGCATGGCGCGGTCGAGCGCGGCACGCATGTCCATGTGCGATCCCTTCAACGAACACAACGGAGGAAGACTGATGAAGAAGAAAGTGCTGTTCGCCGTGGCCGCTGCCAGCGTATTGGGGCAGGGGGCTTATGCACAATCGTCGGTGACGCTGTACGGCGTCGTGACCGCAAGCATGCAGTACGTGAACCACGCGCAAAACGTAGCCAACGGCGTGCTGGCGCCCGGCAGCGGCTCCCAATACCTGATGAACTCGTCGGGCATCGCACAGTCGCGCTTCGGCCTGCGCGGCGTGGAGGATCTCGGCGGCGGGCTGCAGAGCCTGTTCGTGCTGGAAAGTCAGTTCAACACCGACAACGGCCAGCTTGGCGGTGGCCTGTTGTTCGGCCGGCAAGCCTTTGTGGGCCTGAAGGGCGGCTACGGGCGGGTGACCTTCGGGCGCCAGTACACGTCTTCCTTCCTGACCATGGGCAACTTCATGCCCGCTGCCTACGCGCCCGAGTTCGAACCGGTAGTGGGCTTTGCCGGTCCGAACTTCCGCGAGAACAACATGGTCCAGTACCAGGGCCAGTTCGGTGGGGTCTCGCTGAACACGCATTGGTCCCTTGGCGAGCGCAGCGGCAGCCTGGCCGCGGGGTCGGCTTATGGCATCGGCGCCTCCTACTTTTCCGATGGCTTTGGCCTCGGTGTGGCCTATGACGAGGTGAAGACGCTTAACACTGCCCAGGCCACTGGCGCTTCCGGCTCGAACGACTATGGCCGCGACATGCGCGCCGCCATCGGCGCGAGCTATACGCTTGGCAAGGTCAAGTTGATGGGCGGCTACCGCTGGGGCAATTCGGTGGCGCCCGCCACCGGCACGCCTACGCTGCTGCCGCATCGCGACGATATGTACTGGCTGGGCCTGAACTGGGAAGCGACGTCGGCGCTGCGCCTGACATTGGCCTATTACTACGACGACATCAAGCAGGCCACCATCGCCGGCAGCAAGGTCAATCCGCCGAATCCGCAGCAATATCTGGCGCTGGCGGATTACAGCATTTCCAAGCGGACCGATTTCTTCGCCGCGGCGATGTATGCGCGCAATGCATCGCTGAACTGGGACAACATCGCTTACCTGCCCAACGGGCAGTCGGTCGGCTATTTGCCGGCCACCTCGCAGACGTACTACAAGACGCCGGGCGCCAGCGGGCAGCTCGGGGTTTCGCTGGGCATCCGCACGATCTTCTGAGGGCGCTGTCCCGGGTACAGCGCTGCGTGCGCCGCACGCAAGGCCGATCCGCCGCGTACGGGGAAAACCCCAG
This sequence comes from Cupriavidus sp. 05L411, assembly GCF_056398045.1. Lineage (NCBI taxonomy): Bacteria > Pseudomonadati > Pseudomonadota > Betaproteobacteria > Burkholderiales > Burkholderiaceae > Cupriavidus > Cupriavidus sp. 05L411. The sequence goes on along the minus strand of NZ_JBFTOQ010000018.1, from coordinate 10,916 downwards.
TGTGCGCTGCGTTCGATTAAAACTAAGCTCGATGCCCGGGGTAATCCTGGGGATTAACTCAAGGTGGTCGGTGCGGCACCCGAGGTGGTTCTCGGCGTGCCCGCCGCATGCGCCATGGAGTACTGAACCATGCCGGATTCGCTGACAACTTCCCCGCCGCAGGACGCCATGCGCGACCAAGGTGCCGCCGTGCGCGCCAACGCTTACCAGCCCCGCAAGGCATGGGCGATGGCCACCTGGCTGACGGTGTTCTCCTCCATCAACTTCCTGGACAAAGTCGTGCTGGGCATGGTGGCCGTGCCGGTCATGCGCGAGCTTCACCTCAGCCCGACGCAGTTCGGCCTGATCGCGGGCAGCTTCTTCTGGCTGTTCTCTGTGTCGGCGGCCGTCGTGGGCTTTATCGGCAACCGGGTGGCGGCGCGCTGGCTGCTGCTGACCATGGCGATCCTGTGGTCGCTGGTGCAGCTTCCGGTGGCGTTCGCCTCCGGCGCCGCGGCGCTGCTGGCGTCGCGCGTGATTCTCGGCGCGGGCGAGGGACCGGGTTTTCCGGTATCGGTGCACGCGCTGTACAAGTGGTTCCCACACGAGAAGCGCAACCTGCCGGTAGCCCTGATCAACCAGGGCGCGGTATTCGGCTTGCTGCTGGCAGGGCTGGCCGTGCCCTTCATCACGCAGCACTGGGGCTGGCGCGCCAATTTCCTCTTACTGTCTGCCGCGTCGGCACTGTGGGCGCTGGGCTGGCTGTGCTTCGGCCGCGAAGGCACGCTGCAAGCCGAGCCGGTGCGGCGCGGCGCAGCGGGCCGGCGTGTGCCTTACCGCCGGCTGCTCACGGATGCGACCGTGTTGTCGGGCTTCGTGGCCGGCTTCGCGGCTTATTGGGGGCTCGCCTTGGTGCTGACCTGGATGCCGTCCTACCTGGAGCAGGGGCTAGGATATGACGATGTGACCGCCGGCAGGATGTTCGCGGTCATCGTGGCCGTTGGCGTGCCGGTCAGCCTGACGCTGAGCTGGTGCTCGCAGCAGTTGCTGCGGCGGGGCACTTCCTCGCGCGTGGCGCGGGCGGTGTTCGGCAGCGCTTGCGTCGGCGCCGGCGGCTTGCTGTTCCTGGCGCTGCCACTGCTTTCGCTTGCGCCGGGGGGGAAGGTGGCGTTGCTGGCGCTGGCGGCGACGCTGCCGCCGGTTGCGTTCGCGGTAGGGCCGGCCCTTCTTGCCGAGATCGTTCCCGATGCGCAGCGCAGCGCCATCATCGCACTGAGCACGGCGGTGGCGACCAGCGCCGGCGCGATCGCGCCGGTGGTGATGGGACGCCTCGTGCAGGTGCAGGGCCATGCCGGCGCGCATGGTTTCGAGCTCGGCTTCACGGTGTGCGGCGCGGTCATGCTGGTTGGCGCCATCATCGGCGTGCTGGGCCAGAATCCCGCGCGGTCGCTGCGGCGCTTGCGCGGCTAGTCATATTGATCTCAGACGCGGGCGGCATGCTTGCCCGCTTGATGGCATTGCACCCATAATTCCAAATATTAAAATATGGGAACAACAGTTTATGAGCCATGGACGCCAGCGTTCTCTTGCTACGGTCCTTGCCGATAGCGCGCTAATGGAAAAGCCGCCGGCGCGAAAGGCTTCAGCCGAGGCCGGGCAGGCCAGCGGCAATCCGCTGGAAAGCGAGACGGCCCGGCGCATGCTCGAGATCGCCGAGCGTCTGTTTGCCGAGCATGGCGTCGAACTGGTGCCGCTGCGCCAGATCGTGGTCGAAGCGGGCCAGCGCAACCGCTCGGCGCTGCACTATCACTTTGGCTCGCGCGAGGCGCTGGTCAGCCAGCTGCTTAATTTCCGCCTGACCCATATCAACAAGGTGCGCAACCACTACCTGGACGAAGTCGAGGCGGCCGGCCTGGGTGGCGATGTGCGGGCCATCGTGGAGGCATCGATCAGCGCGCTTGCCGATACCATCTGCGACACGCCCTGGGGCGCGCTCTATGTGCAGGTGCTGGCGCAGGCCACCTTCAGCCCGAGCCTGGTCAACGCGGACATGATCGATTTCGACGCGATGTCCGGCGTGCTGCGGTCCAGGAAGATGATTGCCGCTGCGTTGCCCGGCATCCCGCGCAAGGTCTTGCATAACCGCCAGATGTGGTTCAACAACAGCGTGGTCTATTCGCTGGCGCAGTGGTGCCGCCAGACCCAGGGCCCTGCAAAGCGCGGCCAGCCTCCCGTCGCGGACCTGGTGGATTACTGCACCGCCGCGCTGATGGCGCCCATCGGCAAGCTGCGGGCGGTGCCGCGCAGCAGGAGCCGGCCCGCTTGACGCGGGGCATGATTGCACGGGGATACGAAACTGCGCTATCACGGTCACCGGAGCAGTAGGACATCATGTTCGGAACCGTACTGATCGACTGCCCGCCATAGCAGTTAAGGCTCACCGCGCAGCGTAACAAGCACTTCGTCCAAATGCCATGTACTGCTGGGCTAGCGGCGGGCGGCCTTGACGCGGTGCGCGAAGCCCGCACCAAATTCATCGCACTATCTGACGCGACCGCTTCGGCAACGTGACAACGCCACGGGCATTGGCCAGCACAGGTGGGACGCTACACAGACGGTCTCACCTGCGCTCAGCGGGGGCGCGGCCGGGCGCTCAGTCGAGCTGAATATGGGCGTCGCGCACGATGCGGGCCCACTTAGGCGTATCCGTGCTTACCAGCGCCGCCAGTTCCTCAGGCGTGGAGCCTACCGGCTGGAGCCCCATGGTCGCCAGCCGCTGCCACACCTCGGGCACCTTCGTGATGCGGGCGACCTCGGCCGACAGCCGGGCCGTGATATCGCGCGGCGCGCCTGCCGGGAGGAAAAAGGCGAGCCAGCCGCTGGCCTCGAAACCGGCAAAGCCGGCCTCGGCGAAGGTCGGCACTGACGACAGCGCCTTGTGCCGCTGCGCGCCAGTGATGCCGAGGACACGGAATTTTCCCGAGTTCAGGTAAGGATAGGCCGACGACACGTCAATAAACGCCGAGTCCACCTGCGCGCCCAGCACGTCGCTCACAAGTGGCGCCGCCCCCTTGTAGGGAATGTGGACCAGGTCGATGCCGGCCTGCATCTTGAACTGCTCGCCGTGCAGGTGAGATGACGTGCCGTTGCCGTAGGAGCCGTAGCTGAGCTTGCCCGGGCTGGCCTTGGCCAGGGCCACGAACTCGGCCAGCGTGCGGGCCGGCACCCGATTGGGTACCACGAACAGGTCCGACGAGCGTGCCACCAGCGAGACCGGTGCGAAGTCACGCTCCACGTTGTAGGGAACCTTCTTGTACAAACCGGGCGACTGGATCATCGCGGTGATGGCAAACAATACCGTATAGCCATCCGGTGCCGCCTTAGCCACGATGTCGTTGCCCAGCATGCCGCTGGCGCCGGGCTTGTTGTCCACCACCACCGGCTGGCCCAGGGACTGGGACAGCCGCTGCCCTATCAGCCGGGCCACCGTATCGGTGCCGCCACCGGCCGGATAGGGCACCACCAGCCGCAGCGGGCGCGAAGGATAGGTGCTCTGCGCGCGTACGCTCCCGTTTCCCAGCGCCGCCGCGCCAACCAATGCGGCCGCTTGCGCCAGCCAGTGTCTTCTTTCCATCTGCATGGCTATCTCCTCTGCTCTATATTCCGGTATTTCTCAGTCTGCGCGGCCCTGCAACGCCGACGCTTGCTCGGCTTCCTGCAGCGTTCTCCACAAGATCTTGCCGGTTGCCGACTTCGGCAGCGCATCCACAAAGCCAATGAGGCGGGGCACCTTGTAGGCTGCCAGCCGCTCACGGCACCACTGGGTGATCTGTTCGGCACTGGCCTCTTCGCGCCCCTGCATGTCAGGCTTGAGCGCAATCACGGCCTTGACCGTCTCGCCGCGGCGCTCGTCCTGGACGGCGATCACGCAAACCTCATGGATGGCCGGGTGCCCGTAGAGCAGGTTCTCCACCTCGGCCGGCCAGACCTTGAAGCCGGACGCATTGATCATGCGTTTGAGCCGGTCGCGCATGAAGAAATAGCCGTCGTCGTCGATGAAGCCGAGGTCGCCCGTACGTAGGAAGCGCTTGCCGTCAATTTCGATAAAGCTCTCCGCATCGGCCTCCGGATTACGCCAGTAGCCTCGCATCACCTGCGCGCCGCTGGCGACGATCTCTCCCAGCTCGCCTTGCGGCAGCTCGGCGCCGGTCTGCGGATCGATCACGCGCGCATCGACCCCGAAGGTGGCGATGCCCAGGCATTCCCGCTTTGGGCGGTGACGCGGATTGGACAGCAGGAAAGCGGCGGTCTCGGTCATGCCATACGCCTCGATATAGCGCAGGCCGAAGCGCTCCTGCAGCATGTCTGCCACGGCATCGGGCATGGCCGCCCCGCCGCCGCCCAGGAAGGCCAGGCTGGAAAGATTGCGCTCAAGGATGCCCGGCTGGGAGAAGAAGTCCACCAGCATGGCCGGGGTCGCGGCCCAGTTCGAGACACGGTAGCGCTCGATCAGCTCCGCGGCCAGCGCGCGGTCCCAGCGTGGCAGCAGCACGATGGTGGCCCCCAGGTAAAGTGGCGCATGGATGCCGTTCTGCATGCCCAGCATGTGGTACAGCGGCGCTACGGACAGGAAGACTGTCTCGGGCGTATTGCTGCGCCAGATCTGCGAGCCCACCGCCGCGCTCGTCAGCGTGCCATGGGTGTGGATGCAGCCCTTGGGGTGGCCGGTCGTGCCAGAGGTGTAGGCCAGCATGCACATGGTGTCATGGCTGGCGGCGTGCGGCGCCGGTGCCAGGCCGGCCGCATCCGCGTCCTGCCAGCGCACCAGCGTGCCACCTGCCGGGGCCTGCTGCGCCGGCAGCGCGCAATCGCGCAGCCAGGCGGGAACTGCCGGGCCGTCGTCCGCAGCGGCCGGCAGCATGTCTGCGTAGTCGTGGACGATCACGTGCGGGAGCGCGGCGCCGTGCAGCGGCGCCAGGCGCTCGTACAGCTCGGAGGCGGCGAAGGCCACGCGCGCTCCGCTGTCGCCTGCCACGTGCTCCAGCTCCGCGGTCAGCCACATCGGGTTGGCCGGCACCACCACGGCTTCGGCGCGCAGGATGGCGTAGTAGGCAATGATGAATTGCGGGCAGTTCTGGGTGTACAGCAGCACGCGGTCGCCCGGCACGACGCCGCAGGCGCGCTGCAGGTAGCCGGCCATGCGCTCGATCTGTTCGTGCAGCGTGGCATAGCTGATCGCGCGGCCGAAGTACTGGATGGCGGTCTTGTCCGGGTAGCGGCGCGCGGCCACTGCTACGTTGTAGAACAGGCTGGTGCGAGGCACATGCACTGCTGCGGGCAAGCCGGGGGGCCAGAAGGGGGACAAGCCTGAGGCTTGGGCAGCTCTCGGTTGCACAGCGTCGGGGGGGAATGGTTGTGTCATGTTGTACCGGTGTCTGTAAAGATGAAAACGGTGAGCGGCCGGACACACAGTTCCATCGAGACAGATCTTGCAAGTGCGAACGACCTTGGCCGCGGATGGCCGCTTGACGCAGCGATCGCAGCCATGTTGCAGCCATGTGGCTTATTTCCCGGCCCAGACGGGCTTGCGCTTCTCGGCGAATGCCGTTGCTCCTTCGCGGGCGTCGGCGGAAGCGAAGACAGGGTCGAGCAGCGGTTTCTGCCGCGAGAACATTTCCTCTCGCGACCAGTCGCCGGACTCCGCCACCACGTGCTTGCTGGCGGCAATGGCGAGCGGACCGTTGACGCCCACCGCGGCGGCGAGTTGCAGTGCGCCGTCGAGCGCGCCGCCGGCATCGGTCAAGCGGTTGACGAGGCCCAGTTCGTAGGCGCGTTCGGCCGGGAGCACGTCGCCGGTCAGCGCGTATTCCATGGCAATGTGGTACGGCACGCGGCGCGGCAGGCGGATCAGGCCGCCGGCTGCCGCTGCGAGGCCTCGCTTCACTTCGGGCAGGCCGAACTTCGCCTCGCGCGATGCCACCACCATATCGCAAGCCAGCACCAGCTCGAAGCCGCCGGCCAGTGCGTAGCCTTCCACGGCGGCAATCAGTACCTTGCGCGGCGCTCGCTCGGTCACGCCGCCAAATCCGCGGCCCGGAATGCTCGGACGTTTGCCGGCGAGAAAGCCCTTCAGGTCCATGCCGGAGCAGAAGGTGCCGCCGGCGCCGGTCAGCACGGCAAGGCTCAGGTCGTCGCGGGCGTCAAGTTCGTCTAGCGCGGCGGCGATGGCGGTGGCCGTCTCGAAGTCCATTGCGTTGCGGGCCTGCGGACGGTTGATGGTCATCACCATCACGTTGCCTCGGGTTTCCAGCAGAAGCGTGTCACTCACAGGGTGTCTCCTTTCCTCGATGGGTTGGATGTGGAACGGCGCGCTTTAGCGTGCTGCCATGCGGATGGCGCCGTCCAGACGAATGGTCTCGCCGTTCAGCATGGCGTTCTCGAGGATGTGCATGGCGGTGGAGGCATACTCGTCCGGCGCGCCCAGGCGGGCCGGGTGTGGCACCGAGGCGCCCAGTGCGGTCTTTACGTGCTCGGGCAAGCGGGCCAGCAGCGGGGTGTCGAACAGGCCAGGGGCGATCGTGCAGACGCGGATCATGCGCTGCGCCAGGTCGCGCGCGGCGACGAGGGTCATGCCGACGATGCCGGCCTTGGCCGAGGCGTACGGGATCTGGCCGATCTGGCCTTCGAAGGCAGCCACCGAGGCGGTCAGCACACAGGTGCCGCGTTCGCCGTCCACCGGTTCGTTGGTTGCCATGCGCGCGGCGGCCAGGCGTAGTGCATTGAAGGTGCCGATCATGTTGATGCGCACCACGTGCTCATATTTCTCCAGCGATCCGGGCGAGCCGTCCTTCTCCACCACGCGGACCGGCGCGCCAAGGCCAGCGCAATGCACCAGGGCGCGCAGCGGGGCCAGCGCGACGGCAGCGTCGAAGACGCGCGTCATCTGCCCGGTGTCGGTCACGTCGGCCTGCACGAAGGTAGCCTGGCCGCCCAACGCGTCAAGGGCGGCAGCACCGCGCTCTTCGGACACGTCCGCGATCACGACCTTCACGCCTTTTTCCACAAGGCGGCGTGCGCTGGCGAGGCCCAGGCCCGAAGCGCCGCCGGTAACGACGGCAGACATGGTGTTGTCGAGTTTCATGCTGCATCTCCTGTGTCTTCTACGTATTTGGGGAGGCGCGGTTCAGACGCGCTCGATGATGGTGGCGTTGGCCATGCCGCCGGCTTCGCACATCGACTGCAGGCCGAAGCGCTCGCCGCTGTCTTCCAGCGCATGCAGCATGGTGGTCATCAGGCGCACGCCCGAGGCACCCAGGGGGTGGCCCAGCGCGATGGCGCCGCCGCGTGGATTCAGGCGCGCGCCGTCTGCCTTCATGGTTTTCTGCCAGGCCAGCGGCACGCTGGCAAAGGCCTCGTTGATCTCGTAGTGGGCGATCTGGTCGAGCGTCATGCCGCTCTTGGCCAGCACGCGCTGGCTCGCGGGGATGGGGGCGGTCAGCATCTCCACAGGATCGGCGCCGATCACGTCGAAGCCGACGAAACGGGCACGCGGCTTGAGCCCCAGCTTGATTGCCATGCGCTCGCTGACGATCAGCATGGCGGCGGCACCGTCGCTGATCTGCGAGGCGTTGCCGGCAGTCACGCTCCAGCCGAGCTGCGGGAAGCGCGCGCTGAGTTCCTCGTTGCGGAAGGGCGACGCCAGCGTAGCAAGGCGCTCGACCGTGGTGTTGGCCCGGATGGTCTCATCCTGCGCCACCAGCCCGCCGGGCGTGCGAATGGGCAGGATTTCGCGTGCGAAGCCGCCGGCTTCCCGGGTCGCGGCGGCGCGCTGGTGGGAGCGTGCCGAGTAGCTGTCCATCTGCTCCCGCGAGATCTCCCACTTCGCCGCGACCAGCTCGGCGGCCACGCCTTGCGACACCAGGCCCGGCGCGTAGCGCGCCTCCATCGAGGGGCCATACGGGTTCTGGCCAATGCGGGCCGAGCCCATCGGCACGCGGCTCATCGATTCGATGCCGCAGGCGATGACCACGTCATAGGCGCCGGCCATGATGCCCTGGGCGGCAAAGTGCACGGCCTGCTGGCTTGAACCRCACTTACGGTCGATGGTGGTGGCCGGCACGTGCTCCGGGAAGCCTGCGGCCAGCCAGGCCACGCGGCCAGGGCCGGCGGACTGCTCGCCGGCCTGCGTGACGCAACCGGTGATGATGTCGTCCACCAGCCCAGGGTCGAGGTTGTTGCGCTGCACCAGCCCGGCGAGCACTTGCGCCAGCAACTCCGTGGCGTGCAGCTCGGTGAAGGCGGAGCCGGGCTTGGAGCGGCCCAGGGGCGAGCGGATGGCATCGACAATATATGCCTGTTGCATGTTGATACTCCTTTTGTATTCGCGTTTGGGAGGGGATAGAGGCCGCGCGCTGATGCCCTCTATGGCAAGGGCAGTGGAACGACTGACGGTGTGAAGCTCGTGTTCGCTGTCGCACGCGCTGTCAGCGCCACGAAGAGATGGCCAGGCGCATTCTTTGCTCGATTCATGAATGTCTCCTCGTGATTATTTGAGCTGGACGCTGGTTCGAGGATGGGCGCGTCACAGCCATGTCGCGCAGGGACGCAATACCGGCGGAGCGGCTCCCTACGATTTCCTGAATCATAGATACTTGCCATCTGTCTGGCAAGTGTGGGTGCTAAGATGCCTTCGCCGTCGCGTCATAGCAGGTGGCCGCAAGGCGGGTTGGTAAGATAGCGGCGACAATCAGGTATCCCTTTCTTCACGTATGGAAAATCAACCTCAAGCCCCAAGCCAGAAGCCGGTAAAGTCCCGCCGCACGCAGCATGAAAGAAGGGAAGAGGCAACGCGGCGCATTCTCGAAAGCGCGATCGAGCTAATCTGCGAGAAGGGCATGGCCGGCGTCACCATGCGCGAAATTGGCGCGCGCTCCGGTTACAGCCGCGCGTTGACCGCGCATCACTACGGAGACAAGGAGGGCCTTCTCGTCGCCCTGGTTGACCAGATTGGCGTGAACATCCGCAAGGCGCGACTGGCCAACAGTCACGCGAAGCCTGGCCTGGAAACCGTTCTGGAAATCGTTCGCTTCACCCTCGGGCGGGATCCGGCGCACCTCAAGGTGCTGCAAGCGTTCAACGTGATTCTTTCCGAGGGGCGCAGCCCGGGTGGACCAGTCGCATTGGCGCTGGAGCGTATGACGCGCGAGTCAGCGGCACATATCGAAGCCGAGCTTCGAATCGGCATTGAGGAGGGCGAGATTCGATCCGACCTGGATCCGGCCGAGGAGGCAATGGCCATCGTCGGGACGATCCGAGGCATCTCCGCGCAGTTCTTGTTTGGAGCGAGCCACGTCAACGCCGAGGGCGTGCGCCAGTCGATCGTGAGCATCCTCGAACGCGGACTGGCGTCACTGCCAACGCGTTCAGTTCGGTCTCGCCCGATTCGCCGTTGATTCTCTGGAGCCAGTCGCTCACGTCGCGCAGCTATCCCGCGTTCCGCGAGAACGATCGTTTTGTTGTCAACATTCTCGCCGACGACCGGGTCGCCGTCTCCGATCACTTTTCCCGCGCCGGCAAGGACGAGTTCCAGGCCATCGGCTACGACGATGGGCTGCGTGGTTCGCCAGTCCTGCCGGGCGCGGCCGCCTATCCGGGGTGCAGCCCATTCGCCTGACCTTATTGCGGCCATCCGTGCACTTGTCGTGCAGTTTTTTCCCGAACGACTGATGCCCTCAGCAACCTGAGTCAGGGCTTGTTAAGCCAACTGGTGGTCAGTGTCAGTCAGCTCTTTCAGATCGGCCTGTATATCTTGACGGCTGCCGTAGCTGTGCCCACTGCCCTCGAAGGCAGTTCGCACATGGACCTCTTGCCTGGCACGCGCCGTGTCACTTGCCCCTCTCTGCCTGCGTGCGTAATAGCCTGCACGGCTCACGCTCAACACCCGGCAGGCACGGCGGATCGAACGGCCGACCCTCAATCCGTCACGACCTTAGCTGCCAACTGATGCGCAGCCTTGGCCTTCGCCCACGCTGCGCATCAATCGATGATCGGCTTAGCTTACGACACAGCAAAATGAAGGAAATGGTTTGGCCGGAAAGATCCTCCTGTCCCTCACCACGGGCGATGTGTAGCGCTTGTGCAGATCGAGCACGGCCGGATGGTCCAGGCGCGGCCCCAGAACCCGTTCCAGTGCAGGATGGATCTGGGTGAGCGGTTACTGGTATCGAAGTTTGTGCGGATGGAGCGGATTGGCCGCAACAACGGTGGCAAGTCTCGGCATCCACGTTACGGACGGCCTCAGGATGTTCCGGCCGAGCCCCTATTAGCGATCACCAGCCACCCACCGGGCCCGCTGACAACACCCGCGGATATGGACGACTGGGGGCAGGAATCATGCCGGCCTGGCTGACCAAAGTCCCAATTATCGGGGCATGAAGATAGTAACGGGGCCAAGAGGGGGACACCCACGTTCGATTCGGCGGCTGTCGCGATACGGCCGAATCATTGGCGACGATCCATCGCAACCACGCCAGGATGCCGTACCCATGAACTGGGAGACCGATCGCGCTTTTTAACCCACCAACTTTGAGATTTCAACCCACTTTACTTGGGACATGGAGCCCTAAGTCATTGCTTCTTCGGGAGCGCGTTGCCCGTTTACTATGAGACGGGACACCGGCCTCAGCGTCACGTGTTGTCAACGCCGATTTAAAAGTGACCCACTTTCCCAAGATTCGCCGAAGTAAAACTGACCCACCTGGGTCCTGTCAGCCGGCCGTCTTCGCGGTAGTCCGACTGTTCGTTTGCCCTGCCCGGCGCTTGTCCTTCAGCCGATAGCTCTCAACTGACCCACCTGGGTCCTGTCAGCCGGCCGTCTTCGCGGTAGTCCGACTGTTCGTTTGCCCTGCCCGGCGCTTGTCCTTCAGCCGATAGCTCTC
>NZ_JBFTOQ010000017.1:0-157602 GCF_056398045.1 Cupriavidus sp. 05L411 | reverse complement strand
GCGGCGCACCATGCAACCACGTCTATTCGAAGTCCGGGGCGGCGAAACGCTGTGAGCGTTGTGCTCTGGCCCGATTCGGAAAACATGCTAATGGGTGAGTACGGATAGGATCAATCGGACGTGTCCTATTTTCTGAAGAAATTTAAAAAAATTTGATGTTATGGATCGCCGTTTAGTTGCGATGCCAGCAATGGAAGGTGGGGCTGCAGGCCGGCTTTCTCGGCAGGACATGGCCTTCGTGGGCCGTTTTCTGGCGGCGTGCGCACTGCCAGAGAGTCCGAAGAAGCCGAATCTGGCGGGCTACGGCGATATGGCCGCAGCCCGTGAAGCGACGACGGAATAGCGGTGGCCATTCGACAATCGGAACGCAAAATTCCGGGAAATTTCTCGATCTGCGCTGATGCGGCAGACATGCCGCCGGGTAATTTTTGCAATGAATATTCGGAAATTTCCTATTCTTCGATGGGCCGTTTCGGGCAGCAGCGGGAAGTACGCCTGGCGTGCTCCACCGCAGGCGTTCCGTTGTTCAACAGGATCCGTCATGGTCTTCGTTCCGTTGTCAGCTTGATCGAACCTGACTCAGGACTCTAAACGGCTTTTTGTATGACATGAATGTATTTTTTTCTACTTTTAAGCACGATTGTGATTTTTTCTAAAATTCGTACTTGTCCTATTTATCTCGCATGGGTCTCCATGCTACTAATTGCGATGGCCTGCCTAACGGATCGTTGTCGAGAGAATTCGCAAGCGTTGAAATCGGTTGCGTGACATCGCGCAGCATCAAGGAATCGGGCACAGGACTGCAGCGTCTTTTCGATTTGCCATGGGTTCCGCTTCGCGTTGCAGCTCGCTTCCGATGACCGGGATCCGCCGCTGGTCACTGTGGCTGTACGCGCCGCGACCCGAGGATAGGATGCCAACCGATGAATCAGACCACCTGCACCTGATGCGGCCACGTCGGCGGTCTTTTGAACAAGTCAGGCGCTTCTATCAAATGGACTTCATGAAAACGCTGGGAATCATCAAGTACACCTTCCTCGCCATTGGTATCGCGTTGCTGCTTGGCGCTGGCGCCATCGGTCAGCATACGCGTTCGTTCCTGTCGAACGCAGTGAGCACGGACGGCATCGTCGTTGCCCTCGATGCACTGAGCGACCGAGGTTCGACAACTTACAGGCCGATCATTCGCTTCCAAACGCCGAATGGGACCGTCGAATTCCGTTCGTCGAGCGGCAGCAACCCGCCGAGTTACACAGTCGGCGATATGGTCCCGGTACTGTATTCACCGGATAAGCCGAGTGACGCGACACCCGACGCGTTCTTCTCCCTTTGGGGGGCGGCAACGATCACCGGTGGCATCGGCCTTGTGTTTTTCACCATCGGCGCCGCGATGATCGGGCTGGCACGGCGCTCATCGCGCCGGGAAGCCTACTTGCGCACCCAGGGCGTGCCGGTCCAGGCGCGCGCTCAGGGCATCGAAGAGAACGAAAGCATACAGGTCAATGGACGCTCACCCTACCGCATCTCGGCGCAATGGCAGGACCCGGCGACATCGCAAATCCATCTCTTCTATAGCGGCAACATCTGGTTCGATCCGACCGAATACGTGACGCGCGAACACATCACCGTCCTCTTGGATCGGAAGAATCCGAAGCGCTACCACGTCGACGTGTCGTTTCTGCCGCAACTGGCAACCTGACGTCCAAATCACAGGCAACGGTCGGCGCAATCCACCCAAGACGGGCAGCGAACGAACGTTAAAGTGGATCCACGCGAGGCCGTGAAAGGCAACGAGACCTGAATGGCCGGCATCCTCAGCCGCGCCATTTGCCCCCGAGATTCCCAAGTACAGCACCAGCACTCGTTCGACACGATCCATGTGCGATGACTGCAGAGCTTCCGGTGTCAGCGCCGCGATATCGCCTTCACGATCCGCCACGTCGGCCAGGCGAATGCCCTGGCAGTGACACCGCCTGCCTAACGACGCGACCCAATTCCATCCTTGGATTCCGGTACGAATCGTCCCGGTTCCCCGAAGCACCTCCTCCATCGAACGTACCTCCACAGGACTCTAAGCGGTTTCTCACATGACATAAATGTTGTTTTTACTAATTTCAAAAAACATGACAATTTTTGAGAAAATTCGTACTTGTCCGATTTATCTCGCATAGATCTCCATGCTACTAATTCCGACTGGCTGCCTTACTGATCGTTACCGCAAGAACTGAAGAGCGTTTAAATCAGAGATAAAAAGGAACAAACGATGGCTGAGAGTTTCCAGAACGAAGTGCCTAAGGCACGGGTCAATATCAAGCTCGACCTGCACACCGGTGGCGCGCAGAAGAAGGTCGAACTGCCGCTCAAGCTGCTGGTGATGGGCGACTACAGAAACGGTCAGGACACGCGGGCGCTCGCCGAGCGTGAGAAGGTGTCCATCAACAAGAACAACTTCAATTCGGTCCTCGCCGACTTCAACCCGAAGGCCAGGATCGCCGTCGAGAACACCCTGGTCGGCGACGGCACCGAGCTGCCGGTTGACCTGGACTTCCGCTCGATGGACGACTTCAAGCCGGAAGTCGTCGCCGGGAAGGTGCCCGAGTTGCGCGCCTTGATGGCGGCCCGCAATCTGTTGCGCGACCTGAAGTCGAACCTGCTCGACAACGCGATGTTCCGCCGCGAACTGGAAAAGATCCTCAAGGACCCGACCTTGTCCGAGCGCCTGCGCGCCGATCTGCAGAAGATCGGCGAAGCCGCGCCGGCCTCACCGTCCGCCCAATAAACGTCTTCCTTGAGGAATGAATCCCATGGCAAAGCATGAAATCGCCGCGCGCGCCAATAGCGAAGCAGACACCGCGGTCCTGGATGCACCCGGCAAGAGCGTCTACGAGTCCCTGTGCGAGAAGATCAACCTGACACCGGTCAAGGCCACGCGCCCGGTGGAGTCTTTCCAGAGCGCCGACGCGCTCGCCGAATCGTCGCTGGATGAACGCGTCGCCCAGGCGATGAATGTGTTCCTGAAGATGATCCAGGACTCGTCGCAGCAGGTGGACCGTCTTGACAAGAGCTTGCTTGATTTCCATATCGAGCACCTTGACCAGCAGATCAGCCGCCAGCTGGATGCGATCATGCACAACGAGACGTTCCAGCAGATCGAATCGGCCTGGCGCGGGCTCAAGTTCCTTGTCGATCGCACCGACTTCCGCAAGAACGTCAGGATCGAAGTGCTGGACGCCTCGAAAGACGCGTTGCGCCAGGATTTCGAGGATACGCCCGAGATCATCCAGAGCGGCCTGTACCTGCACACCTACATCCAGGAATACGACACGCCGGGGGGCGAGCCGATCGGCTCGATCATCTCGAACTACGCGTTCGGCCGCGGCCCGCAGGATATCGCCCTGCTGCGCAATATCTCCAAGGTCTCCGCCGCGGCGCATATGCCGTTTATCGGCTCCGTCTCGCCGGCCTTCTTCGGCAAGGAATCGATGGAGGAGGTGGCCAGCATCCGCGACATCGGCAACTACTTCGATCGCGCCGAGTACTTGAAGTGGAAGAGCTTCCGCGAGTCGGACGATGCCCGCTATATCGGCCTGACGCTGCCGAATTTCCTGGCGCGGCTGCCCTATGGGCCGGAAACCGTGCCGGTGCGCGCCTTCAATTACACCGAGGCGGTCAAGGGTCCGGATCACACCCGCTATCTGTGGGCCAATGCTTCGTTCGCGTTCGCCGCGAACATGGTGCAGAGCTTCATCAAGAACGGCTGGTGCGTGCAGATTCGCGGCCCGCAGGCCGGCGGCCTGGTCGAGGACCTGCCTATCCACCTGTATGACCTGGGCACGGGCAACCAGGCCAAGATCCCGACCGAGGTGCTGATCCCGGAGACGCGCGAGTTCGAGTTCGCCAATCTGGGCTTCATTCCGCTGTCCTACTACAAGAACCATGACTTCGCGTGCTTCTTCTCCGCTCATTCGGCCCAGAAGCCCGCGCTCTACGACACCAAGGAAGCTACCGCCAACAGCCGCGTCAATGCGCGCCTGCCGTACATCTTCCTGCTCTCGCGGATTGCCCACTACCTGAAGCTGATTCAGCGCGAGAACATCGGCACCACCAAGGACCGCCGCCTGCTGGAGCTGGAGCTGAACACCTGGGTCAAGACGCTTGTGACCGAGATGACCGATCCGGGCGACGAGTTGCAGGCTTCCCATCCGCTGCGGGAAGCCAAGGTGATCGTCGAGGATATCGAGGACAACCCGGGCTTCTTCCGCATCAAGCTTTTCATCGTGCCGCACTTCCAGATTGAAGGCATGGACATCAATCTGTCGCTCGTGTCGCAGATGCCGAAAGCGAAGAACTGATCGGCCACGATCAGTCTCGATTAGCGCTGACATCACGTAGCGCCGCTGCACGCTGGCTCGACAGCCGCCGTGCGGCGCTCCCATGCGGAAAGGGCCTTTCCGCGTAACGGCCGATCACAATGAAGATAACCAGACCGCTGTGGACGCAGGGCATTTTCATGACCCCGCAGCATTTCCAGCAACAGGCACTGTGGGACCGGTATGCCGACGAGTGCGTCGCGCGCCTTGCCAGCCCCGATCCGTGGGGTACTGTTCACGTCGCCCTTGACCAGCAGGCTTTGTCCATTCATCGCCTGGTGGTAAGTTCCCTGGCCCTGCGCCTGCCGGACGGCACGGTGATCGACACCGAGACGGCGGACCGCACGCCCGCCGCACGCGATCTGCGCGACGTGCCGGCGCACATCGACACCGTGGTCGTGCAGATCGGCCTGCCGCTGATGGATGCGCAAGGCGGCAACTGCATCGAGGCCGGGGAACGGCCCGCCCGGCCGCGCCGCTTTGTGCGCGAGTATCTGGAAGTCGCCGACCTGCATGGGGAAGGCAAGGAAGAGATCAGCGTTGAGCGGCATGCGGTGGCGCTGCTGTTCGATTTCGAATCGCACGTGGATTATGCGACCTGCCCGGTCGCTCAACTGGTGCGCACGCCCCAGGGGCGCTTCGAGCTCGATCCGGCCTTTGTGCCGCCCTGCCTCTTCCTGTCGGCAAGCGACCGGCTCACCGAGCGCATGAGGCGGCTCTCAGAGATACTGAGCGCCAAGAGCGCGAGCCTGTCCGTGCGCCGTCGCGAGCGATCCGACCAGATTGCCGATTTCGCGGTTGCCGATGTGGCGTTGTTCTGGCTGCTGCACAGCGTCAACAGTACCTGGCCGGAGCTGGCACGCCTGTGCGCCGAGCCGCAGCAGCATCCAGAGCGGCTCTATGGCATCCTCGCGCGTCTGGCTGGTCGCTGCTGACGTTTTCCACCACGGAGACCCTGCAGGCCATCCCGTCTTACGACCACCTCGCACCGGAGCCTGTGTTCGCGGAACTGGAGTCGCTGATTCGTACGCTCCTCGATACGGTGATCCCGTCACGGATTGTGCCGGTGACGCTGGAGCGCTTGCGGCCCACCGTGTGGGTCGGCAAGATCCTCGACGAGCGCCTGGTCGAAGGCGCCGAGTACTACCTGTCCGTCCAGGCGGGCGTCCCCGCCCACGCGCTGCTCGAACAGTTGCCGCGTCTGTGTAAAGCAGGGGCGCCGGACGAAGTCGAGCAGATCGTCAATTCCGCGCTGCCCGGCATCCCGCTGCGAACGATGTCGCGCCTGCCCGCGGCTATCCCCGTGCGCATCGAGAACCAGTATTTCGCGCTCGACAGCGCGCACCCCGCCTTCAAGCGCATGCTGGCTGCGCGGGCCTGTCAGTTCTACGTTCCCGCCTCGCTGCCGGACGTATCACTTGAACTCTTCGCGGTATTGCCGGCATGACGACCTTCTCCGCCTCAATGCTGCCGCTCGCCTTGCGCGACACGGCCCTGACCGTCACTGAACTCGCTGACGATACGAAACCCATGGGCTTTGAAGCCTTCCAGGCGATGTGCCTCGAGCAGGTGTCTCGCCTGCGTGAGGAGCTCTCGGCTGCCGGCCAGCCGGCCGACGTCGTCGAGGACGCCGTCTATGCCCAATGCGCTTTGCTGGACGAAGTCGCGCTGGGCAGGCTGCCCGACGACGATCGCGCCGCGTGGGAACGCGAGCCCCTGCAGGTGCGGGAGTTCCAGAGCCACGATGCCGGGCAAGCGCTGATCGCTCGCATCGAGCGGCGTCTGGGCGAGGCGAAGCCCGTGCTGCCGCTGCTCATCGTTTTCTACGCGACATTGGGGCTGGGTTTCCAGGGCAGGTTCGCGCTGGATGGCGCCAGCGAACGTATCGCGCTGATGCAGGCGATCGATGAGCGGCTGGATCGTGCCGGATGGCGCAAGTCGGACGGCCCGGTGCTGGTGACGGATGGCAAGGTGCATCGATGGTGCGCGCATCTGTCGCCGCTCGCCTGGATCACGATCTCCTGCGTCGGCGCGGGCCTCGTCTACCTCGCGCTGGACCGATGGCTAGCCGCGGCGATCGTGCCGCTCGCTGGCTGAAAAGGGCATTCGTGACCGGCTACCCCTACCGCACACTCTTCGGCTGGATCGCAGCGCTCGCGCTGGCCTGGCTGGCGCTCAGCTCGCCATGGCCGGCGACATGGAACCTGCTGCTCGCGGCCTTCACGATCGGGCTGGCGCTTCTCGCGATCATCGTTGCCACGCGGCGGGTGCGCGCACGGCAGAGCGCTTCGCAACCGGTGCTGCAAGCCGTCGATGCATCGCTGGATGGGCTGCCGCGTGGTATCCGGCGCAATACACCGCTGGTGTTGGCCATCGGGGACGCATCGGGCGCCCCGCCGCTGGCATTCGGCGAGGATCTGGTCCGAATCACGGACGCTGCAATTTGGGTGCGTGTCGACGACCCAACCCGGCTGGCTCACGTGGCTGACGCGCTCAAGCGCTGGCGCGCGGGGCAAGGCCCGGATGCCATCGCCTACCTGATCGGCGCCGACCAGGCCCACGATGCCGCCGCGCTGAACGCTGGCCTTCGGCGTTGGCGCTCGGCCATTGGCGAGGCCAGCCGTGGGGTTGGCTACGGCCTGCCGGTCTGCGTCGCCGTGTACGCGGAAGAAGTCACCCGAAGCCACGGTGCTCCGGAAGATAGCCCGTGGTTCGGCGTCACCGGCACCAAGGTGCTGCAAGGCGGTACGCTACCTGCCCAGATTGCCGCGCTCGTCCTGCAGTACGGGCAGGCCGCGCTGCCAGCGGATCGCGAGGCCCACATGCACCGCGCCGCACGGCTCGATGCCCTGGCGCGCTGGGCCTGCGGCGCCTTGCTCCCTGCGCTGCTCGATAACCAGCGCGGCAGCCGTCAGGTGCACATCGCAGCGTTCGGCGTGACCGCCACCGAGGGCATCCCCGCCACGGATTCGTTGTATGGCCGCTTCATCGAGCAAGCGACCGCGCTTACCCGCAACGCCAAGGCCGGCCACCGCGCACGCTACCCGCTGCCGGATGCCCTGATCCGGGGCGTCGCCCTGCAGCCCGTGCGGCGAGCGCTACCGCGCGCCCTTGCCCACGCCTTTGCCTGGCTCGCGGTGGCCTTCTGCGCCGCGGCGGCGGCTTCCGCCTGGCAAAGCCGTGCCCTGGTGGCGCGCGTCGTGGGCGACATGGCGCGCTATCGCGCCATTGGACCGGAGCATGACGCCGCCCGTGTCGATGCGCTGCAGGCCATCAAGCGCGATCGCGACGAACTCGCTCAATACGCACGCGTCGGCGTACCGCTGCGCCTTGGCCTGGGTTTCTATCGCGGCGCCGGCTTGCTGACGCCGCTCCATGCCCTGATCGCCGCGTATCAACCGCCGGCACCGCCGCCGTCAACCATCGAACTGGACAGCCTGTCGCTCTTCAAGAGCGGCAGCGCGGCGCTCAACCCCGGCTCGAATCGCGTGCTGATCGGCGCGCTGGAGATGATCAAGGCCCACCCGTACAAGCGCGTGCTGGTAGCCGGGCACACCGATACCGCCGGCAATCCTCGCAGCAACCTCAAGCTCTCCGAGGCCCGCGCGGCGTCAGTGCGCGACTGGCTGGCCGACGCGGCAGGCTTGCCGCCGACCCGGTTTGCGATTCAAGGCTATGGCGATACCCGCCCCAAAGCCGCCAACGACACCGAAGCCGGGCGCGCCGCCAACCGACGTGTCGAGATCACGCTCGTCCCCGATTGTCGCGACGGTGATCGCGACAGCCGGACAACTTTGGGCCATCCGGCCTGTTCATTCCAGTAGAAGGAGAAAGAAGCAATGGCAATTCCCGCATACATGTGGATCAAGGACGATGGCGGCGCCGATATCAAGGGCTCGGTCACGGTCAATAGCCGCGAGGGCAGCGTGGAGGTGGTCGCTTTCGATCACGCCGTCAGTATTCCGACGGATTCCAATACCGGCAAGCTGACTGGCACGCGCGTGCACAAGCCGGTGGTGTTCACCAAGGAAACCGATGCCTCGACGCCGTACCTGTACAAGGCGGTCACCAGTGGCCAGACCCTGAAGTCGGTCGAGATCAAGTGGTACAAGATCGACGACGCCGGCAAGGAAAAGGAATACTTCAACACCAAGCTCGAGAACGTAAAGGTGGTCGGCGTCACGCCGAAGATGCTGGACATCAAAAACCCGGCCTTCGAGAAGCACAACCACCTCGAAGACATCGAGTTGCGCTACGAGAAGATTACCTGGTCGTACAAGGATGGCAACATCATCCACGCCGACAGCTGGAACGAGCGCTCGTAACACGCGCCCGGCCGGCGTCCGCCGCCGGCCTGCCATCTCGCGCGGACCCGGGATTGGGGCCGCGCACTCCCCCCTTCACCCAGCGTCCCTTTTCTCCTCCATGACCGCCCGCGACCTCTCTGCGTTTCTGCGTCGTCTCAACGACCATTGCGCCCGTGCCCTGGCCGACGCCGCCAGCCTCTGCGAAACACGCGCCCACCGGGATATCGAGGTCGAGCACTGGCTGATCAAGCTGCTGGAGCTGGGCGACGGCGATCTGCTGGCGATCCTGCGGCGCTATGAACTCGATGTGGACGGCATCTGGAACGGGCTGCTCGCCGCCATCGAGCGCCTGCCGCATGACCTGCGGGGCAAGCCTGGCCTGTCGCAACGCCTCGGCCAGTGGCTGGAGGCCGCATGGATGCGCGCATCGCTAGAAGCCGCGACGCCCGGAGAATCCACGTCAATCCGCTCCGCGCACCTGCTGGCCGCACTGGCCGAAACACCACACCTGCTGCGCGCGCCCGACGCCTGGCCGCTGTTGAGCGTATCCGCCGTCCAGATCGAGCGGCTGATGCACGAACTCGACAAAATCTCCACCGAGGCAGCCGCTCGCGGYGCCGGCGAGCCAGTCGGGCCGGCTTGCGCCCCGCTGTCGTCAGCGCCAGTCACTGCCGCCGCGCCCGCACCAACCAGGTCAATGCCCGGTCAGGCCGATACATCGGCGCTGGCCCGCTTCACGACGGACGTCACCCAGAAGGCCCGCGACGGCAAGATCGATCCCGTATTTGGCCGCGACGTCGAGATTCGCCAGATGGTCGACATCCTGGCGCGGCGGCGCAAGAACAACCCGATCCTGGTTGGCGAGCCTGGCGTGGGCAAGACGGCGCTGGTCGAAGGCCTTGCGCTCAACATCGCGCAAGGGAATGTCCCGGCTGTCATACAGAACGTCAGCGTGCTGACGCTGGACCTGGGCCTTCTGCAGGCAGGCGCCGGCGTCAAGGGCGAATTCGAACAGCGCCTCAAGAACGTGATCGAGGCCGTGCAGCAATCGCCAACGCCGGTGCTGCTTTTCATTGATGAAGCCCACACGCTGATAGGTGCGGGCAACACCGCGGGCGGCGCCGATGCCGCCAACCTGCTCAAGCCCGCCCTGGCGCGCGGCGAACTGCGCACGATCGCGGCGACGACGTGGTCCGAATACAAGCAGTACTTCGAGCGCGACGCCGCGCTGGAGCGGCGCTTCCAGATGGTGAAGGTCGACGAGCCCGATGACGACGGCGCCTGCCTGATGCTGCGCGGCCTGAAGGAGCGGTATGCGCAGCACCATGGCGTACACATCACCGATGCCGCCATCGCCGCCGCCGTGCGGCTGTCGCGCCGCTATCTGACCGGACGCCAACTGCCGGACAAGGCCGTCGATCTGCTCGACACCGCCGCTGCCCGCGTGCGCATGAGCCTGGAGGCTACGCCGGTCGCCATCTCCTCCTGCGAGGCGCAACGCGCGGCGCTGGAGGTCGAGCGGACCGCCCTGTTGCAGGACCAGGGGGCCATCGGCGCGGATGTCGGCAAACGACTGGCGGCCATCGATGCCCGGCTGGCTGCGCTCGCCATTGAGCGCGAACAGTTTGAACGCGCCTTTGCCGAACAGAAGGGGGCTGCCGAGACATTGATCGCGTTGCGTGCGCAATGGCAAGCCACCGACGACGAGTCAGCGCGGCGGGATCTGACGTCATCGATCCAGGCCGCCCACGCGATGCTGACCAGGCACAGCCAGGCCGCGCTGATCCACGCGGAAGTGGACGAGACTGCCATTGCACAGGTGATCGCCGACTGGACAGGGGTTCCGGTCGACAGCCTGCTGTCCAGCGAGCTGGCCACGTTGCTGGCGCTGGAAAAGCGTTTGGGGCACGTCGTGGTCGGCCAGGACGAGGCGCTAGCCGCGCTCAGCAAAAGCTTGCGGGCCGCCAAGGCGGGACTCAAATCCGAGGAAGCGCCGCTGGGCGTGTTCCTGCTGGTGGGGCCTTCGGGCGTGGGCAAGACCGAAACGGCGCGCGCGTTGGCCGACCTGATGTTCGGCGGCGAGCGTTCACTTGTCACCATCAACCTGTCCGAATACCAGGAAGCCCACACCGTCTCGCAGTTGAAGGGTTCGCCGCCGGGGTATGTCGGCTACGGGGAAGGTGGCGTCCTGACCGAAGCGGTCCGTCAGCGGCCCTACAGCGTCATCCTGCTAGACGAGGTCGAGAAGGCGCACCGCGACGTACTGAACTTGTTCTACCAGGTCTTCGATCGCGGCTTCATGCGCGACGGCGAAGGCCGGGTGATCGACTTCCGCAATACCGTCATCCTGATGACCTCGAATCTCGGCAGCGAGCAGATTCTGACGGCCGCCGACGCCGCCATTACTGCCGGCGCCGAGCTCGCCACCGGCGCGCTGATGGAAGCGATCCGCCCGATGCTGATCGACCACTTCCAGCCGGCACTGCTGGCGCGCTTCCAGACCATTGTCTACCGCCCGCTGTCGGCCGACGCTATGGCATTGATCGTGCGGATGAAGCTCGGCAAGGTGGCTGAGCGCATCGCGCGCCGCTTTGGCGTGCCGCTGCGGTGCGGCGACACGCTGGTAGAAGAACTGGTGCGAGCCTGCCTGCTGCCCGACTCAGGCGCTCGTAATATCGACACGCTGCTCGATCAGCAGATCCTGCCGGTACTGTCGCGTGAGCTGCTGCTGCGCATGTCAGGCCAGCAGGCGCCGGCATCGATTCAGCTGTCGTTCTCCGAGGACGACGGCATCGGCCTGGACTTCGAGGAGCCGGCAACGACAACCGGGGCCGGCGCGTGACACGGGGCGGGCCGGGCCTCTTTGAAGCGGTGACGGGATACTTTGCAAATGGCGTGGCCGTAGACGACTTCGATGCGGCGACGCAGACGTTCCTGTCCGTGCGGGACAACATCCAGCGCATCCTCAATAGCCGTCGCGGCAGCCTGGCGCATCTGCCGGATTATGGGCTTGGCGACCTGTCCAGGATCTACCGGCATCTACCCGCGTCGGCGCACACGCTCAAGCGCGAAATAGAAACGACGCTGCTGCGCTATGAGCCGAGGCTGAAGTCCATCGACATCGCGATCGAAGAAACCGAACCGGGCATGTTGCTCAGCTTTACCATGAGTTGTCAGCTGCATCAGTCCGGGCTGGTGCGATTCGGCACCCACTTCACGCCGGATGGGCAGACCCGCCTCAAACTGCTGAAAGCGGAACGTGACCGTGAGTGAGTGCGTGACCGAGCCATAGCGGCCTATCATCCTCACCCCTATCAACGACTCACCTCCCCCTGCCCGCGGTCTCCGATGGCAACTCCCCAAAAAACGCCCGATACTGCGCGGCGAACCGCGGCAGATGATTAAACCCCCACCGTGCCGCCACCACGCCCACCGGCTCCTGCGCCTGCCGTCCACCCAACGCCTGCCTCACCCCATTCATCCGCAAAGCCCGAACAAACTCCAGCGGCGCCAACCCAGTGACTTCATTGAAGCTGTATTGCAGTGTGCGCCTTGAAACCCCAAGCCGTTCACACAGAGCCAGAACACTCCAGGGCGCCTCGGGCGCAGCGCGCACCATCTCATACGCCTGTGCGACCAGCCGCCGCCGCGCAGGCGGCGTAGGCAGCAGGACATCCCCAATATCATGCGTCAGGGTGGACACCACCGCCATCAGCAACGCATCGCGCATGGCGCTCTCGACAAAGCGCTGGTTGAATACTTCGCTCTGCATGGCTGACGCAGCCAGCACCGCCAGCATCGCCGCCCGGAAATCCTCGGACGCGGCGCGCCGCACCTCCGTGGCCGGCTGCAAGCGCGCGATCAGCTCCGGAACCCCCTCGCGCTCCATCACGCGTTGCAGCGCGGGCAGCGGCAACGTCACGCCGAGCAGGTCCAGCGAGGACGGGGTGCGCATGGCCAGCGGCTGGCCGTTGCCAGCGCGCAGCACAGTGTCGCCGCTCATCCGGTAGCCGGAGAACCAGCCATCGGCACACTCGCGGTGGGGCAAGGCGATGGAAAGATAGCCGCGCCGTGCTTCGCCTTCCTCCAGCAACGCCTGGTTGGTGCGTTCGCGGAAGACGTGGACGTCGCCATAGGTAGCCTGCTGCACTTGCGCAAGAAAATGCCCGGGCGTGAGCTGCTGGTAGCGTTGCTGCCAGCCGTCCAGGCCCGCTGCCGCCATGGCGGCCTCGGTGGCAACCAGGTGGCGTACCGGGCGCCCGCTGGCGCCTGTGTCGAGGGGCTCGGTGTTGCTGTGCATCGGTGGCAGCCTGTTGGGGCGATTGACACCATCGGCGGCGGGGGGAGTGGCCCGGCGCGCCAGGGCTCTTGTGCAGGCACTGCGCGATGATTGTATCGCCAGGCCAGGCAAGCGTCGATGCGCGGCGCAGCAGGTCCGGCGGCCCCTGGGTGAGCGTCCTTGCAATTGTTGACAGTAGCCGACGCGGCCTCGCCATAGAATGCTGCGCTATTCATGGCAGGCTTAGATATGAGATCGCGATCCGAACGGTACAGGTTGCTGGGCTACGTCGCGCTTTGCATGGTGGCGTTCGCGCTCGTCACCGTGCTGTGCGTGACGCTGCAGGACGGCAACGAGCAGCGCGCGGCGCGCAAGGTCCGCCAGATGGACAGCCGCGCCACGGCCACCGTCACCACCGCAGGCCAGGCTGGGCAACCAACAGTCACGCGCGCATCGCGCTGAGCGCCGGCGAGCGGATCAGCAGGGCAGGAAGATCGTGAAGGTGGCGCCGGCACCCGCGGCGCTGGTCAGCTTGATCTCTCCGCCATGACGCTCCACCACGGTCTTGACGAACACCAGCCCCAACCCGCTACCGGCGGGCGCATCCTGCTCGGTGTCGCGCAGGCGCGCGAAGGGCTGGAACAGGCGGCCCTGGTCTTCCTCGGCGATGCCCCGGCCCTGATCCGCCACATCGATCGCCAGCCCCTGCGGCACGCGATACAGGCGCACCGTCACGGTCGTGTGCGGCGGACTGAACTTGATGGCATTGCTCACCAGGTTGGCAATCGCCCGCACCAGCAGCACCGGCTCGGCCAGGAGCTGCGACTGCCCCTCTTCCACGTCGACTTCCACCTTCAGTTCGACCCGTGCGGCGCTGGCCAGCGCCCATAGCTCGTCGGTGGCGTCCAGCACCACGCCGGCCAGGTCGACCTCGATGAAGTCAAGGTGGGTCGCTTCCGCACGGGCCAGCCGGATAAAGTCGTCCGCAAGGTCCAGCGTGCGGTTGGCGTGCTCGCCGATGCGGGCTAGCAGGGCTGCCTCCGGCAACGCCCGGCCAGGCTCGTTCTGCAGGTCGATCAGGGCAAGGATGGAGGACTGCGGGGACCGCATGTCGTGYGAGATGAAGCGCAGGGACTCCTCGCGGCGCCGCTCGGCCATGCGCACCTGGGTGATATCGATGACGCTGACGATCAGGCCGGCGACACCGCCGGTGTCGCTGCGCAGCGGCGCACCGCGCAGCAGCATGGGGTGTTCGTCGCGCGCTTCGAGCTCCACCCCGGGCGGCGCCTGCACCGGGTGCGCGGCGTCGGCCCCGCCCTCGGCATAGACGCTGCGCAACTGGTCCCAATAGTCCAGCCCGGCCTTGGGCTGGACGAATACCTCGTTGATCAGTTCGCGAATGCCGGGGCGCGGTGCGTTCATGTCGCCCAGCGACCCGAGCGTGCGCGGCGCCAGCAGCAGGCCGCGCCGATTGGCAAGCAGCACGCGGCCGCCGGGATCGCAGATCACGGTGGCTTCGGGCAAGCCTTCGAGCCCGTCCGCCAGGAATTGCCGCAAGTCCCGCAGGCGCGTGGTCATGCGGTAGACCGCGCGCATGCGGGTATCGAGGTTGCGGCCCGATTTGCGGCCCGACTCGCCCTCGCCTGCTGGCATGGCCAGCAGGCCGGGCTCTTGCTCGAGCTGCGCGAGCTCGTCGGTGAGGAACTGCAACGCCGCTTCCTGGCGCCGCCAGCTCCACAGCGGGTAGAGCAGGCTGCAACCCAGCACGGCGCTGGCCGGCGCGAACCAGAAGTGGCCAGACACGACCAGCAGCAGGCTGGCGGCCAGCGTGCCGGCCAGCAGCACCACCGTGACCAGCAGCGCGTTGCGCGGCGTCAGCATCAGCGAGGCCAGGCTCGCCAGCAACACCGGCAGCAACGTGCACAGCCAGAACCAGGGCGCCGGCAGGGCGACGATGGCCGTGTCGCGCTGCAGCGTCTGCATGGCGTTGGCGATGATTTCCACGCCGCTCATGCCATGGCCGTTGCGCGATACCGGTGTGGGGAACACGTCGCCCAGCCCGCTCGCCGTGGCGCCTACCAGTACGGACTTGCCGCGGAAGAAGTCGCGCGGCAACGTGCCGCCCAGCACATCGAGTACCGAGACCTGCCGGAACGTCCCCGGCGGCCCGGCAAACGGAATGCGCAACCGGTAGTCCCGGGTCCAGCCATCGGCGCCGCGGTCATCCGCGGGACCGTCGTGACGGTAGGCGGACACCGGCCGCGGCGGCTTGCCGAAGCCGACCATCACGGCCGAGAAATGATTGAGCTGGCGGCCCGGCAGCCCTTCCTGCAGGAACACCTGGCGGGCAATGCCGTCGAGGTCCACCGCGATATTGATGTGCCCCACCTCGCTGCCCAGGCCCGTCAGCGGGTAGCGCACCAGCAAGCCGCCCCGCCCCGCTTCGGCCAGCGCGGGCAGCACGACGTTGCCGGCGCGCGCCATGCTGCGTGCCAGCGCGCGGTCGTCCTCGGGATGCAAAGCGTCCGGCTCGGAGAGAATCACATCAACCCCGATCACGCGAGGCGCGTCGGCGGCAATGCGATCGATCAGGTCGGCCAGCACCCAGCGGCGCCAGGGCCAGCGGCCAATGGCGGAGATGCTGGGGTCGTCGATGGAGACGATCACGATCTCGTCGCTGGGCGCGTGATGCTGGGCCGCGACCGACAGGTCGTAGACCGCCTTGTCGGCGCGTTCGCTCCAACCCAGCACGGCGCACGCCGCCACCAGCGCCAGCACGGCGGCCGTCAACAGGCCCCATTCGACCAGCGTACGGCGCTGGTAGCCGGCCATCATGCGTCCGGGCACCCGGCGCAACGAGCGAGCGCGCCCGGCGGGTTGCGCCAGGCTAGTTGGCACGATTGAGCCAGCGTGAGCCGGCGCTCACGGGCTGGCCCTGCGAATCGCGGATGTACTGCACCACCTCGATGCGCTGGGGCGCTGAGAAATGCGGCTCGCGGGCCGCGTCCTGGCGAGCCACCCGCACAAAATACGTGCCGCTGCCGGGCCGCGGCAGGCGGGCCGCATTGGTCTCGGTGCTGACGTCGGCCACCATCTGCGTAAAGCCGGCGTCGGATGCCATCTGCACGCGGTAGGCTTGCGCCGCGCCATTGGCGCTGGCTGCGCCGGCGGCCGGCCATGCGAGCCGCAAGGCGTCGCCGCCATCGTCCTCCAGACGCGGCTGCGGCGGCGACGGCTCCAGCGCGAACGCCACCGGCTCGCTCCAGGGGCCCGGCTGCCCGCCGGCGTCAACCGAGCGCACACGCCACCACCAGCGGCCGGGTGCAAGCGCCTGGCTGGCCGAGGGCGCCGTGCCGCGCACTTGCAGGACGCCTTGCGTGAAGTCCGCGTTGGCCGCCACTTCGAATTCATATTGCGCCGCGTTGGCGACTTCGGCCCAGGTGAACATCGGCGTCTCGCCGTAGGCGGTGCCATCGCGCTCCGGCGCCAGCGTAAAGGGCGCGGGCGGATTCAGGCGCACCACGAACGGCATCACCGCGCCCGCGCCACCGAGGTGCCGGGCATCGAGCGCGCTCACGCCCACGTAGAGCTCGCCCTCGGGCAGGTCCTGGAGCGCGGCCCGCGTGCCGTCCACAGCCTGGGAGGACAGCAACTCCGTCTGCGCCGCATCGCGCGAGACCACCACGCGGTAGCTGGCGGCCCGTGCAACCGGCCCCCAGCTCACGGTGGCATGGCTTGCCAGCAGCGGCTGGGGCAGCGGCACCAGCGCCGGCGCCGGCAGCAGCGCGGCGGGCCGCGCCAGGGCGCCCGTGGCCGATGCGCTGACACCGTAGCCGGCATTCACTACCGCTTGCTGGCCGCGGCGCGAGCGGGCCTGCACCTGGCCTTCGAGGACCGCGCTCTGGCTGGCGCCGTCCTCGGTGCCCACGCGAAAGCGCGTGCCGCGCACACCGGTCACCAGCGACGGGGTCCGGATCTCGAAGCGCCCCACGCCGGTGCCGCGCGGCGCCACGCGGGACTCCACCTCGCCTTGGCCGATGCCGATCACGGCATCGGTCAGGCCCGTGCGGGCAAACGCGCGCAGCCGCTTGACTTCCACGGCTGTCACCGGCGGCAACGTCACGCGTGAGCCGTCACCCAGTTCCATGGTGACGGTGCCGCCGGCGCCGGTCTCGATGCGGGCGCCTTCGCGCAGCTCCATGCCAGCCTGCAACGCGCGGCCATCGGCGCTCGCCGGCCCCGTTACGAAGACCACGCGGGCGGTGCCTTCGGTCACCGGAATGCGCGCCAGCGGGATGCGCAGGCGCATGCCGGGCGGCAGCCGGTAAGGATCGGCCACCTTGTTCAATGCCTGCAGTTCGCGCCAGCCGGCGGGATTGGCCATGAAGCGGTCCGCCACGCCAATCAGCGTGTCGCCCGGACGCACCTGGTAGACAAAGTTGGCGCCCTCGGCGCCTGCGGCCTGCGCCACAGCGCTGGCGGACCATGCGGCACCCAGCACGCCAACCAATCCGGCCATGCCGATCGTGCCGGCCACACCCATCGCACCCCTGGTGCATGCCGCGCGCGAGTGCGCTCCAACGCCTGCCTTCCTGCCTGCCGCCATGTCGAACCGCTTCATAAACTCAGTCTTCCTTCTTGTCCTGCAGATCCTGCGAATCCTGCTGGCCCTGCATATCCCCGTCGCCCGTGGCTTCGAAGCGGTAACCGTGCGCATACACGGAAGTCAGGCGCACGCCGTTCTCGGGCCGCAATGCCAGCTTGATCCGCAGCCGCGAGATATGGGTATCGAGCGTGCGCGAGCCGATACCGATGGCGCGGCCCCACACGGCTTGCTCGACCACCTCGCGCGACACCAGGCGCCCCAGGTTGCGGAACAGGAACAACGCCAGGTCAAACTCGCGCGGCGACACGTCCACCCGGTTCTCGCCGCAGGTCACAGTGCGCGCCTGCGGATCGACAGCGTAGTTGCCCACCCGGATCAGCGCGCTGTCCTGCTGCGCCTGCGGATACGTGCGGCGCAGCAATGCGGATACGCGCGCCACCAGCTCGGCGCGGCGGATCGGCTTGATCATGTAGTCGTCGGCGCCCGCGCCCAGCCCGGCGACAATGTCCTCTTCCTGCGAGCGGCTGGTCAGGAACAGGATGGGGGGATTGCGGCCGGAGTTCTGCCGCACCCAGGTCACCACCTCAAGGCCGCTGGTATCGGGCAGTTGCCAGTCCACCACCAGCAGGTCGAACGCTTGCTCGCGCAGGGCCCGCAGGAACGTGCTGCCACTGGCGAAGCACTCGCACTCATGGCCGGCCGAGACCAGGATCTGCTGGATCAGCGCGGACTGGCTCTTGTCGTCTTCCACCGAAGCGATTCTCATACTTACCTCTTGCTTGCCACGTCTTCTCTTCCAGGTGCCACCGCGCGCTTCCTGCGCTGCCGCAAAGGCAACGCGAAATAACCCGGGCAGGCCGGGCGCCAGGTACGCAAAAGGGGAATGGTACAGAATCCGGCGTCGCCGCGCCAAGGACGGCGCGGGAGGGTATTGCAGCGCGCCGGCACAAAAGCCGGCGCGCGCGCCTTTACTGCAGCATGTAGGTTTCGTACTCGAGGCGGTCCAGCTTGCGGTCCAGCAGGTAGATCGCCAGGGCCACCACGATCAACAATGATACCGCGAAGCCATAGCCATACCAGGCCGGTCCCAACTGCAGGGTCACGGCAGTGAACGCCAGGTTGAGGATCACAAACAACCCGCTGAGCAGCAGCACTTCCCGCCGGCGGTCGAGGTAGAAGTAGATATTGAGCACCCCGAGCAGCACCACCTGCAAGCTGGCGCCGATCACGTCCACATACAGCAGCGGCAGGTAAAGCTCCGAAATGCCGAGCGCTGCCAGCACGAACCTGCCCACGACAAACAGCACCAGCGCCGCAATGGCCTGCACCTTGACGATCTCGTACAGTCCCAGCCGGATCGTCTGCACCATGGTGTTGCGCATATCCTCGATATGCTCGAGCGAGCTGCCGCCGCGCACCGCGTTATAGAAGGCGTCGTAGTACTCGACGAAGTCGGTCTCGATGCGCACCAGGAACACCGCCATGCCGGGGATGATTGCCAGGTAGGCCAGGAACACCGGGATGTCGTAGATGATCGACGCGTGCAGCGGCCCGATGACTTGCTGCCCCGTGGACGGCGAGTACCAGAACATGAACTTGTCGAGCCAGATGCCAAGGTTGTAAAGCAGCCCGATCAGCATCAGGCTCGGGTAGGCATAGCGCCGCTGGAACACCTCGAACGACATGAACCGCTGGCTGGTGTAGTTGCGGTAGATCAGCACCACCATGGCGCTCAGCAAGCTCAGCTGGCCGGCGACAAACCCCAGCAGCAGGCCCTCCAGGCCATAGTTGCGCAGCGCCAGCGCCGCCACCACCGTCAGCGTATAGCCCAGCAGGAAGGTCCAGACGATGGCCTTGTACTGCTTCATGCCCGTGAGGAAAATCACCGCGATCCAGATGTTGCTCATGACCACGAAGCCCGCGGTCATCAGCAACCGGTACAGCACCGACTGCTCCGGGAACGCAAAGAGCGCGCAGCCGATGCCGATGGCGCCCGCCAGCACAGTGACCAGCAGGGCCACCGCGTGGTAGTTCGACAGCACCAGGCCATCGCGCTTCTCGAACAGGCGGTCCGACGTAAAGCGGGTAAAAGCCAGCTGCATCGGCCCGGTCAGGATCAGGCTGACCGCAATCAGGTAGGTCACCGACACCTGAAACTGCGTCACCAGGCTGCCCGGCACCACGAACGGCAGGCTGAGCACACCGATCAGCAAGATGCCGACGATCGACAGGACCCACGGCCCGGAGCTGATGATGCCCGCATAGGCGTACGCGCCAAGCATGCCCGACAGGTTGTCCCGCCGCAGCATCTTGCGAAGTTCGAATCCAATCCCCGCCATCTCAGCGACCTCCCTTCATGGGACAGCCTGCGGCCTGCGCCGCCTTGGCGGGGGATCCGCCGGGGGACGATTCCACCCGTGGCTGCGCCATCAGGCGCGTGTACAGCTCACGGTAGCTACCCACCATCATCTCCTGCGTGTAATACCGCTCCACGCGCCGGATGCCGGCCTGCTGCGCGGCGTGCCATGCGTCGGGCGAACCCAGCAGGCCGATCGCCTTCTCGGCCAGCGCGGCCGGGTCGGCGATGCGCACCACGTCTCCCGCCGCGCCCAGCGCCGCATCCTCGCCGGGCAGGCCGAAGATCAGTTGCCGGCATGAGCCGACATCGGTGGTCACGCACGGCACGCCGGCGGCAAAGCCCTCCAGCACCACCAGCGGCAATGCCTCGCTGATGGAGCTGAGCACCAGCACGCCCACCTTGGGCAGCAGTTCATCGATGCGCTGGAAGCCCAGGAACTTCACCTTGTCAGCGAGGCCCAGGCTTTCGGCCAGGCTGCGGCATTCCCGCGCGTATTCCGGATCTTCGTCTTCCGGGCCTGCGATCCAGCCTTGGGCATCGGGGTATTGCCGCACCACGGTCAGCATGGCGCGGATAAAAGTCTTGATATCCTTGATCGGCACCACGCGGCCGATCAGGCACAACACCGGCGGCACGCCGGGTGCGCGCTGCGCACGCAGCGCGGCCAGCCGCGGCAGGTTGATGCCGTTGGGAATATTGCGGGTCCGCTCGGCGCGGGCACCATCCGTGACCTGGCGCAGGCGGTTGCCTTCGTAGAGCGCGACGATGGTGTCGCCGGCGTCGTAGCAGACGCGGCCCAGCGTTTCAAAGAAGCGCACCCACAGCTCGCGGAAATAGCTGATCTGCGAGATGTCGCGCTCGAATACGTTGCGGTTGTCGCGGATCCACTGGCTCTGGAACAGGTCGATCTTGCGTTCCTTGGTATAGATGCCGTGCTCGGACACCAGCAAGGGACGTCCCGTGCGGTAGTGCAGCATGGCGCCGAGAAAGCCGGCATAGCCGGTGGACACCGTGTGGTAGACCTTGGCCGGGATCAGCCCCTCGGCAATGCGCGCGAGCTGCCACAGGGGCTTGTGCATGATGCGCACGGTCCAGAAGTAGTCGGTGAAGGACGGGTCCGTGCAGTACTGGCGGTACTGTTCGGTGATGGTCCGCCACGCGTTGCGGCTGTAGAGGAACGCGTCTTCCGACAGGCTGCCGCCATCGGTCAGCTCGGGCATCAGCTCGCGGATCAGCTCGCCCGCTTCCTGCTCGCGGCCTGGCTGGCGCAGCACTTCGTGCAACTGCGCCGACGCGGCGAAGGTGACGGGGTCGCCGTCGCTGCCATGCACCAACGGAGGCGGCGGGAAATCGTAGAGAAAATGCGTTTCCAGGTGCACGACGTTGTCGGGCAGCGCGTAGACCATGTCGCCGTAATCTTCGCGGCGGCTGCCGATGAAGACGATGGCGAAGCGGACGTCCGGAAACGCCCGGATCATCTGGTTGACCCAGCTCGACACCCCACCGCTCACATACGGAAAGGTGCCCTCTAGCAGCAGGGCCACATCGGCCGAGTCGGCGCGGGGCAAAGGGGTATCGCTCATGATTGCCAGTAACGCAGCAGGGGCCGTACCAGTGGCAGCGGCGATGGGCTGTCGAATGACAGCAAGATGGCGCGCACGGCGGCGTAGTCGCGCTCCAGATAAGCGGCTTCGGCCAGCAACGGCAGCGTGCGCTCGCGCGCAAAGCCAAGCTCGTCGGCCCGCTCCAGCCACCCGCGCGCTTGCGCGGGCTCGTCGCGGGTCAGGGCCAGGCGGCCACGCATATACCAAAGGCCGGCCTGGTTGGAGTCGAACTCCAGCGCGGCGCGCGCGTGGCGCTCCACCTGGTCCGCGGTGTAGCGATAGACGTCGCCTTGCACCAGGTTCTGGTAGATCAGCTCCCAGTACAGGTCGGCCAGGCGCTTGTTGATCTCGCCGCGCTCGCGATCGTCCTGCGCAGCTTCCAGGCGCGGCAACTCGACAAGGATTTTCTGCGTCAGCTGCTTCTCCGCGCCGTCCAGCATGCCGTAGGCCAGCAGGCGCACGTCGTCAGCACTGTCGGCCAGCAGGTCGCGCAGCACCGGGCTGGAGGTGCGCGCCGGCATCGATTGCATGGCCACCAGCGCGGTCATGCGCTCGGGCAACGGCGCGCGCGTGTTGCCCAACTGGGCGCGCAAGCGCGCGCCGCCGCCGTGGGTCACGCGCGAGATCAGGTGGGTGACGAACACCGGCAGCCCGACCAGGCCGATGCCGGCCGTGGGACGGCGTCCCGGGAAGAAGCGCGCGATCAGCAGGCTGCCGACGCAGATCATGCCGCCGGCCAGCGGCACCAGGAAGCAGAATACGAAGAGGTAGCCATAGCTCCACGCGAACGGCACGCGAAAACGCCGGGGCAGCAAGCGCCACAGCACCATCGCGATCATCGCCGCGGCGAGCCCCTGCATCAACAGGAAGGTCAGCAGCAACGCGGTGCTGTTACCGGCGCGAGCCAGCAGCGCCAGGGCGGCGACTTGCGCGGCGATGCCGCCGATGCCGAGCTTACCCACGGCTAACCTCGCCTAGTGCCACCGGCACCGGTACCGGCGCCGGCTGAACATCCACATGGCAACGATGCAGCAAGCGGATCAACGGCTCCACCGGCGCGTTGGCAGGCACGGCCAGCGTATGCACGCCGATGCGCGCCGCTTCGAAATCGGTGCCGAACTGGGCCCGCAGCATATCTTCGATACGCACCAGGTAGGCCGACGCCGCCTCGTTGCCCGACAGCGGCATCAAGGTAAGCAGGGCACGCTGGTGCGCGCTGGTCAGCGGCCAGGCCACGTCGAGCGCGCGGCGGCTGCGGATGACCTGGTCGAACAGCGCGTCGCGCGATTCGTCGAGATCGAACACCAGCGCCACGATCGTGCTGTCGATGCCGCTGTCGCGGCGCAGGCGCGACAGGCGGGCGTAGCCCAGCGCGAAGTCGTAAGGGCAGCCGGGAATCGCGGCCGCGATGGCGCGCGTGGACACGGCGTGCTCGACGCCATCGGCGTAATAGCCCATCAGCACCATCAGCAACTGGRGGTTCTCGTAGCTGAGCGACAGGAACGGCATGCGCTCAACCACCAGCAGGCCCACCAGCTTGTCGGCCCCGGACAGCACCGGCGCCACCGCCACGTAGCGGGTCTGCGGATGGTCCGGCGACTGGCGCGACAACCCGTCGGCCTGCAAGTGCGCCAGCTGGCGCGTCTCCAGGCAGTGGCGCACCAGCACATCGTCGGGATCGAACTCGAATGCCGGGCCGATCTGCGCCGACGCCGTAGCGGATACCGTCTCGCCATCGACAGCGTAGAGCGCGGCCGCTTCGAGCTGGCACGCCTGCGCCACCACTTGCAGCATGGGGCGCGCGCCAACCAGCACGCCACCCGGTGCCGCGTCTTCCAGCGTCACCGCGCGCATTTGCGACAGCGTGTCGCGCAGCGTGGTGGGCTTGGCCAGCAGGTCGTTCTCCAGCCGCGCATGGGACACGCGCAGCAGGTAGTGGTTCTTGGTCAGGGCAGCAAGGCGCTCTTCGAGGTAGCGGTTGACGGCGCGCGCGCGCGCCAGCCTCGTGCCCCAGACATCGCCGAACTGCCCGGCAACCAGCACCATGAGCAGCCCGCCCAGGAAGAACAGGCGCGGGAACTCGCCCGGCTGCGCACCGATCTGGTGGAAGAAGAACCAGCCGCCCAGCATCATCAGCACGCTGCCCACGCCAATCAGCGTGCCGTAGCGCAGCGCCAGGATGACCGGCAGCAGCCATGCCCAGGGAAAGCCCAGGCCCAGCAGCAGGGGGTTGTTGGGCAGGAGCAGGTATCCCAGCCCCATCGCCAGAGCCATCGTCACCACCAGCTCGACCGCAGAGACCGGTCCGCTCGTGGCGGGCGCAAGCAACCGCAAATAGCGGCCGCCCGCGCCAATGCCCTGTCCTTCCCGTATCTTGTCAGCTGTATTGGCCACGATCATGCTCTCCCGCGGTTCAACCCTGGCGCAGCGGCGCCAGCAGGCGGCGCAGCAACTTTTGCGCGGTGCCCGACAGCGACTCGCGGCTCCAGCCACTGTCGCTGCCGGTAGCGGACCAGACGGCTTCGCCCGTGCTCACGTCCAGCAGTTGCAGCGAGATGCCCACGGCCGGCTCGCCATCCACGCCCACCTTGTAGCGCCATTCCTGCACCGCGCCGGTGAGGGCGTAGCGCATCTTCTGCGTACGTGCCCACTCAAGCGCCTTGCCCACCGACTCGCGCTCGGCCGGCTCAAACAGCGTTTCCGGGTTCAGGTTGGCGGGATAGCGCTTGACGTTGGCAATGCCGCCGGTCTTCAGCAGGCTTTCCGCGATCGCCTCGGCGCGCAGTCCTGCCTGCGGCGTCTCGGTGTAGTTGACGATGGGCAGTATCGCCACCGACTCACCGGCCGGCAGCGCGGGGGCGCGACCAATATCGGTCACCGCGCATCCGGCCAGCCACAGCGCTGCGCCCAGCGCACCGCACCAGCCCAGCAGTCGTGCTGCGCGGTTCTGCTTCGTGCTAGTTGATTCCATGACTCTCTCCCCTTCTCGATTGCATACAGTGAACCGGCACGCTCGCGTGCCCGCCCGGATTAAAAAAGCCATCTGTACCGAACACCCACTTCGGTCAGCGGCGTGCCGCCATTGCGCGCCGCGGTTTCGTGCTGCACATACATGGACAGGTGGTCGTTGCCGAGCACCTTGCCGGCCACGCCCAGTTGCGCCCGGAAGTTCTGCCCGGCGCGGGTGTCGTGCAGCAGGCCGATTTCGGCAAACGGCCGCCACTTGTGCGTGTAGTCGTCGATCAGCTCGGTGCCGAAGCCGAATGTCACGCCGGCCTGCGTAAAGCCCTGGGGCATGTAGAAGCCCGGCGTGGCTTCGTCGTCGGCAGGCACCAGCGTGGCCGGCTTGTTGCTGAGCGTGCCGCCGCGCGCGTTGTAGGTGGCATGGGTGCCCACCAGGCGCACCGTGTAGTCCGGGTACGCGGTACGGATGCGGTAGCCCAGCTCCAGGTCGTACACCAGGCCGTGGCCCAGCTGCGAGCCGTCCTGGCCGCGGAAGCGGTCGTACTCGATGCGAGCGCCGGCAAATTCGCGCAGGCTGAAGTTATAGGTCGCACCCAGGCCGAGCACATCCTTGACGCCGCCGACCCGCAGCGCCGCCGATTCGTCGGCGCTCTGGTTGATGCCGGCCAGCGTGGTGAAGCTCAAGCGGCTGCTCTCGCGCCACTCGCCGGTGAAGCGCGCGGTGGTCACGCTATCCAGGCCGTCGCGCCGGCCCACGCCGAGGCGCCAGCGCAGGTGCTGGTCGCGGTAGCCGAGCGACAGCTCGCCACGCTTGTCGGACGAGGGCACGCCGGTGAGCTGGGTCTGGTCCACGCTGTGCTGGGTGCGCCAGGCGCCGCGCAGGTTGAGGTCGTAGCCATCCCACAGGCGCACGCCGCCAGCCAGGCTGTAGTCGAAATAGCTCAGCGGGCTCTGGCGCTGGTACGTCACGCGTGGCTCGATGGCTTGCGCGTTGAACAGCAGCGTGTCTTGCAGGGTTTCCTGCAGGCTGTCGTCGGTGCGGGTGGTCTCCTGGGTTTCGTAGGCCAGCGTCTGCGCGGCGCCGAGCCGGTCGAGCTGCACGTTGGCTTCGATCTGGTTGTCCACCGGAATGCGCCCAGCCTGGCGCTCCAGCACACGGTCGAGTGCGGCCAGGTCCTGGTTGGCCAGCGCCAGCGTGATCTCGGCATACGCCGGGCGCAGCAACTGGCGGGCATATTGGCGGGCCAGCCAGGCACGCGCCAGTTCGTTGGATTCGTTGGACAGGGCCCAGGCCAGCGCCACTTCCTTGGCGGCGGACGAGACCACGGCCTGCTGGCGCGCTTCGCGTTGCGCCACGCCCGGCGGCGTCTTGGGATCGAGCGCTGGCAGGCCGGGAATCTCGCCCAGCCGCGACGCCGGATTGGCGGGACCGGTCCAGTTCGCGGCATTGGTGCCGGCCATCACGGTGCGGTCGCCGCGCAGCATCTCGATCACCAGGCGCTGGGACACATCGCCCGAGGCAAAGATCTGCCCGAGCGCCACGGTCTGGCGCCGCAGCTCGGCCGGGGCGGGGCCACCCTGGGCGTCCTCCTCCTCGGCGGCCGGATCCATGCTGCGGGGATCCGAGGCACGGCGCCCGGCCGCGGACTGGTCCTTGTGCAGGTCGACCCAGGCCTGGCGGCGCAGGCGCCACCCGGTGCTGGTCTGGCCGATGGCGTCGTAGGCATCGGCGGCTAGGCCCAGCCAGAGCGGATCGGCGTTCTTGCCGTCGGCCATCTTGCGCAGGTAATGCAGCGCGGTACGGCCGTCCTGGAAGCGCATGCTGCCGGCGGCAAAGGCCCCCCACAAGTCCGGGTTGCCCTCGGCCTCGCCCTTCAGGCGCAGCATCATGGCGCGCACTTCGGTATCCGAGCCGAGATCGACCAGCGCCCACATCAGCGCGGCCAGCGTCTCGCTACCGGCGTCGGGCATGCTGGCGGCACGGCGCAGGTCGGCCAGGGCCAGTTCGCGCTCGCCACGGGCGCGCTGGTACTCGGCGCGCATGGCC
Source organism: Cupriavidus sp. 05L411 (assembly GCF_056398045.1). Lineage (NCBI taxonomy): Bacteria > Pseudomonadati > Pseudomonadota > Betaproteobacteria > Burkholderiales > Burkholderiaceae > Cupriavidus > Cupriavidus sp. 05L411. Next base: position 131,066 of record NZ_JBFTOQ010000017.1, on the reverse strand, counting down.
AGGAAGCGGCTGGATTGCTCTGCTTGCTTAAGCTGGGCAGGGGTCATGCCCTGCAGCAGCGTGGCAACGCGGCCGTAAGCACGGGCGCGAGTGTAGTAATTGATGGCAAGCTCGAGCGACACCAGCTTGCCGCCCTTGCGCCAGCTGGCTTCCGCAATGCGTCCGGCATCGATGGGCGAGCTATCGTAGAAGTCCATCAGGTTCGAGAAATCCGATTCCTCGGTATCGCGCACTTCGGCCAGGCAGTCGTTGCGGCCAGCGCCGGGGGGCATGGCCATGCAGTGGTCGTCATGCGTCTCGGCCATGGCCAGCATCAGTTGCCGGTAGCCTTGCTCGAGCAGGTCGCCGCGCTGGTTCAGGCGCGCCAGCTCGGTCAGGGTGCGCCAGAACTCAATGTCGGTGGAACGCGCGGTGCGCATGGACGGCACCATGGCCTCGAGGGCTTCGGCCAGCTTGCCGCGCACATAGAGCAGGTTGGCTTGCTTGAGCGCGTACTGCGGGCGCGGGCCAAAGCGCTGCTGCAATTCGGTGTAGAGCTCGAAGGCGCGGGCATCCTTGCCCGCGCGCTCGGCCAGCTCCGCCTGGCGCTCCATGATCGGGCGCGCGTTCGGGCCGTGGCTCAGGCTTTGCAGGAAGGCCAGGCCTTCCTCGGGCTCGCCCAGCCGTTCGTAGGTGGCGACCACCTGGTCGACGGTGGCGAGATCGCCCGTGCCGGCGCGGTGGCGCAGCGCGGCCAGGTAGGCGCGATCGTCGTTCAGGCCGGGCGCCAGGCGCAGCACGGCCTTCCAGGCGGTCTCGTCATTGCTGGCCTGGGCATATTCCAGCCAGCTTTTGAGCGCCACCGTGGGCTGGCGATTCCACTCGGCGACCTGGGCCAGGCGCTCGCGCCAGCGCGCCGCGCCGGGCTGGCGCCGCACCGCGGTCTCGGCGACGCGCTGGGCGTCGTCAAGCTTGCCGGCGGCCAGGAATACCTGGAACGCGAGTTCGTAGTCGTCGGCATTGAAGGCGCGCTCGGCCGCGGTGGGGGCGCCGGTAGGGGCGCCAGCAGGGGCTGCCGCTGGCGCTGGTGCTGCCGAAGCTGCGGAGGCAGCGCGGGCTTGGCCCGTCGCCGCAGAAGCAGACGCGCCAGCGCCTGAGGTATCCGCCACGCGGCGCRGGTGCGGCATCGCGGCGTCGCCCATGGCGCGGCGCAAGGCCAGGCCATGCGGGCCGTCAAGGAAGATCACGCCCCGTGCGGCCCATGGCTGGGTGGCCGCCACGCGGCGCGCTTCGGCGCGTTGCAGCGAGGCGCCTTCGGGCACGGGCTGCAAGCTCGGCGGCAGGCGCAGCAGTCGCTGCACATAGCGCGCGGCCTGCTCGGGGCGGTTGGCGGCCAGCGCCAGCTTGGTCAGGTAACGCAGGACTTCTGCGTTCTCCAGCAGCTTGCCGCCGTGCTGCTCGGCCTGGGCCAGCGCCTTGTCGAGCTCGTTGCCGGACTGCAGCGTCTTGAGCGCGGCCAGGTAGAGGCGGCGCTGCTCGGCCGGATCGGTGGCACGGGACTGCGCGGCAAACAGCGCGTCGGCCGCCTGCTGGTAGTCGCCGCCCGCGAGCGCCGCCGACGCAGCCTGCGCGTTCCACAGCGCCGCGCGGGCAGGGTCGCTCTTGGCCAGCGCCTGGTAGAACACCTGTGCCGGCTTGAGCGCGTTGATCGAGCGCGCGGTGGTGGCCAGCTCTTCCAGATCGGCGCGCCCCCACTTCATGGTCACCGCCTGGTCGAGCAGCCCGCCGAGCTTATCGACGTAATGCTCGCGCTCCGGGCTGTCCGGCAACGCGGCAAACGCGCGCTGCTGCGCGATCTCGATGCGAGTACGCAGGATCTGGCTGGGCAGCTCGGCGTCGGCGGCATTGGCGTTGCGCACCGGCCCTTGGGGGCTGGCTGCGGAACTGGCCGCATAACGTGCCTCCAGCCGGGACAGCATGGCCTCTGCCTCATCCAGCCGGCCCGTGCGCGCATATTGCTCGGCCAGCACCGCCGCGAAGCCGCTGTCGCCGGGCGTGGCCCGCCACCAGGCTTCCAGGTAGGCCATGCTGAGGCCGTCCACTGCCCGGCCATCGCCCAGCAGGCGTTCGCGCAAGGTTTCGCGCGGGAACATCAACGCCAGGCCGATCCCCACCATGGCGGTGAAGGTCAGCACGAACGCTGGCGGCAGGAGCCGCTCGCGCTCAGGCGGCGCAGGTGATTTCGACGCTTTGCTTGGCATTGTTGGGATTGGGAACGGGAGTGGTATCGAAACGCAGCGTGCCGCGCTCCTGCACGCCCTGCACCGGCTTGCCATCGATGGCAATCCGGCAACGGTCCGCGCCTGCGAGGCGGAAGAATGGCTTGAAGTAGCCGCTGAAATCAAAACGGATGCGCTGCGCGCTGCCCTGGCCGGTACGCTGCCAGTTGCGCACGAAGCCGCTGGCCTCAGCGATCTCGGGGCCGGAGGGAGCCGCGGCGTTAGCTGCGTTCGGGGCGCGCATCACGATGCGCGAGGCGCCATCAGCCAGGTGCACGTAGACGCCGCCGCCGGGCGCCGGCGAAGTGCCGGTGACACCTTGCGAGCTCGCCACGTCGGGCACGTCCGCACCGGTCCAGCGCACGTTGCGCAGGCTGGCGTCGCCGCGCACGATCCAGGTGGCCGGCTGCGTGGCGTCGCCACCCAGCTCGCGGGCCACCGCCATGCCTTGCCAGTCGATCACCTTGCGCACGTAGTCGGTGGCATGCACCGGCATCAGCGGCTGGCTCAGCACGTAATCATAGACCTTGCGCAGCGCCTTGAGCGAAGCCGCCTTGGTGCCGGAATAGTTGTGATAGTAGATGTTGACCGACTTGAAGCGGTACGGCCGGTCGGTCAGCTCAAACGTTTCGATCACGCGTTCGAAGCCGTAGTACGGGCCATGCCAGAGATTCGTGTAGACGTTCTCGTTCTGGTTTGGCGCGAAGATCTGGAACGTGCCGTCGGCTTTGTTCACGCCGATGGGCGAGATCGCGGTCCAGGTCGGGTTGCTGCGCGTGATCAGCGTATCGCCGCCGTTCATGTTGAGCACGCCGGCCTGATCGGTCAGCTTGATGGCCTCGGCGGGCGGCTGGCAGTCGCCCGACCACAGCAGCATGCTGACCGGCTTGCCAGGGGGCGCCAGGGTACGGTTGATATAGTCGATCGAGCCGCCGATCTCGCGCTTCAGGTCCATCGTGTAGCCGGGAATCGCCAGGTGGAAGTCGTCGTCGCCTTCGGTGGCATTCTCCGAGTGCGTGCCGCCGGGCACCGTGCGGCCCCACTCGAAGGGGTGCGAGAAGGTGTGGCTCGCCACCTCGACATAGGGCTGCGCGAAAATCTTGCGGGCGATCGGCTCGAGCTGCGCGGTCAGCTTGGGATACATGCCGTCGCTGGCCACTTCGCCCTGGATGATCGACATCGTCATCGGCAGGCGATAGCGGTCCCAGATCTCGCGAAACAGGACTTCACCGGAAAAACCGCCGCCGGGAATCTCGGCACGGGAGGCAAAGCCGTCGCCGTCCACGTGCACGGTCAGCAGGCGGCGTCCGTTTTCGGTCGTGACATCCGGCACCGGCATGGCCGGCAGGCGCAGCGCTTCACGCAGGAAGGACAACGGTTGCACCACCCAGCGGTCCTGGTCGTTGGCGCTTTGCCGCACTGCGTAAGGCCCGAGTACGTATCCGCCCCAGGGAGTGATCGCGGCAGCGTCATAGGTCAGCGTGCCCGAATTCAGGCGCAACAGGGAGCGAAAACCCGGGCCATCGCCCACCTGGACCGGCGCTGCCTGCGTGCGGTCCGGCGCCACAGGCATCTCGAAGCCCATCATCGGGTCCTTCGACACCACGTCCGCCTTGACGCCAATCTTGCCCTTGACCGAATTGAGCTGCAGGCTCGATGCCAGCGCTCCGTTCATGCGCGCGCCGAAATCGTTCAGGAACACCACCGGCACGCCCTGGTCGATATTGCGCTGCACCCAGCTGAAGAAACGCCCGGGCTGGTCGCGCACGTTGCCAGCCATCCAGATCACCACGCCAGCGTAGCGGTCCGGGCCGATCTCCGGCAGCGGCTGGCTGGCTTCGGCGAAGTCCACGCGATAGCCCAGGTAGTTCAGCGGCATGGAGACGAAGCGCACGCCGGCCGAGTCGTCGATCGATACACCCGGCTCGCGGTCCTGCACCACCAGCACCCGGCGCGGCATCACCTCAATGTTGCCGATCCCAACCGTCTGCAAGCCAGGGTCAGCCACGTAAGGGATGATGTCCAGCGCGCGGATCTGCGCGGCGGTGTCGCGTGCGCACTTGCGGTCGGCGGGCGGGCAGTAATCGATCGAGATCACAGGCAGGTGGTACTGCTCGCGGATCGTTCGGGCCTGGCCGAGCAGCCAGTTGCGATCGGCCTCGCTCACTTCGGTGTAGCGCTTGCCGCCTTGGTCCCAGCCGCGGTACAGCGATTCAAACGCGACCGCGTACGCCAGTTGATTGACCTGCGGCAGGATCTCGAAGCCGCGGTTGAAAATCAGCTTGGCCTCGGGATAGCGTGCCTTGATGGCGCGGATCACCGCCACCATGCCGGCCTCCTGGCGGGCGCGCTCGGCGTCCGTCTTGGCTTTGAGCTGGTAGGAGTCGAGCGTGTCGAGGAAGAAGCCGCGATAGCCGCGCTGCCACAGCGGGGCGATGACCTTTTCCACGTAGAAGGCGGGCCAGCCCTCGGCGGCCTGGTCGACCACGCGAGCGCCCCAGGCGTCGTTATTGCCGATCAGCCAGGCCTTGGGAATCTCTTTCAGGTAGGCGCGCGACGGTGCGACCTCGCCAATGCTGACGTAGGAGAACCATTGCGTATTGGGCGTGGCGGCGGTGCGTGGATCGAAGCCGCTGTCGGGCTCGACCACGGCGACATCAAACGCCTGCAGAGCGTCCACCGGTGGCTTGCTGCCGTAGTGAAAGACGATGTTCGGGGCGCGAGAGCCGGTGGTGGCCTGTGCCTGTGCCTGTGCCGGGCATAGCCAGGCTGCAAACACGGCCAGCAGTGCGCCAAGCCAGGCTCTTGTCATCGGCACGCCCCGGCTTGCCTGACGCAGGCCTGCCATGCGGCGCGCGACACCGTCCAATCGCAACAAATTCACTTGCTGACCCCTATTTTTTTCATATTTTTATAATCCCGGAAAAGCTCGCTTGGCTTGCCGCCAACATGCTGGTCGCGCTTGATGCCGCCAGACGATGCATTCCGGGTATGACTGATCTCATCCACTTCTACCTGCGCTGCCCGATCTTTCAGGCAGTCCCCCGCAGGCCAAGCTCAAAGTGCGTATTTAAGCACTATGGGCGAGAATTCTGAAGCATGCGCGTCATCGTGCATATAAGCATTTAGGACTAGGGAATATGCACTAGTGCAAATACATGCTGGTGTCACGGAAGCTGGCTAGCGCCAATTCCCGGGCTTCGAACGCTGCGAAGGCGCGCTGACGGAACCCGCCGGACCTGGTCGCGCCAGGGGCTTCGGCGCCTGGCACGCTGAGTGTTGTCTCGGTACTTTCTGCATTTTTGTAGTTTTCCGAATCGACAAAGTATCACAGTACGTTGCGCAAACTCGACACTGTTGTGCTCTGAGGGTAGGAAAACAAGGAATCGCGCGATAGTTAGGGCCGGAATACAACGGTCCGCGGCGACCAGCGCTGCAAGCAAAGCGAATGGTAGATCACGCGCTTTGCGCCCAATGTCAACAATTGTCACGCGCCGCGAATACGGGGCACTTCCTGCGCGGCGCTGTGTAGAATTTTCTCAAACAAAAAAACATCTTCACCTCGGCAGGTATGGACCCGGACAAGCACTGGCCGGACGCCGCATTCGGGAATGTCGCAAGTCACGAGCTGGCTCACGCACGGGCTCCACGCAGTACGCGATACGCAATACGCGCGAACCCACCTTCGAAGGCAAACTCCTGCGCAGTGATGCTGCGCCGAACTCGATGGGGATCTCATGCAGTCAGATGAGGGCACTGCCGTGATGGCACTGCTTGTCCTGTTCACCGCCACGCAAATCATCCTCGCGGCCCTGATGCTGGCTTTGCGCCAGAGCGCCGTGGGCCGCGCATGGGTCGCCGGCCAGGTGCTGGCCTGCGCCGCGGGCCTGTTGGTGATCGACGCGCGCGGCGGGCCCGCCTGGTTCCTGCTGGTGGCACCCGCCCTGGGCGTAGCCGCCCAGTTGCTGACCCATCGCGGCGTATCGCTGACCGGTGACCGCCCTTCGGCACCCGCGCCGCTCACTGCCGGCGTGCTTGCCCTCTCTGCCGTGCTGGCTGCCGCTGCGCTAGGCAGCGGCAGCCGCCTGGCCGAAGTCACCGGCTACGTGGTGGCTGCCATCACCGCCTGCTTCACCCTGGCCTGCCTGCTGCAGCGCCCGCTCGCGCTGACCCGCCGCAGCCGCCCGCTGGTGCTCGCCGCTTGCGGCCTGCAACTGCTGGCGCAATGCTGCGGGCTGTATGCGGTGCTGGAGGCCGGTGCCCCCGTATCGGCCCTGAGTGCCGGAGCCTTGCTCCTGCTGCGGCTGCTGCCCGCCTTTGTCGCGATCCTCGCTGGCCTGGCGGGCTTCACGCTGATGACCATGGAAGCCATGCTGGCCGAGCAGGAGAAGCAGGCACGCCTCGATGCATTGACGGGGCTGCTGAACCGCGGTGCCATGGATGGCGCGGCGATGGTGCTGGCCGCCGAATTCAACCGCCACGGCCATCCGCTGAGCTGCCTGGTGATCGACATCGACCGCTTCAAGTACATCAACGACAGCAGCGGCCACCGCGCCGGCGACCGCATCCTGCAGCAGATCGGCCGCGTCCTGAAGGAAACGCACCGCAGCGCGGACCTTGCGGGCCGCTACGGCGGTGAAGAGTTCTGCGTGCTTTGCCCGCATACCACCGAAGCCGAGGCCCTCCTGCTGGCCAACCGCATCCTGCGTGGCATCCGCGCCATCGCGTTGCCCCACGAGCTTGGCGGGTTCGCCAGCGCCAGCATCGGCGTTGCGCAGATCCGCGAGTGCGAGGATGGTGGGGCTGCCACCTGGGACAAGCTGTTTGGCAGCGCGGACCGCGCCTTGTATGAAGCCAAGCGGCGTGGCCGGGGCCGGGTCGTGCTCGCCTCCGGGCTCGACGCGCGTGCGGCGCGCTGCCTGTCCGCACGCGCCGAGGCCTGCCACTAAACGCTGGCCCACGCCAATATGACGGGGAAATCGCATTGCCAACGCGCCGCCCGCTAGAATCCTCCAGTGCATGCTTGTCCGGACCCGTTTGCTTGTCCGGTTCGAAACCATCCCTGGAGATACTGAATGAAGGCCGAGAACATCCTGCAGACCATTGGCAATACGCCCCATATCCGTGTTCAGCGGCTCTTTGGCGATACCCATCAGGTCTGGATCAAGTCCGAGCGCGCCAACCCGGGAGGCTCCATCAAGGACCGCATCGCGCTGTCGATGGTCGAGGCAGCCGAGCAATCCGGCGTGCTCAAGCCGGGCGGCACCATCATCGAGCCCACCTCGGGCAATACCGGGATCGGCCTGGCCATGGTGGCGGCGGTCAAGGGCTACAAGCTGGTGCTGGTGATGCCGGACAGCATGTCGGTAGAGCGCCGCCGCCTGATGCTGGCCTATGGCGCCACCTTCGACCTCACCCCGCGCGAAAAAGGCATGAAGGGCGCCATTGCCCGCGCCGAGGAGCTGGTGGCAGCCACGCCGGGCGCCTGGATGCCGCAGCAGTTCGAGAACCCCGCCAATATCGAGGCCCACGTCAACACCACCGCGCTGGAAATCCTGGCGGACTTCCCGCAGGGCATCGACGCCCTGGTCACCGGCGTGGGCACGGGCGGGCATATCACCGGCTGCGCCCGCGTGCTCAAGCAGAAGTGGCCCGCGCTGAAGGTCTACGCCGTCGAGCCGGTCGCCTCGCCGGTCATTTCCGGTGGCGCGCCCGCGCCGCACCCGATCCAGGGCATAGGCGCCGGCTTCATCCCTCGCAACCTGGATACCGCCCTGCTCGATGGCGTGATCCAGGTCGACGCCGAGCCGGCACGCGAAATGGCACGCCGCGCCGCGCGCGAGGAGGGCATGCTGGTGGGCATTTCGTCGGGCGCCACCCTGGCCGCGATCGCGCAGAAGCTGCCGGACCTGCCGGCAGGCGCCACCGTGCTGGGCTTCAACTACGACACCGGCGAGCGCTATCTCACCGTGGAAGGCTTCCTGCCCGCCTGAGGCCACACAGCATTGCTGGATTCTCTTCGAGCAGCGAAGCTCGCCGTGAACCATACTGGAGATGGACCGGCGCCGGCGCAAGCACGCGCCGGTGGCCGAATCTGCCGATATGGCGCGCCAGCGGCTCCGCCGCCCGGCGCGGCAGGGCTTGCCATGGCGCTGACACAAGCATTGACACGAGGACAAGGAGCTGAGATGAGCATCCCGAGTTATGAAGTCGCCCGACTGGCGTCCCTGGCGGTGCGGCTTGCGCTATCTTCCGGCCTGTCGCACGAAGAGATGCAGGCTGCGCTCAGCCTCGCGGCCACCATGATCGAGCAGGACGAAGGCGCAACGCCCGAAAACACGGCGGCGGCAAAGGTGCCGCACGCCAAGGTGACACGCACGATCCACTAAAGGCGCGCAGCGCGCCCCTCAACCCAGCAAACCCGCCCAATACAGCTCCGCCGCCGCCAGCACCGCCCGCATCTGGGTGGTGTGCGCCAGGCGAAACGCATCGCCATAAACCGTCTGGTCCGGAAATTCGGTGACCAGCGTGAACGGCACCGTTGACCGGGAATCCTCGAAGATCATGCAGGGAATGCCGTTTAGCACCGGGAACGGCACCTCACCGGCATGGTTGCCCCAGGTCGCCAGCTGACGGGCGTTGAACGCAGCCAGATCCGGCGAAGCCGCCAGTTGCGCGGTCAGCGCCTGCATGAACGCCATGCCATCGCGCCCGGCGTGGTGGCGCAGGATCAGGAAAAAGCCCTTGGGAATGGTCCAGGTCTCGAAGCCCGGCGGCACGTAGCCGGTGAGCGGCCGCGTCCATTCGTGGGCGGGGTAGCCGTGCAGGCTCATGTGCAACCCGGCGCCGGTGCGCTCAATGGCTTCCAGCCGGGCCGCTTTCTCCACGAAGGGCGGCGCCGTGCGTGCCTCCAGGTCGTCGCCCAGCGCGGTGTAACGCGCGGCATGCGACATATGGCGCGGATTGTCCTCGCGCAACTGCACATGCAAGGCCGCGCCGTCCGGGTTCTCCAAGGCGATCAGGGCAAAGTGCGCATGCGGCCGCTGCTTGAGCGCATGCGCCGCGCGCAGCGCCCCCACCACGCCGGACGTTTCGTTGGCATGCTGGCCACCGGAAATCACCAGCCCGGGCAGCGCGCCTTCGATGTGGGTGCCGTGGACCACGCGCCCCTGCGTGGAAAGCACGCTGAAGCGCTTGCCGCCCAAGGCATGCATCTCGACGCCTGCCTCCTCCGGCGTCAGGGGCTGCGAGAGCCCGGCAAGCACACTCGGGGACAGAGGGGACGCAGCTGCGTCAGCCGGCGTCGCGGCCGCGACATGCGGGTGCGGCAGCAATGCCACCCGGACCCGCGTGGCACCCTCCGCGTGGCGGACCTCGGGCACGATCTGGCCGGGCTGCAAAGTGCGGTCGCCACGCGGCAAGCCGGCGCGATCCTGGAAGAACTCCAGAATGGAGAAATACAGGTCCTCGTGCAGGGCCTCGCGCGTGCTGATGCATTCGTCCTGATAGGACAGCCGGCGCTCGATGCCGCCCGTGTCGATGGCGATGCGAAGCACATCGAAATAGGGTCCCTGCCGGCTCCAGGCATGGCCGCGGATCGCATCCATGGCTGCGGCGAATGCCAGTTCGTACTCGGTGGCGAGCGGGCCGTCGTCCAGCACGGCGCCATCGCGCGACAGACGCAGCCACCCGCACGGCGCGCCAGAGGCGGCGAGCGGCACGAACACGCGGTGGGCAATGCCGTCCAGGTCGACGACATAGTGGCCTTCGTCGTGGCCTTCGCTCAGGCGAAGGCTGCCTTGCGGCAGCATGCCGGCGAGCGGATAGGCTTCAAGCCGGAAGCGCTGCGACTGTCCCGCCGTTGTGGCCGCGGGCAGGCGCACGGAAATCTCGCCCGCGGCGGCGAGGCGGCCGCCATCGTGTTCCAGCGCCAACGCTTCGAGGAAGAAATGCAGCAGCGGCTTGTAAGCGCTGTGGATCGCCGCCTGCACGCCAGCGGCGGCAAGCCGCTGTTCGGCCGCACGGCGCGTGGCGACGTCGTCGAAGACCCAGGCTTGCACCTGTACGCCGGGCATCGCCGCGACGCGCTCAACCAGGGTATCCAGTGTGTGCGGGATGGCGGTATCGAGCAGGATCGTCATGGCAGGCCTTGGCGCCGCGCGCGGCGGGATGGGTGTCGGATCCGGCATTATAGGCAGGCTCCCGATTGCCCACGCGAACGCCCCCGGCTGCCCGGGAAGGCGCCTTCCCGGGCGCTTGCCTCGCGCGTTCCAGTAGTGGGGCCAGACGGCAAAGGCGTTCGTAGGCAATGCCGGGCCGCAGCACATTTGCTCGTGCACATTTTCTTACAACCCGGACATACATTGGCGTCACAGGATCGCTAAGCTGCCCCCCTTGAGCAAGCCTTGTCTTGCCACTCCAAGGAAAGTACGCATGAGCCGCTCCCCTTCTCACGCAACCCAACTTCCTGCCGCGCACGCGCGGCGGCCCCGATGAAGTGGTCCACCATCATGTTGGTGCTGCTCGGCTGGCTTGGCGGCTGTGCCGCCATCGGATGGCTGCTGATGGCCTGCTCGGGCATGTTGTCCCAGTAAGCCACGCTAGTGCAAGGACGGGCATCGCACCGCTCGGCCATCGATCGCCCAAGCCATCGGAGCATCAACCACGCGCCATTTCGTAACGGGGTATTTCAGCAGCGCAGCCGGATCCAGCTGCGCACCCCAACCATCACTGGCCCATTTCCCCCATTTTCAAGGCAAGGAAAGACCATGTACGATCACGCCGCGCTGCCGCACGAGAACCACGGCACCTTCACCGCAAGCGCCATGCAAGACACGCCCACACCGCGCACGAGCCCCGCGCACCACGCTCGCGCCGCGCAGGCCAACGTTACGGCTGGCGACGTCCTGATGTCGGATATCGGCCCGCTCAAGCTGTGCCGCCACTGCGCAGAGCACTGGCCGGCCGACGGCGAGTTCTTCGCGCGGGACACGCGCCGCCAGGACGGCCTTGAACACATCTGCAAGGCTTGCCGCAAGGAACAGCGCTCGGGCCGTTGAAGCGCTTCGGCATGTATGGAATGTGAAGGCTGTCGTGCTCGGACGGCGCGCTCGGACGCGTCGCCGCGCACACCGGTAAAACTCACAATTCCGGCTAAATCCAATTGAAAACCTAGGGTTTCCCCCAGCATCGACAGGATATTCCAGCACACTCCGTTCCAGATACGGATGTTCGTTTTGTCCTGCTGATGGTTCGTTCCGTCTATTCCCTCCCGTCCCTGGCGCCGCTATTGTTACGTTCAATAACAATTCCCATCCCGCACCAGGAGACACGCGATGCGCACACAAGTCGCCATCATCGGCGCCGGCCCCGCCGGCTTGCTGCTCGGGCAATTGCTCGCCAAAGCGGGCATCGATGCGGTTATCGTCGAGCAACGCAGCCCCGACTACATCCTCGGCCGTATCCGCGCCGGCATCCTTGAAAGCGTGACCGCCGATGCGCTGGAGCGCGCTGGCGTGGCGCAGCGCCTGCAGCACGACGGCCTGGTTCACCATGGCATCGAACTGTCCTATGGCGGCGAGCGTCACCACATCGACTTCCATGCGCTGATTGGCCGCTCGGTCACGGTCTACGGCCAGACCGAGGTCACGCGCGACCTGATGGCCGCACGGCATGCCGGCAATGCCATCACGATCTACGACGCGCAAGACGTCAGCGTGCACGATTTCGATACGGCCACGCCCATGGTGCGGTATCGCAAGGGCGGCCAGCAGCACGAACTGCGCTGCGATTTCATCGCTGGCTGCGATGGCTTTCATGGCGTCACGCGGCGCAGCGTGCCCGAGCCGTCCAAGCGCATCTTCGAGCGGGTCTATCCCTTCGGCTGGCTCGGCGTGCTCGCCGACACGCCGCCGGTGGCGGATGAACTCATCTACGCCAGCCACGAGCGCGGCTTCGCGCTGTGCAGCATGCGATCGCTCACGCGAAGCCGCTATTACGTGCAGGTAAGCGCCGACGAACGGGTCGAGGACTGGTCCGATCAACGCTTCTGGGACGAACTGCGCAGCCGGCTAGATGCCAGCGCCGCCGAGGCGCTGGTGACGGGCGCGAGCATCGAAAAAAGCATCGTGCCGCTGCGCAGCTTTGTGTGCGAGCCGATGCGCTTCGGCAACCTGTTCCTGGCGGGCGACGCCGCGCATATCGTGCCGCCAACCGGCGCCAAGGGCCTGAACCTGGCCGCCAGCGATGTCCTCTACCTGGCCGACGGCCTGATCGCGCGCTACCTGCACGACGATGCCAGCGAGCTGGACGCGTACTCGCAGAAATGCCTGCGCCGGGTCTGGAAGGCGGAGCGCTTCTCATGGTGGATGACATCGCTCCTGCATCGCTTCCCCGATGCCGATGACTTCGCGCTGCGCATCCAGCAAGCCGAACTGGATTACCTCACTGGCTCGCGTGCCGCCCAGATGTCGCTGGCGGAGAACTACGTCGGCCTGCCGTATTGAATACGCTGCATACGCGAGCGCGGCCACGCGGCACGCCTTGAAATACCAAGAAAACCAGAGCATTCGCCGCCAACGAGCGGCATAGCAGGAGACCGCACCATGACGCCCCCAAGCAGCGGCCAGCCGGCCGCATCCCCTGACCGTGCGCGCCATCCCGGCGCCAGCATCGACGTCCAGCAGTTCATCGACAGCCAGCCGTTCTCGCGCTTCCAGTGGATCATCCTGATCCTGTGCTTCCTGATTGTCGCGGCCGATGGCTTCGACACCGCGGCGATTGGCTTTATCGCGCCGATGCTGGCCAAGGAGTGGGGCGTCAGCCGCGCCCATCTCGGGCCGGTGATGAGCGCGGCCTTGTTCGGCCTGGCTGCCGGCGCGCTGGTGGCGGGGCCGCTGGCCGACCGCTTTGGCCGCAAGAGCGTGCTGGTCGGCTCGGTGCTGTGCTTCGGCGGCTGGAGCGTGGCATCGGCTTTTTCGACCTCGCTCGAAGCGCTCACGGTCCTGCGTTTCCTGACCGGCCTTGGCCTGGGCGCGGCCATGCCGAACGCGGTCACGCTGATGTCGGAGTACGCGCCCACGCGGCGGCGCTCGCTGGCGGTCAACGCCATGTTCTGCGGTTTTACGCTGGGCTCCTCGGCCGGAGGTTTTGCCGCGGCCTGGCTGATTCCGCACTATGGCTGGCATTCGGTGCTGCTGGTGGGCGGCGTGGCGCCGCTGCTGCTGGCCGTGCTGCTGATCTTCTTCCTGCCGGAGTCCGTGCGTTTCCTGGTGGCACGCAAGGCCCCGGACGCGCGCATCGCCGCCGCGTTGTCCAAGGTCCACCCGGGCGTGCTGCGCGCAGACGAGCGCTTTCATGTGCAAGAGGCCGCGCCCACCGGCGCTTCCTCGCTGCGCACCATCCTGATGCCGCAGTTCCTCAGCGGCACCGTGTTGCTGTGGACCACGTACTTCATGGGGCTGCTGATCTTCTACCTGCTGACGAGCTGGCTGCCGACGCTGTTCGCCGACGCGGGCTACCCGATCGAGAAGGCCGCGCTCATCACCGCGCTGTTCCCGCTGGGCGGTGGCATCGGTACGCTGACCGTGGGCTGGCTGATGGACCGCGGCCATCCGTGGCGCATCGTGGCAGGCACCTACGCGCTGACTGGCGCGCTGGTCTATGCGGTGGGCCACGGCGCCGGGGATGTGTTGCTGCTCGGCGTGCTGGTGTTTGCCGCCGGCACCTGCATGAACGGCGCGCAATCCTCCATGCCCACGCTGGCCGCCGGCTTCTATCCCACGCAATGCCGGGCCACGGGCGTGGCCTGGATGCTGGGCATTGGACGCTTTGGCGGCATCGTCGGCGCGCTGCTGGGCGCACAGATCCTGGGATTGGGATGGAGCTTTGGCAAGATCTTCGGCCTGCTCTCGCTGCCCGCCTTTGTTGCCACCGCTGCGCTGCTGATCGCCTCGGCACGGCCACGCACCGCGGTGCGGCCTGCCGTTGGCCAGCACGATGCCGCGCACTGATCGCCGCGCCAGCCTTCAAACCATCGATCCAACGTCGCCATGAATGCCTGGGTAACCCGGTTGCGTCCATCCTTCATTGGGATGGTGTAGCCGCGCGATTGGTTCGCTGGCCCACACACCCTGTGTTGCCACAGGCAGGAAGCGGCACCGCCCGCTTTGCCTGCCGTCCGGCCGCCGCCTACCATGCTAGCAAAGGTAAGCCCGGCTACAGGGCTGCTGTACCAGAGAGAAATCGTGGTGAGGCGGGGACATTTTGGCGAATTACCTGGAAGAGTACTGCGCGCGCATCCGGCGCGCAGCGGCGACAGCCGTGATCGACAAACCGGTGCTGGTGGATCGCGATGGCATCTACGCGATGTGCTACGTGCCGTTCGAGCACAGCCATGAGCGCGCGCGGCTGGTATTGGTGAGCACCACGCCCGGGCACACCCACGTGCAGCTGGCGGCGGTGCTGACCGAGAGCCTGCTGCAGCGGCACGCGCCCGGGCGCACGATCCAGCGCGAGAACAAACGGTGCGCGGAACTCGGCGGCCCGCTCGTGCGGCCCAACCTGATTCGCATGCTGGATCACTTCGGCATCGCGCAACTGGTCGGCCTGCCCGGCGCCGCGGCGCTCTGGGACGAAGGCTTCGAGCGGCTGCAGCCGCTAGCCTTGTTGCCCTATGCCACCACGCGGCGTGGCCTGGCCTTCGATGGCGACCTGAAAGAACTGATGGCGGTGCCGATGTTGCGCAGGGTGTTCGAGAACCTGTTCCTCGGCGCGCTCGGGCAGATGGATGACGAGGCGCTCTACCTGGCGCTGGGGCGCACCGCGTGGTCCGCGCTGGGCCATGCCGCTGACCGTGGCCTGCTGCAGCGCCGGCAACTGCTGGGCATGATGCCCGTGCCCGCGCGCGCGGGCAGCATGGTGAAGTACTTCCTGCGCGAGGTCAGCGTCGATGCACTCTCCCCGCGAGACCCCGTGCGCCATCGCACCGCATGGCTCGACGCCGCGCATGACGAACTGGAGGCGGCAGTGCGCCGGCAAAGTCGGCATGACGCGGGTGCGAGCCAGCCCGGCACGGCGGCGACCTGCCTGGAGGCTTGAAGCCGGCCGCCGGCCACCTCTCGATATGCCGAAGTCATCACCCCACGTCGGGGGGGTTCATGTTGCACTATGGCGCGCCGTTAGTCTTCTGTGAGGGAATTGCCTCCCTCGACATTCCCGATCGGCGGCCCCTTGTGGCCGCCTCTTTTTTTGTGCGCGCTCTTAGACGCTCAGGCGCCCAAGCGCCCGGACACTCAGACCCGCAGGTGCCAGGCCCGCACGTACTGGAACAAGTCCAGCCCGTGCGTGCCGTGGAACCATACGTGGCGTGACAACGCCAGCGCGCCCATCCACGAAGCCGCGACCACCAGCAGGTCGCAGCGTCCGCTCTTCCACCAGTTCAGCGAATGCCGCCCGAGAATCCAGGGCACGCCAAGTGGGTTGGGCCAATCGGCCAGCAAGTGCATCAGCCCGCCACAGGCAAACCCGAACGCCGGCGCGGCCAGCGCATGCGCGCCCAGGGCGCGGTACGCAAACACCAGCAGCGCCAGCCAGGCGACGCCCCAGTGCGTCCAGGTACGGTGTGTGATCCACAGCCGGCGGGATCGGGACCACCAGGCGACCTCCAGCCAGTCAGGCGCGCCGCCACCGGCCACGCCCGCAAAAAAGGCAAGCACCGCGGCCATGTGATACGGGCCGCCGGCGCCGGACTTGGCGACTACCGCGGCGGCGGCGAGGCCTGCCGCCCATCCGGTGGCATGGTGTGCTTTGCTGGAAGCCATGACGTAGATGCGCCCATCGGGAGCCGTGAATTGAAGGGGCGCAATGGTGGCAGATCGCACCGTAAAAGAACAGGGCTCGGAGCCCGGCTTCGGCTTGCACGTATCCGCCGCGCGCGCTAAGTTGGAAGCTGCTTGCGGCAAACGCGCCGCGCACCTTGGGAGCGGGTCATGAGATCGCAAATTGCCCGGCAGGCCCGCGCAATCCTGGCGGCATCCCTGTGGTTAGCCGCGGCGGCACATGGCCAGCCGGTGGAATCCGGGCCGCTCACCATCGGCGGCTCGCTGGTGGTGGAAGGCCCCCTCACCGTCCATGGCACGCTGACCGTGGACGGCAGCGTCCTTGCGCACGGCCCGCTGACCGCAGCCTGGTTTGCCAATCGCCCACCGGTTTATGGACAGCCGCCTGGCGCAGGGCGGCAAAAGGTGTTTCACGGCCCGCTCACCGTGCACGGGCCCTTGGTGGTGGAAGGCAACATGCTGGTCAACGGGCCGGTCAATGTCGATGGGCCGCTTAGCGCGGGCGGCAGCATCGACGCCGACGGCCCCATGCGCGAGCGGCGGCGCCAATGACGCGCCTGTCGATCGGGCCGATTGCCGGCGCGCGGACGTGCGCCGGGCAGTCATCGCGAGCGCCGCGCCGCCGATGATGAGCGCGGCCGCGCCTGCCAGCGTCCACGTCAGCGTGGTAAAAAGCGAACCACACCAGCAGCAGCGCGAAGGCGACGATGGCGGTGGGGCTGATCAGGCGGCCGGCAGGATGGGAGTGGGTGGGCATGGCAGTGGTGTCGAGAGTCAACGCAAGAGTCAACGCGAGACGCAGGCGATCCCGCATGGACAGCATCGTGGCCATGCCCCTGCCACGTGTCTTGGCAAATACGGCGATGCGATGCGCGCGCCGTTTGCCGATTTGCGAGGGAGAATAAACAGGGGCTTCCCATCGCAAAAAAAGGGCGCTATAATCGCGCCCCTCGCGACACGAAATGTACATGACGTAGCGAGCAAGTCTAAGTCCCCATCGTCTAGAGGCCTAGGACATCACCCTTTCACGGTGAGTACAGGGGTTCGAATCCCCTTGGGGACGCCAGTTTCGAGAGCAACGCCACCAAGCGCAGCCTCAACACGAGCGTCGGAAACCGCAACAAGCGGGTTCCACAGCCACTGCGGAGTGGTAGTTCAGTTGGTTAGAATACCGGCCTGTCACGCCGGGGGTCGCGGGTTCGAGTCCCGTCCACTCCGCCAGCATTGCCTGGATACTGCTCGAATGCCGCATATCCAGGAAAAAATATAGCCCACCATCAGGTGGGCTATTTTTTTGGCTCTGTCACTAATCTGTGTTGGTGACGGGTACCCCGAACGCGTCAAGCAAGAGCTGGCGCGGCTCTGCAGCACCTGGTGCCCGGTCGAAGAATCGGAACCAAGCAAGGTAGACCGGCAGGTTTTTCGACGCCACCCCTCGGAACGGGCGCATCCGGGCCTTGATACGGCTATGCAGTGCGTTGACGTTTTGGATGTGATACGGACCAAGCTTGTGGGTCCCGCGTGGAATCTGCCGGACCATAATCCCGAGAGCTTTTCCAGCGGACTTGTCGCTTGCCGAGTCAGAGCAGAGGACTGTATCGGGCTCCACAATCGGAGCCAGGGCGGACGTCACAGAGGCCGCGTTGGGCACGGAAGGCAGGACGGTGATGAAGCTGTTGCGGGAGCCCCGGGTGATGGCGGTCAGCACGGCCACCTGCTCGGTTGATATCCCACGTTTCTTGGCAGGCGTGCCGCGCCTGTACGGCTCGCGAGGCAGCCCGACCTTGAGCCCCTTGAATGAGCGCCGGAAAAAGGCCTCGTCGACTTCTGCCACCCCAGGCAGCGCGCCGGGCTGATGCTTGTCGAGCTTCGGCATCATCAAGTGCCGAAATCGGAACGCGGTATTGCGGTGCACATCGATAAGCTCGGCAGTCTTCCGCACGCTCAGGAAGTCCTTCATGCAGGCTGCGTTCTCCAGCAATTTCCCTTTGTCGTGAATGCGGCAGAACGGCGTGCCGGTGAGGCTGGTGAACGTTGCCAGGCAGTCCCGGCAACGGAAGCGCTGGTCGCCCGTCCCGGTCCTGCCCCAGCGGACGAAGTCCAAGCTACCGCAGTGGGGGCAGGCCCCCGTGGCGGTGATTCGTTTCTCGGTAAGGTCCTGAATCTCGCGATGGTGGGTGAGCTCGCCCACCCGGTGCTCTATATGGCGCAGTTGGGCCGGGCTCAGCTTATCCAGCGCGCCCAGCAACCGCTCAAAATCTCGCTTCCTCATGACTGCCCCTGCCCGACCAACTACAAAAGCAGGATACTACCAACACGATTTAGTGACAGAGCCATTTTTTTTGCCTGCCACCTGCCTGCCACCACCCGGCGGGCTCACGGCGAACGCCCGCCGGTGCGCTATGCCCCGCCGTTGTCCACAGCCTCGGAACTATCGATCGCCCGCACGATGATCTTCAGCGTGTCATCCAGGTGATGGATGGTCTGGCGCTTGGCGGTCTCGGCATCGCGCTGCCTGTACTGGGACAGGATTTCGGCATGCTCGGCATTGCTCTGCGCGATATGTTCCGGGCTCATGTAGAGCGACAGCGAGATATACGGCGCCGCCGAATCGCGCAGCGTCTTGACCAGGTGGGCCAGCCTGCTGTGTTCCTGGGATGCCCAGAGTGCCGCGTGGAACTCCAGGTTCAGCTCGGTCCAGCGCGTGACATCCTGCGTCTGCAGCATCTCCGCATGGAACGACTCGGCCCGGGCGATATCTTCCGGCGTGATGCCCCGGATCGCCTCTTCGACCATCATCGGCTCCAGCACCTTGCGCAGCCGGTAGATTTCCTGCACATCATCCAGCGTCAGGCCGCGCACGACCGCGCCGCGATGCGCGTCGAAGAACACCAGCCCTTCGGAGATCAGTGTGCGCAATGCCTCCCGAACGGGCGTCGTGCTCATCTCCAGCCGCTTGGCGAGGTCATCCTGGCGCAAGCGCTCGCCCGCGGTCATGCGGCCTTGCAGGATGTCGGCGCGCAAGGTCTGCACCGCATACTGGTAGGCAGTCAGCCGGCGCGAAGGCGCGGCTTGCGCTCGGGACGGGGGATTCGGCGAAGTCTTCAAGGAACGGGCTGCTGTTGGATGGGCGAATGGCGTGGCAGTGTACCCCACTTCGCAAACGCATCCGGGATCTGCTCGCGCGGCGTGCCGGCAGCCAGCAACGCACCTAGCAACAGCCGCGCCTTCAACGGATGGAGCCACTTCGAAAGCAAGGCGCCGCGCCGTGCCAGATCGACTTCGGAGCCAGAGAAACCATAGGTTCGGGAGGCCGTTGCCCCAGCCCCGGTGCGGCTAGCGATCACCACCGGCACCACCTTGGACAGGCGCTCGACATGCTCGGCGAAGCCGAAGGAGACGTGCCCGGCGCCGAACGCGGCGACCACGATTGCCTCGTAGCCGAGATCAAGCGCGGCCACGGCCAGATCGCCATCGTCGCCCAGGAGCGCCGGCACCACCGCCACCTTTGGAAAACGCCGCGTGGGCGGGCTTGCCAGCGGCCTGTCGACCGGCGGATGAAAGTACTCGGGCTGCCCCTCGACCACCCTCCCCGCGGGCCCGCCGTCAGGCGAGACGAAGGTCTGGACCGACAGGGAATCCGATTTGCAGACCCAGCGCGCCCTGTGAATGGTGTCGTTCATGACAACCAGCACGCCGCGCCCGCGGCTCTGGTCGTCCATGGCGACCTGCACGGCGGCCAGCAGGTTGGCAGGGCCATCCGCTCCCGCGGCCAGCGGCGTGCGCATCGCGCCGGTCATGATCAAGGGCTCTGGGTGGCGCCAATACAGATCGAAGAAAAAGGCGGTCTCCTCGATCGTGTCCGTGCCCTGGGTCAGGACGACGCCGCATGCCCCGCCGGCAACCTTGCCCTCGGCCCATGCCAGGCAGGCCAGCAACTGTTCGGGGCCCAGCGAAGCGCTCGGCAACTGGAAGAGCGGCTCGGCGGAGATATCGGCCAGCTCTCCCAGCCCCGGCACGGCCGCGACCAGCTGGGCGGCGTCCAGCTTGGGGACAACCCCGCCGGCAGCATCCGACGGCGTCATGCTGATGGTGCCCCCTAGCGAGGCGATGGCAACTGATGGGCGAGACATATGGTTTTCCCGTAGCGTTAATGTATGCATTGTGCATTATATATACTATACAATCTGCAAGACAACCTGAGGCTCCTAAGCCAACTCCCAAACCCGTTACGGAGACGCACGATGCACCAACACCCGCCGCCCACCCGGTATCGCTTCACCATCTTCTTGCTGATCGTCGTGATTGCGCTGGTCAACTACATTGACCGCGGCGCCATCGCCTATTCGGCCGGGCAGATCATCGGGGAGTACGGCTTCGACCGCGCCGGCTGGGGCGCGGTGCTGGGCTACTTCGGCTACGGCTATATGTTTGGCGCGCTGATCGGCGGTGCGCTGGCGGACCGCCTCGGCGCGAAGCGGGTCTGGGTGATCGCAGGCGTGGCCTGGTCACTGTTCGCGATCTGCATGGTCTGGGCGGGCGACATCGGCCTCGCGGTGTTCGGCGGCTCGGCCCTGAGCGGATTTGCCATGGTGCGCATCCTCTTCGGCTTCTCGGAGGGGCCTGCCTATTCGATCATCAAYAAGACCATGTCSGCMTGGGCATCRCCGGCSGAGCGCGGCTTCGCGGTRTCCATCGGCCTGYTGAGCACGCCGCTGGGCGCGCTGCTYACCGCGCCGGTAGCGGTCGGCCTGCTGCTGCTCACCGACAGCTGGCGCGCCATGTATGTGGTGCTCGGCGTCCTGGGCCTGGTGCTGATCGCCCTATTCTCGCGCGTCTACACCAACCGGCCCGAGGATCACCCGAAGGTGAATGCGGCAGAACTCGCCCAGATTCAGGCCGGACGCGGTGAAGCCCCCAAAGGCGCCGCAAGCGCCGCCTTGCCTTGGTGGGCGTTCTTCAAGAGCCGCACGCTGGTTTTCAACTCCATCGGCTATTTCTCCTTTATCTACGTCAACTTCATGCTGCTGACGTGGACACCGAAGTACCTGCACGACGAGTTCAACTTCACCCTTTCCTCCCTCTGGTACATCGGGATGATTCCCTGGGTCGGCGCGTGCTTTACGGTATTGCTGGGCGGGCGTATCTCCGACTGGCTGCTAAAGCGCACGGGCAAGCTGGTCATTGCAAGAAGCTGGTTTGCCGCCGCCTCGCTGTTGCTGACGACCCTGTGCTTCCTGATGGTGTCGCAGGCGCACAGCGTGTGGACCGTCATCGCCCTGATGACTTTGGGCAACGCCTTGAACGCCTTGCCGAACTCCGTCTACTGGGCGGTGGTGATCGATACCGCGCCCTCGCGCGTCGGCACGTTCAGCGGCATCATGCATTTCATCGCCAACATCGCTGCGGTCCTGGCGCCCACGCTGGCCGGCATCCTGTCGGCACGCTACGGCTATTCGTCCATGTTCATCGCCACGTCGGTTGCGACGGCGCTGGGCGTGTTCGCCATGCTGCAGGTCCGTCCGGGCGTGGGTCCCCGCCTTGAGCGCGATGCGGGGATCATTGCCTCGGCAGAATGATCCAAGAGGTCGATGCCCTGGCCCGGGCATCTGTCTTAAATCCAGCCCAATCCTTCAGCCCGATGCCGCCGCGCGCGGCAGCCGGACCACAAAGCTCGACCCCTGCCCTTCCTTGCTGGTGACCAGGACCTCGCCCTGGTGCAGGTCGACAGCCAGCTTGACCAGGTACAGGCCAACGCCCGCGCCTGCCGTGCCGGCGACGTTGCCGCCACGCACAAAGCGCTCGAAGATATGCTCGCGGTCCTTGTCCGGGATGCCCAGGCCACGATCGGACACGGACACGCGGATCATGTCGGCGCCGCCGGAAACGTGCACGGTGACCGGGGTGCCTGCGGGCGAATACTTGATCGCGTTGCCAACCAGGTTGCTGAAGGCCTGGAACAGCAGCTTGGCGTCGCCATGGAAGATCTCATTCAAGCCAGGGTCGATGATCTCCTCGATGACGGCCGTGGGGGAGCTCTCGCGGTGCATCTCGCAGACTTCGTGCACCAGCAGGGCCAGTGAAAAGTCGACGCCTTGCAGCGTGGCAAGGCGCCCGCCGTCCAGCAGTTGCGAGGAATCGAGCAGGTGGTCGATCAGGTTGGTCATGCGCCGCACGGCGACCCGGATCCGCCCGCAGCGCTCGCCGAGGACTTCGGCGGTGGGCGCCTCCTTCATGCGCATGAGCCGCTGCGCATGGCCGTCGATCACATTGAGTGGCGTGCGAAACTCGTGCGAGGCCATCGAGACGAAATTGCGCTGGAGCACCGCCAGGCGCCGCTCGTTTTCCAGCGTATCCAGCAGCATCGTGGTCTGGGCTGCCAGCGCCGCCTTGCTGCGCTCCAGTTCGATCGTATTGTCGCGAAACCGCACCACGGCGCGGGCGATTTCACCGATCTCATCCTTGCGCCCGGCGCCGGGGATCTCCACGTGGGGATCGTTGTCCATGATGCGGTGCATGCGCTCGACCAGCCCCGCGATGGGGTTCGACACGGCCCTGACCAGATAGATCACCGCCGCGATCACGAGGAAGCCCGACACCAGGATGGCGCTGGCAATCAGTTGCCGGGCCTCGTGGTAGGCGTCCGCCTCGCGCTCGGTTGCCTGCGCGGCGCCAACCACGTTGCGCTCGGTCAGCACGCCCAGCGTGCCGTTGGCCTGCTCGAAGGCGCGGCGCGACTCGCCGCGATAAAGCGCCACGGCCTGCGTCGTGTCCTTCTGGTGGGCCAGCGCGACCACGCGATCGACCAGTTGCCGGTAAGCCGACCACTGCGCCATGAACTGCTCGTAGAGCGCCAGCTCGGCCGGATCGTGCTCGATCTTGCCATAGCGGGCCTCGACTTCCTTGATCACATCGTCCAGCCGGCTGATCTGCCCCTCGGCCGCGCGCAGGTCGGCGCGCGTCGTCGCGATCAGCGCGTCGCCCTCGAACGCGCGGTAGTCCGAAATATAATTGTTGAGGTCGCCCAGGATGCGGTTGCTCAGCAGCCAGCGGCCGCTGATCTGCGCCGACACGCTGTGAAAGTTGCTGAGCCGGTTGATGCCAAACAGGCCCACGCCAACCACCAGCAGCAGGAACAGCACGAACACAAGCGACAGCCGGACACGAATCGGCCTGAGCATGGGCACTGAATCGGGCAGCCCGACCAGGCGCCGCCCCAGGCCGCGACGCACTCGCCGGCTGGCGGGCGCCGGACGAATCGAGTGATTCATAAGACTTTTATCCTGAATTTCGCTACGCTGTACCTCGGCGGGCCGCAAAACGCGGCTCGCCGCCGCCACCAAGGACCACCATGACCGATGCCCGCCGGAAGATCCTCTGCATCGAGGACGATGCCGAAACGGCCGCGCTGATCGCCGAAGAGTTGATCGAGCGGGGCTTTGCCGTGAGCATCGCACACGACGGCCAGCAAGGTTTTGCCGCCATTTTGCGCGACACGCCGGACCTCGTCCTTTGCGACGTGAGTATGCCAGTGATGACCGGCTTCGAACTGCTGGAGAAGATCACCTCGCTGGCGCCGCGCTTTGCCGACATGCCCTTCGTGTTCCTCACGGCGCTGGCGCAGCGCGAGGCGGAGCTCAGGGGGCGCAGGCTCGGGGCCGACGACTACGTGACCAAACCGGTCGATTTCGACATATTGTCCAGCATTGTCGAGGCGCGCCTTGCGCGGGTTGCGCGCACGCGGCCGGGCCTGCCGGCCGTGCAGCTCAGCGAGCGCGAGGTGGAAGCGCTGGTTTGGTCGGCGCGCGGCAAGACCTCGGGCGAGATCGCCACCATCCTGGGCCTGTCCAAGCGCACGGTCGACTTCCACATTGACAACGCCCGCCAGAAGCTCGGCGTGGCCACCCGCATCGAAGCGGTCGTCAAGGCCGCGTCCGCCGGCATCATCAAGCCCTAGCGGCACAGCTGCCCCCCGGCCTACTGTGATCAATCACAGTACTCGGCGGCGGCCAATCCACATAGAATCGGCGCAATTTCATCGCTCCCGGAGCACGGGTCAGCGGGATTTTACGACCAGGGCGCCAGCCCCGGGGTCCACGGCGTCATGGCCGGATCTACCCGCGCCGACGATATGAGCAGATTTCAGCAGCAACGACCCACGCGAGCCGAGGTCGATCCCACCGCCAGCCGCGCGAACGCGAACGTGCATCTCCATGCGGATGACCTGCGCCGTGCCACGACGCTGATCCATGTGCGTGCGAGCGGGGCGGCGGACGTGGCTGATGCCGACCTGACCGCCTTCCTGCTGTCAGCATGGCGCAAGCTGCACAGCACCAGCCACCGGCCGCCGCAATGCCCGCGTTGCCGGGCCCGCAAGTCGACCTATGACGGTACCGATGGCGGCAGCCTGCCGCTCTTTCATTGCGCCGGCTGCCGCCAGCGCTTCAGCCGGCTGACCGGCACGCCCATGGCGCGGCTCAGGCTGGAGGACAAGGCGGAAGCCTTCTTCAACCTGGCCTCCCAGCAAGTGTCGGTCGCCGAAGCGGCACGCCGCCTGGGGATCAAAAGCGAAACCGTCAGGCATTGGTCGATCCAGACCCGCTTGTGGCTGCTGACGCTGGATCCGCAAGGCGACTGGGAGCGGCGCGTGCAGCTCGGCGTTCGTTACGCGGTACTGCCGGCGAACTCCCGCGGCGAGCCCGCAAGCGCGGCGCGCGAGTGCAAGTGCACCGTCGCCTCCGACGATAGCGATGCGCTCGCAGAAATGGAAAACGCGCCCCTGTTGATCCGGGTGTGCCCGCTATGCGAACAGACGGCGCACTAGCATGGAATAAACCAGATAAAGGAAAGTCAGGATCCATTTTTTCACGGCCCTAGAACAGATTTAATCAGCAATACCATCGATCAATCCATATTGATTTCGATGTGGATATCCTATTGCCTTTAAATACGGCCACCTATTTCTTTCGCACGCCGGATACAGAGCGTCCCGCGGAATGGATAGTCCCGGCCACTTCCTGCATTTCCCCCATTTCATGGGACAGCGCGCGCCAACCGGCTTGCGGCGTGACATGGCAATCCGAAGGGTTTCGATAGCGATTCTGCTATCGCTCTGCGAAATAGTCGATGCTGTATTCCAATTTTCAATTCCAAATTCGGGTAATCCCCTAAATTTCCGAAAGCCATTTGCAATGTTCTGGAAGGGCAATTGAAAGCTTGTCCTGTCATAACCGTTACAAGTAGCGATGGGAGTGTTTATGATTAAAAAACCAACTAACAGAAAAGTTGGAGCAGCCGTCATCCTGGTCTTTTCGGCTCGGGTCGCATGGGGTGTTCAACTGAGCGGAGATACCGATCCGGTCCCGCTTGTTCCGCCTGTGCAGAAAGCGCCTGCTGCCGGCAAAGCGCCAGCCAGCGGGTGGGACCAGGCAGCGCCGCGCGGCGCCGGGGTGAGCGCCGCGCCAGCGGCCACGCTCAGTGCCGAAGAAAAGACAAAGGGCCTCGTTGGCCCCGGGTTCTCATTGTGGGAGCTGTCGGAAGAGCTGCGCGCCAGCAACCCGCAGCTGATCCAGGCCCGCTCGCTCTATATGGCGGCCAAGGCCACCGTGCCGCAGATCGCGGCGCCGAACAACCCGCAGGTGGGCTTTATCTGGGGCAACCTGCCCAAGAACAGCCCGCTGGCGCTGGCGCGCGCCGAGAGCTTCAGCTACACGCTCACGCAGTCGATCCCGTTCCCGGGCAAGAAGGCGCTGGCCGCCGATATCGCCAACACGCAAGCCGAATCGATCGACGCGCAGCGCGACGCGTTGTACCTGCAGCTCTACGCGCAACTGAGCACGACCTACTTCCAGGCGCTGGCACAGAAGGCGCAGCTCGATGTGCTGCGCCTCAATCTCAAACGGCTGGAACAGGTCAAGCAGGTGGCGCGCATCCGCTACGCCAACAACGCGGCGGGCTATGTGGACTACCTCAATGCCCAGGTGGCGCAGAGCAGCGCGCAGAACGATACCTTTGGCCTGGAACGCCAGTATGACAACGCGCTCAAGACCATCAACACGCTGATCGGCAAGAATCCCGAGTTCCCGCTGGAACTGCGCCCGGATGCCAGCGCGGTGCGCCTGCCGCCCACGCCGCTGCCCGAACTGGAGGATCTCGCCCTGCGCGAGCATCCCAATGTGCGGGCCTCGCGCTTCATGGTGGAAGCGGCCGAGAAGGGCGTGCGCCTGGCCCGCAAGGCCTACCTGCCGGACTTCCAGATCATCGGCACCTTCAATGGCAACAACCCGCCGCTGGGCTTCAAGCCGGCCAGCTACGGCATCGAGTTCGACGTGATCATCCCGCTGTTCTTCTTCACCAAGGAGAAGTACGGCGTGGATGAAGCCGTGGCCAACAAGGTGGCGTCCGACGCCAATGAACAGTCGGTGCGCCAGCAAACGCTGCTGGCGGTGGATACCGCGCACAACAACCTGCGCCAGTCGGTGAACCAGGCCGAGTTCCTGCGCCAGCGGCAACTGCCGGAGGCCATGACCGCCTACAAGATGGCCTTCACCAACTACGCCAACAACAATGCCGACTTCACCGACCTGCTGACCGCCAGCTCCGCGCTCAAGAACGCGGAACTGGCGGTGACGCAGGCCGAGTCCGAGGCGCGCCAGGCTTACTACACGCTCGCCGCCGCGGTGGGCCGGGACAAATTCTGATGGCCGCAAGGCCTTGAACCTATGAACAAGAATCTGATGATCGGCGCTGGCTTTGTGGTGGTCCTGGCCGGCGGTATCTGGGGCGGGAAGTACTGGGCCCAGTCCCAACAGCCTGAACAGGCACAACAGGCACAACAGGCGGAGCAAGCCGGCAAGGCCGGCATGGCCGCGCCCTACGCCAAGCCCGAGGCGGCGAAACCGCGCAACGTGCCGTCGCTGCTGACGCTGCCCGAAGGCGGCTTCGACCCGAACGCGGTCAAGTCCGCGGTGTTCAGCGCGCAAGCGGTGACGGTCGACACGCCCACGCCCGGCAAGCTGGCCTACAACGTGCAGCAGGCCAAGCTGGCCTCGGCCCGCGTGGCCGGCCGCGTTGAGCGCATCCTGGTGTTCGAGGGGGCCGTGGTGCATGCCGGCCAGCCGCTGGCCGAGCTGTACTCGCCCGAGTACATCTCCGCGCAGAACGAATTCCTGCTCTCGCATAACGCCTTCAAGACGCTCAACAACAGCGACCTGAAGGAACTGGTGGACGATGCCCGCCTGACCATGCAGTCGTCCGAGAACAAGCTGCGCGTGCTGGGCGCGACCACCGAGGACATCGCCCGCATCCGCGAGCGCGGCGTGGCCTCCGACACGCTGACCATCCGCGCGCCGATCGGCGGCACCATCGTCAAGCGCGACATGGACCCCGGCTCCTACCTCAATGTCGGCGACTCGCTGATGAGCATCATCGACACCCGCTCGATCTGGTTCACCGGCAACCTGTACGAGAACGACATCAAGAACGTGCGCCTGGGCCAGGTCATCGAGATCGAGACCCCGGCCTACCCGGGCCGGCACTACCGCGGGCGCGTCAGCTTTATCGCGCCCAATGTCGACGCCGATACGCACACCCTGCAAGTGCGCTGCGATGTGCCCAACCCGGATGGCACGCTCAAGCCGGAGATGTACGCCACCGCGCGCATCGTCACCGGCAGCGCGCAGGCGCTGGTGGTCCCGCAATCGGCCATCGTCAAGGACCAGGGCAAGCTCTACCTGATGACGCAACCGGACGACAAGCACATCGAGCGCGTGACCGTGCAGGGCACGCCACGCAGCGACGGTACCTTCCAGGTCACCGAAGGCGTGCCGGCCGGCGCGTCGGTGCGGGTGGTGACGCAGGGCGGCATGCTGCTCAACGAAATGCTGCTCAAGCAGGAGGCCTGAGATGGTCTTCTCGCCAATCAAGAGCATCCTCAAGCGGCGCCTGGTGATTGTCTTCCTGGCCGTTGGCCTGCTGGCGGCCGGCGTGCTGAGCTTCCTGCAGCTGCCGCTGCAGGCGTACCCAGGCGTGGCGCCGGTCACGGTGCAGGCCATTACGCAGTGGCCTGGCCGCAGCACGGTGGAGGTCGAGCAGCAGATCACGATTCCGGTGGAGAACGCGCTGGCCAGCGTGCCGGACGTGCAGTCCTTCCGCTCGGTCTCGCTGTTCGGGCTGTCTGTTGTGACCGTCAAGTTCAAGGAGGGCGTGGATAACTTCAAGGCCCGCCAGAACTTTGTCACCTACCTGTCGCAAGCCAACCTGCCGCCGGGCGTGCAGCCCAACCTGTCGCCGGACGGCGACGCCACCGGCGAAATCCTGCGCTACCGGATCGACGCCGACGGCATCGACGTGACCACGCTGAAGACCTACCAGGACTACAACGTCTACAAGGAGATCAAGCACGTCCCGGGCGTGGCCGATATCACGGCCTTTGGCGGCAAGGTCAAGCAATACCAGATCGTGCCGACGCCCGAGAAGCTGCAGGCCTATGGGCTCTCGCTCAAGCAGGTGGTGGATGCGGTGTCGAATGCCAACGCCAACACCGGCGGCGGCCTGATGAAGGCCGGCGAGCAGCAGTTCGTGGTACGCGGCGTGGGCCTGCTGCAAACGCTCGACGACATCCGCAACGTCACCGTGTCGGTGTCCAACGGCGTGCCGGTGCGGGTGCGCGATATCGCCGAGGTGCGGGTGGGCAACACGCCGCGCCTGGGCATGGTGCAGTTCGACCAGCACGACGATATCGTCGAAGGCATCGTGCTGATGAAGCGCGACGAGAACGCCACCGAGGTGCTGGCGCGGGTGCGCGACAAGATCGCCGACATCAACCAGAACGTGCTGCCCAAGGGTATCCAGGTCAAGACGTTCTATGACCGCCAGAACCTGCTCGACATCACCATGGGTACCGTCGAGCATGCGCTGTTCGTCGGCATCTCGCTGGTGCTGATCGTGCTGTTCATCTTCCTCGGCAGCTTCCGCGCCGCGGCGGTGGTGGCGGCGGTGATCCCGCTGGCGCTGTGCGTGTCGTTCATCAACATGGCCCACTTCAAGGTGCCGGCCAACCTGATCTCGCTAGGGGCGATCGACTTCGGGCTGATCGTGGATGCGGCGGTGATCGTGATGGAGAACATCATGCGCCACCTGGAGGAGGGCGAGACCAACGTGGAGGATGGCATCGTCAAGGCCACCAGCGAGGTCCAGCGCGCCATGATCTTCTCCACCGGCATCATCATCGTGGCCTACTCGCCGCTGTTCTTCATGGGCGGGGTAGAAGGCATCATCTTCAAGCCGATGGCCTTCACCATGGGCTTCGCGCTGCTGGCCTCGATCGTGCTGGCGCTGACCTTCGTGCCGGCGGTGACGTCCTTTGTGTTCCGCGGCTCGCTGCGGCCGCACTCGCCGAAATTCATCGCGGTGATCCTGCGCGCCTACAAGCCGCTGCTGCGCAAGCTGCTGAAGAAGCCCGGCCTGGTGTTCCTGGCCGCGTTCATCGGCCTGGCCGGCACGCTATACAGCTCGCGCTACCTCGGCACCGAGTTCCTGCCCACGCTGGAGGAGAACAACCTGTGGCTGCGCATCACGCTGCCCAACACCGTGGATCTCGACTACTCGGCTTCCGTCGCACGCGACCTGCGCGGCTTCTTCCGCCAGCAGCCCGAGGTGAAAACCGTGTCGGTGCAGATTGGCCGCCCTGACGACGGCACCGACTCCACCGGCGTGTTCAACCAGGAGTACGCGCTGTACTTCAAGCCCCCGGCCGACTGGCCCAAGGGTGCGACCAAGCAGCAGGTGGTGGAACGTCTGTCCAAGCACCTGGATCGTATCCCGGGCATCGAGTACAACTTCTCGCAGTACATCCAGGACAACGTCAACGAGGCGCTGTCCGGGGTCAAGGGCGAGAACTCGGTGAAGATCTACGGCTCCGACCTGGTGACGCTGCAGGACAAGGCCAAGGAGGTCGAGTCCATCCTGAAGAAGGTGCCGGGCCTGGCTGACGTTGGCATCTTCAAGGAACTCGGCCAGCCCACCCTGAACATCACGGTGGACCGCGAAAAGAGCGCGCGCTTCGGCATGAATGTGAGCGACATCCAGTCCGCCGTGCAGTTTGCGATTGGCGGCGACGCGGTCACCAACATCCTGGAAGGCGAGAAGACCTTCGGGCTGTCGGTGCGGCTCAACGACCAGGCGCGCAACAACCCGGATGTCATCAACCGCTTGCTGGTGGATACGCCGGATGGCCAGCGCATTCCGCTGTCGATGGTGGCCAAGGTGGAGGCGACCGATGGGCCGTTCTTCGTCTATCGCGAGACCGGCAAGCGCTATATCGCCATCAAGTTCGGCGTGCGCGGACGGGATCTTGGCAGCGCGGTGGCCGAGGCGCAGGACAAGGTAGGCAAGGCGGTGACGCTGCCGGCAGGCTACAGCATCTTCTGGGATGGCCAGTTCAACCAGATGAAGATCGCGCAGAAGAAGCTGGCGGTGATCGTGCCGCTGACCATCCTGGTGATCTTCCTGCTGCTGTACAGCACCTTCGGCAACTTCAAGGATGCGCTGATGGTGGTGCTGAACGTGCCGTTCGCGGCCATCGGTGGCTTGCTGGCGCTGCATATCGCGGGAGAGACCTTATCGATCTCGGCGGGCATCGGCTTCTTGTCGCTGTTCGGCATCGCGATCCAGGACGGGGTGATCCTGATCTCCTACGTCAACCGCCTGGCGCAGTCCGAAGACTTGCATGAAGCCGTGGTCGAGGGCGCGGCGCTGCGCCTGCGCCCGGTGGTGATGACGGCCATGCTGGCGGGCCTGGGGCTGTTGCCGGCGGCGCTGTCGCACGGCATCGGCTCGGAGGCGCAACGGCCGCTGGCGCTGGTGATCGTGGGCGGCATGGTGACCACCACGCTGCTGACGCTGCTGGTGCTGCCGGTGGTGTTCTCCTGGGTCAACCGCCATCGCGGGCGCAAGGGCGGCCCGGACGCGGCCTCGCTGACGCCGGCAGAAGGTATTTGAGCCGGAATCTGAAACGGAATCTGAACCTGAACCAACCAGTGGCCGGCACGCCCGGGGCGGACCGGCCACGCAACGGGAGTCCATCATGAGCATGCGAAAAAATGCACCGGCGGCACTGCTCGCCATCCTGCTTTGCGCCGGCGTCGGGGTTGCCGGCGCCGCGTCGCCGAAGTCGTCGGCCAGCGGCAAGGGGCAGTCGGCGCAGTCAGGGCAATCCGCCAAGCAGTCCAGCCGGAACTCGGTGCTGCCGTCCAACGTGCGGAAATAACCGGCCGGCGCGCCTCAGGCGCCGATAGGCATCAAGCCTTGGTTCCCATCGGCGCCTGCCTCGAACACATCGCGCAACCACTGCACAAACACACGCACCCGCATTGATAGCTGGCGGTTCTGCGAATACAGCACCGACACCGGCATCGGCGGCGGCGGCAGGTCCGCCAGCACGACCTGCAAGCGGCCCTCCCGCAACTCTCCCGCCACCCGATAGCGCGGCACCTGGACCAGCCCCAGCCCGGCCACCGCTGCGCCGGTATAGAGATCGGCGCCGGTGACCGAAATGGCAGCCGCCAGTTGCACGGCCGTCACGCGGCCAGCTACCGTGAATTCCAGCGGCACCGGCTTGCCGGTGCTGCTGGAGATGTAGTGGACCGCGCGGTGCGCCGTCAATGCATCAAGATCCGCCGGTTCGCCATGGCGGGCCAGGTAGGCGGGGCTGGCCACGGTCACCTGCTCCAGCAGCGCAACCCGGCGCCCCACCATCGACGAATCCTGCAGGTTGCCCGCGCGCAGCACGCAATCGATTCCCTCGCGCACCAGGTCGACCAGCCGGTCGTCCTCGCCGATATGGATTTCCAGCTCGGGATAGAGCGCCAGGAAATCCGGCAGCGCCGGCACCACGAAATGCCGGGCCAGCGTCCCCTGCAGGTTCACGCGCAGCAGGCCCTTGGGCGCGGTATCCCGGAATGACCCCTCCGCTTCTTCCAGGTCGGCTATCAGGCGCACGCAGCGCCGGTAGTGCGCTTCGCCGTCGTGCGTCAGGCGCACCGTGCGGGTGGTGCGCTCCAGCAGCCGGGCCCCGAGCCGCTGTTCCATGCGCTTGATCAGGTTGGTGATGGTGGCGCGCGGGATCTGGAGATCCTCGGAGGCCTGGGTAAAGCTCTGGCGCTCGGCGATGCGCACGAAGGCCTGCATTTCCTGGAATCGGTCCATGCGTAGCTGAACGGGGCCTGCGTGGGCAATGAAAGACCCTGGGGCGCCCTATTGTTAATGTAAACGGAGCAATGATATCAAAATACCACTAATTATCTTTGCACAGGAATGGTCCATGATCCGTTTCACCAACCCACCACCTGAAAGGAAACGAATCATGAACACCACCACCCCCACCCAAGTCGCCATCGTCACGGGCGCATCCCGCGGCATCGGTGCCGCCATTGCCAGGCGCCTGGCGCAGGACGGTTTCGCCGTCGCCATCAACTACGCGGCCGGCGCGGCCCAGGCCGATACCCTCGTGGCCGAGTTGAAGGCCGCTGGCGCGTCGGCCATCGCGGTACAGGCCGATGTGTCCAAGGCCGACGATGTGCGCCGCCTGTTCGAGATCACCGAGCAGCAACTGGGCAAGGTGAACGTGCTGGTCAACAACGCTGGCGTACTCAAGACGGTGCCGCTGGCCGACACCAGCGACGCGCTCTATGACCAGATCTTCAACATCAACGTGCGCGGCACCTTCAACACCCTGCGCGAAGCCGCCGCGCGGCTTGCCGACGGCGGGCGCATCGTCAATGTCTCCAGCACCACGCTGGCGCTGAACATGCCCGGCTATGCCGTCTACAACGCCACCAAGGCAGCGGTGGAGGCGTTCACGCACGTGTTCGCCAAGGAACTGCGCGGCCGCAACATCACGGTCAATGCGGTGGCCCCCGGCCCGATCGCTACCTCGCTGTTCCTCGACGGCAAGACCGAAGAACAGATCCAGGCCTTCGCCAAGATGCCCCCGCTGCAACGCCTGGGCCAGCCGGAAGACATCGCGTGCGTCGTCGCCTTCCTCGCCGGCGCCGATGCCGGCTGGGTCAACGGCCAGATCCTGCGCGCCAACGGCGGCGTGGCCTGAGCGCTTGCGCGGCACGGCATCTGGACGCGGGCTACCGCTACTACGCCAAGATCTTCGGCAATGCGCCGGCCGGCGCACGCACAAAGGCCCGGGCCGCTGCCTACAATGGAGACAATAAAAACAATGACGGCGACCATCGGGCAATCGATCATGACCCCCCATCTGGCTTTGACGCATTCCACCCGCTCGGTGGCGCCTCGCGCTCACGTGCTGGCCACCCTGCTAGCCTGCGGCCTGCTGCTCGCGCACGCTGCGCCGGCCCAAGCGCAGGCATCGGCAGCATCGGCGCCGGCGGCCGCCCCCGGCGCCGCCTTCTCCGCCGGCACGCCCGGCGGCCCGTTGCCGCCCGGGTGGAAGAACCTGCCGGTGGCGCACGGCAAGGCGTCGACCCACTACAGCCTGGTGGCGCAGGACCACGCCACGGTGCTGGAAGCCGACGCGGCCGCCTCCGCCTCCGCGCTGATGCACAAAGGCAACAACCTGGACCTGGAGGCCACCCCGCAGGTCAGCTGGCGCTGGAAGGTGGAACACCCGATCGATGCAGCCGACAACAGCGTCGCCGCCAAGGAAGACGCGCCGGCGCGCCTGGTGTTCATGTTCGATGGAGATACGGACAAGCTATCGCTGGGCGAGCGCACCGCCATCAAGCTGGCCAAGACGCTGGCGGGCGAGGAACTGCCCTATGCCACGCTGATGTACATCTGGTCCGACACCGCGCCGGTCGGCACGGTCATCGACAACCCCCACACCTCGCGGGTCAAGATGATCGTGGTGTCAGGCGGGCCCGACGCCGCCGGCAAGTGGCTCACGCTGAGCCGCAACGTGGAGCAGGACTTCGAGCATGCCTTCAAGGAAAAGCCCGGCAAGCTGACCGCCTACGGCCTGCTCACCGATACCGACAACACGGGCGGGAACGCGCGGGCCTGGTATGGGGATATCCGGTTCGGGGCGGCGAAGTAGTGAAAGCGAAGGCCACCGCGTCAGGTCCACCTTGGCCCTCGCCGACGTCACTTCGCCATAATGTCTTCAGCAAGTCGGCTCAAGTGCAGCGCGCGAAATCGGCATCCTCACCAACGCCCGGCGTGCTCGCAAGTACTTCGGCCAAACTACTTCGCGTCGTTTGTCTCAGCGCCTGAATGAGAATCTCGCGGTGTTCCGCCTCTTCGCTTCGCCCATTTGCAGCAGCCCGCTCGCGCAGTTTGCGCACCAGCAATTCGTCAACACCGCGAACCACAAGTTCGGCCATGCTCATATCCCCCTGATGCGTTGGCAAAACCATAGCCGATCTTGCCCAGCACACATCCTGCCAGGGTAGCGGGAGGAGATAGTTGAGTGGCCAGCCCTAGACCCGGCTGTCATGATATCGACGTTGCAATCGACACGCGACTGCGTGAACGGCGTCCGGCAGGCCTCAGCCTGCCAAAAACCCGCAAACCGCCTGCGCAAACCCCTCCGGCTGCTCCCAGTTCGACAAGTGGGCCCCGTCCAGCTCCACGTAGCGCGCCCCGGCAATCCCTTGCGCCACTTCGCGGCCTTGCGCCGGCGTCGTGGCCAGGTCGTGCGTGCCGGCAATCACCAGCACCGGGCAGGAGATGCGCGGCAGCTGCGCGCGCAGGTCGGCGTCGCGCACGGCGGCGCAGTTGGCCGTGTAGCCTTCGGGCGATGCGTCCAGCAGCATCTGGCGCACCGGCGCGATGCGCGCGGCGTTGCCAGCCAGCCAGGCGGCGCTGAACCAGCGCGCCAGCACCGCATCGACGATGGCGGCCATGCCCTGGCTGCGCACCGTCTGGATGCGCGTGTCCCAGCCGCTGGCCGGGCCGATGAGGGCGGCGGTATTGGCCAGCACGAAGCGGTCGAAACGCTCGGGGTGATTGGCCGCCAGCCACATGCCGGTCATGCCGCCCATCGACAGCCCGCAAAAATGCGCGCGCTGGATGCCGGCGTGATCCATGATGGCCAGCACGTCCTGGCCGAGTTCGGCAAACCCGAACGGCGCCGCAGCCGGGGACGGCAGGCCGGAGCCGCCGTGGCCGCGCGTGTCGTAGCGCAGCACGCGAAAGCGCGACACCAGGCTATCCATCTGCGGCGCCCACATCTGCATGTCGGTGCCCAGCGAGTTGGACATGACCAGCACGGGCGCGTGGGGTGCCCCCTCGATCTCGTAATGCAGCGCGATGCCTTGATGCAATGCAGTGGCCATGGCGTTCTCAGTCCGCGCGGATGCCGCGTTCGCGGATCAGCTTGCCCCATTTATCGGTTTCGGCAGCGAGGTGCTTGCCCAGCTGCGCGGGCGTGCTGCCGATCGGCTCGGCGCCGATGGCGGCCAAGCGGGTACGCACCGACGGCTTGGCCAGCGCGTCCACCATGGCCTGGTTCAGGCGTGCGACCACGGCGGGCGGCGTCTTGGCCGGGACGAAGGCGGCAAACCATGGCGACAGGTCATAGCCCTTGACGCCGGCTTCGGCCAGGGTCGGCACGTTCGGCAGCGTCGACGAGCGCTTGGCGGTGGTCACCGCGATGGCCGTGAGCTTGCCGGAGTCGATATGCGGCTTGGCCGAGGTGATGCTGTCGAACATATAGTCGACCTGGCCGCCCAGCAGGTCCGTCATGGCCGGGCCGCTGCCCTTGTAGGGCACGTGGAGCATCTTGACACCGGTGAGCGAGGTGAACAGTTCGCCGGCCAGGTGAATCGAGGTGCCGTTGCCGGCGGAGGCATAGGTGTACTTGTCCGGCGTGGCGCGCGCCGCGGCGATCAGGTCGGGCACCGTGGCGGGCAGCTTCTTGGCCTTGCTGGTGACCAGCACGTTAGGCACCACCGCCAGGAGCGAGACCGGCGCGAAATCCTTGACCGGGTCGTAGCTGAGGCGGCCGTACAGCGCGGGGTTCACCGCCATGCCGTTGGCGACGATGATCAGCGTGTAGCCGTCCGCGGGCGAGCGCGCCACCATCTCGGCGCCGATATTGCCGCCGGCGCCGGGGCGGTTTTCCACCACGATGGACTGGCCCAGGCTCCTCGACATTTCCTCGCCCAGCGTGCGGGCGATATTGTCCATCGCGCCGCCCGCGGGGAATGGCACGACCCAGCGGATCGGGTGATCGGGATAGGTGTCGGCGTGGGCGGCGGACGGCAGCACGGCCAGGGTGGCCAGCGCACAGGCGCAGGCGGCCCACGCGCGCAGGAATGGCAAGCGCATCAGAGTCTCCTCCAAATGGATTCGGAGTTGCTGTTGGTGTTGGAACGCGGCCATCGGGGGCCGCGGCGGTATTTCGGGGTAACGGCGAGCCGGCGGCTTACTTGATCGACGACGGGTGCTTGGCCAGCGGCGTGACATGGATTTCCATGTACGGGAACAGCGGCAGGCTGGAGAGCATGGTGTGCAGTTCGTCGTTGGACTCGGCATCGAACACGCTGTAGTTGGCGTACTCGCCCACCACGCGCCACAGATGCGGCCACTTGCCCTGGCGCTGCAGGTCCTGCGAGTACGCCTTCTCGCGCGCCTTGATCTCGTCGGCCAGCGCGGCCGGCATGTCCGCGGGCATCTTTACGTCCATTCTCACCAGAAACAACATGCTTGAATCCTCGGTCTATGTTTGCTTGGGCAGCGCCTCAGGCGGCGCGGCGGTAATGGGCCAGCTTGTCTTCGTCCAGCGTCAGGCCAAGCCCCGGGCCAACCGGCAGGTGCAAGGCAAAGTCACGGTACTCGGGGCGCGCCGTCACCACATCATCCTTGAGAAGCAGCGGGCCGAACAGCTCGGTGCCCCAGGCCAGCCGCGGCAGCGTGGCAAAGCCGTGGGCAGCGGCGATGGTGCCCACGCTGCCTTCCAGCATGGTGCCGCCGTACAGCGCGATGCCGGCCGCGTCGCCTACCGCCGCTGTGCGCAGCATCTCGAAGATGCCGCCGGACTTGGAGATCTTCAGCGCAAACACGTCCGCGCCCGCAATGCGCGCCAGTTCCATCGCATCCTCGGGACCGCACACGGCCTCATCGGCCATCACCGGCACCACGAAGCGCGCCGCCAGCCGGGCCAGCGCGCCACGCTGCTCGCGCGGCACGGGCTGCTCGACGAGATCGATGCCGGCGGCTTCCAGCATGGCGATGCCGGTGGCGGCATCGGCTTCGTTCCAGGCCTGGTTGACGTCCACGGTCACGCGGGCACGGTCGCCCAGCGCGCGCTTGATGGCGGACACGTGGGCCACGTCATCGCGCACGCTGCGACGGCCGATCTTGAGCTTGAAGGTGTTGTGGCGGCGCTCGGCCAGCAGGGTTTCGGCTTCTTCGATATCGCGGCCGGTGTCTCCGCTGGCGAGCGTCCACAGGCAGGCCAGGTTCGGCCGCACCGCGCCGCCCAGCAACTCGGACAGGGGCAGGCCCAGGCGCTTGCCCTGCGCATCGAGCAGCGCGGACTCCAGCGCCGACTTGGCGAAGCGATTTCCCCGCGCCACCGAAGCCAGGCGCTGCATGGCCGCGTGGATATTGCACGCGTCGATGCCGGCCAATGCAGGCGCCAGGTAGGTATCGATGGTCAGCTTGATGCCCTCGGGGCTTTCGTCGCCGTAGCTCAGGCCGCCGATGGTGGTGGCTTCGCCAATCCCCTCGATGCCGTCGCTGCAACGCAGCCGCACGATCACCAGGGTCTGGCGTTGCATGGTGGTCATGGCAAGCTGGTGCGCCCGGATGGTGGGCAGGTCGACCAGGATGGCTTCGACGGAGGTGACGGTTGCTTTCATGCTGGGTGTCTGCCAAGTATGGAATACGTTGAGAAGCAGTATGTGGCTTGACATCCAGGGTGTCCAAGACCGAGTATGTCCCGATCAATACCTTTAAAGTATGAAAGGACGGGGTCATGGAGCTACGTCACCTGCGTTATTTCCAGGCCGTTGCGGCCGAACTCAACTTCACCCGCGCGGCTGAGCGCCTGCATATCGCCCAGCCGCCGCTGTCGCGCCAGATCCGCCAGCTGGAGGACGAAATCGGCACCGTGCTGCTGGACCGTTCCTCGCGCGCGGTGCGGCTGACCGAGGCCGGCCGCTTCCTGCTGGAGCAATCGCTGCAGCTCAACCAGCGCATCGACGAGATCGTGGAAGGCACGCGGCGCATCGGCCGCAACGAAAAGCGCTGGTTCGGCATCGGCTTCGTGCCATCGGTGCTCTATGGCTTCCTGCCGGAACTGATCCGGCTGGTGCGGGGCTCCGATGCGGCGCTGGAGGTGGGCTTGTCGGAGCTGACCACCGTACAGCAGATGGAAGCGCTGAAAGCCGGGCGCATCGATATCGGCTTCGGCCGCATCGTGCTGGACGACCCCGCCATCACCCGCACGGTGGTCATGGCCGAAACGCTGGTGGCCGCCGTGCCCAGCGGCCATCCGGCGCTTAAGGGCCCGCCCATGACGCCGGCGCAGCTGGCGGCCCACCCCTTCGTGCTCTACCCGGCGCGGCCCCGCCCCAGCTACGCCGACCACGTGCTGGCGCTGTTCCGCACGCAGGGCCTGCAGTTGCGCGTGGCGCAGGAGGCCAACGAGCTGCAGACCGCCATCGGCCTCGTGGCGGCGGGGCTTGGGATCTGCCTGGTGCCGGCATCGGTGCAGCGCCTGCACCGCGACGACGTGGCCTACGTGCCGATTGACGCACCCGGCTTTACCTCGCCAGTGATGATGAGCTATCGCAGCGACGACAGCTCGGCGCTACTGGCCGAGGTGGTCAGGCGCGTCGGCGAACTGGCCGGGACACCGCCATCGGCCTGAAATCCCGCACCGGCCATGAGAAAACCCGGCGGCATCCCATGAATGGGTGATGCGCGAAGGCCGCTCGGTTTGTAGAGTGCCCTTATAAAAAGGATACGGGGAAATCGTGCCATCGATGCACTCAGGGTCACTATCGGGCCACGCCGCGCCACGGCCAGGCGGCCTGCTCATTGCGCTGCTAAAAGCGTGCGGGGACACGCTGCGCATGGTCTGGCGCGGCGAGCAAGGTGAGGTAGCACTCACCTTGCTCCAACCGCCCACGGCGCGCAACGCCACCTCCGCCCTGGCGCCGGACTGCGCCTTGCGCCTGCAACTCACCTACGCCGACACGCCGCTGACGCCCGGTGTGCCCCGGGTCACCGCCACCGCCGCGGTGCTGCGGGGCGACGGCACCGACATTACCGCCTCTGTGCCCCCGTCCGCATGGACCTGGCGCCAGGCTTCCGGCCTGTCGATGCGGGCCGGCTACGGCGCGGTCACGGTCGATACCGAGGGCCAGGGGCATGCCGTGTGCGTTTGCCCGCAGGGTGCCAGCGTGTCGGTCTCCGGCACCAGCCGCGCGGCCTGCCAGACGATGGCATCGGGGGTGGAAGTGACCGTTTTGCTAGCCAGCGGCGAGCGGTTGAGCCAACGCTTCCAACTGGGCCTGGCCGGGCTGGAATAAGCCGGGCAAGCCCGGACGGGACAAGAACGCGGACAGCCCATCGGCGGTTGCCGGCCACCCCGCCAGTCAGCCGCCAGTCACCCCTTGAGGTACATGTTCAGCCGCTTGGCGGCGTTGCGAAGGTGGGTTTCCGCCGCCTCCGCCGCCCGCTCGGGATCGCCCGCCAYGATCGCGTCGTAGATGGTCTTGTGCTCTTCCTGCACGGCCTCGACCATGTCCGCGTGATGGCTCTTGGTATTGCTCCTCGCCTGCCGGATCACGCGCCGCGCGCCGTGCTCCAGGTGTTCGCTCAAGGCCTGGAAGTGCGGGTTGTGCGTCGCCTCGACAATGGCCTGGTGAAAGGCGAAGTCCTCTTCATCGCCCAACCTGTCGTTGGCGATCTCATACTCCATGCCGATCAGCGCGCGCCGGATCCGCTTGAGGTCTTCCGGCGTGCGGCGCATGGCCGCGAACCTGGTGGCCGCCACTTCGATCGTCACCAGCAGTTCCATCACCATGGCCAGCGAGTCTTTCTCGTCGATGGCCACATCCTGCATGCGAA
This sequence comes from Cupriavidus sp. 05L411, assembly GCF_056398045.1. Taxonomy (NCBI): domain Bacteria; kingdom Pseudomonadati; phylum Pseudomonadota; class Betaproteobacteria; order Burkholderiales; family Burkholderiaceae; genus Cupriavidus; species Cupriavidus sp. 05L411. Next base: position 90,916 of record NZ_JBFTOQ010000017.1, on the reverse strand, counting down.
ACGCCTGGCGCTGGCTGCGCTCGGTCACGAACACACCGCTGCCCGCCTTGGGCGCAACCAGCCCCTCCGACTTGAGCTGCGACAGGGCCTCGCGCACCACCGCGCGGCTGACCGAGAACTGCTCGCACAGCAAGCGCTCGCTGGGCAGGCGGTCGCCCACGGCGAACTCGCCCGCCTGGATCGCCTGGATCAGGCGCCTAGCGATCTCGTCCGGCAGGTGTTTGGGCTCGGGATGGAACATGGTTCCCTCCGGGCGCTGGGTGGGCGGCGGCGCCGCGGCACCGGGCACAGTCTTGTTCAATACGGGCTCCCTGGCGCCAGCCAGCCTCTGGCTGGCGCTCGATTTCAAATTGGTCTTACAGGTCAATGTAGCACGTCTTCGCGTGCATGAAACGTGTGGAATGTACCAGCACGAAGCCGTGCCGGCACCCGTTATCCGTCCGTAATCCAAGCTCTGCAAGGGCATGAGCCCCTCGTTCCGCCACGCGGATACATGTCCGATCGAACTCTCAGTAGAAACCCGCATGGCGCGCAAGTCGCCGTTGACGACCGCCGTTCATCTCCCTATAGTAAACCTGTCAGACCACTTTAAAAGCAGGTCAGACCACTATGGCGGGCCAGTTCGGCGCCCGCCAGATGAATCCAAACAATAGCCAGGAGACACCCATGAGCGGTAGCCGCATTACCCGTCCTTTGTTCGCAGCCGCGGCACTCTCCGTGCTGGCGGGCACGGCATCGGCGGCGCCGGTGAAGATTGCGCTGGTCGAGACGCTGTCCGGCCCGCAGGCATCCACCGGCCTGATGTTCCGCGCAGCGGCGCGCTATGCGATCGACAAGATCAACGCCACCGGCGGCTGGAACGGCGAGCCGCTCCAGCTGGTCGAGTACGACAACCAGGGCGGCCCGGCAGGCGCGGCGGACAAGCTGAAGGCGGCCGTTGCCGATGGCGCCCAGATCGTCATGCAAGGCTCGTCGTCGGCCGTGTCCGGCCAGATCACCGAGGACGTGCGCAAGTTCAACCTGCGCAATCCGGGCAAGGAAATCCTGTTCATGAACGTSGGCGGCGARGCSMTGGARCTGACCGGCSAGAAGTGCCACTTCTACCATTTCAAGTTCGCCACCAATGCGCAGATCCGCGTCAAGGCGCTGGTCGGTGCGATGAAGCCGCTCCATGCGCTGGGCACCCGCGTGTATTCGATCAACCAGAACTACTCCTGGGGCGTCGACATGGAAAAGGCCATCGGCGACTACGCCAGCGCCGGCGGCTACACGGTGGTGGAAAAGACGCTGCATGACGTGAACAAGGTGCAGGACTTCTCGCCTTATGTGGCCAAGATCGCTGCCGCCAAGGCGGACAGCGTGATCACCGGCAACTGGTCCAACGACCTGCTGCTGCTGATGAAGGCCAGCAAGGCGGCCGGCCTGAAGACGCGCTTCGCCACCGTGTTCCTCGACCAGCCGGGCAATATCGGCAACGCCGCCGACGTGGCGCTGGGCCACTATGTTGCGCACCCCTTCAATGCCGAGGCGGGTGGCGCCGACAGTGAGCGCTTCGCCAACGACTTCAAGGCCAGGCAGGGCCATATGCCCGCCTACATCGAGCCACAGACGGTGTTCGCGGTGGAGATGCTGGGCGAGGCGCTGAAAACCGTGAAGCCGGAAGGCGGCAAGCTCAACACCAGCGCACTGGCCAAGGCGCTCGAAACCGCCAAGGTCCGGTCGCCGCTGGGCGAGATGAGCATGCGCGCCGCCGATCACCAGGTGCTGCTGCCGATGGTGGTGTCCGTGGTCGCCAAGGATGCCAGGTTCAAGGTCGACGGCACCGACATGGGCTTCAAGCCGGTCAAGACCTTCTCCGCCGCCGAGGCCGCCACGCCGGCCCAGGCCAGCTGCAAGATGCAGCGCCCCAGCTGATCCCCTGTCCAAGCCACCCTAGCAACATCAGCCACGCTCGCGCCGCTGCGGCGCGGGCGCCGGCAAGTACGGCCATGCGCCAGTTGGCCGCACAGGCTCGTTCCAAGGAAGCCTCATGGAATACCTCGTCGTCTCATTGCTTAACGGCACCATCTACGGCCTGCTGCTGTTCATGGTTTCGGCTGGCCTGACCCTCATCTTCGGCATGATGGGCGTGCTCAACTTTGCCCATGCGTCGTTCTACATGCTGGGCGCCTACTTTGCCTATACGCTGCAAGGCACGATCGGCTTCTGGCCGGCCATCGCGGTTTCGCCGATCCTGGTCGGGCTGGTCGGGGTGGCGGTGGAGCGTTTCTTCCTGCGCCGCGTCCATCACCACGGCCACGCGCACGAACTACTGCTGACCTTTGGCTTGTCTTTCATCATTGCCGAGCTGATCAAGCTGTTCTTCGGCAACTTCCCGGTGGATTACCGCATCCCGGCATCGCTGGACTTCGCGGCCTTCCACCTGGGCGTGTCCTCCTATCCCTTCTATCGCGTATTCATGGGCGGCATCGCCGTGGCCATGTTCGCCGTGATCTACCTGCTGCTCACGCGCACCCGGGTCGGCATCGTGGTGCGCTCGGCGATCTACAAGCCGCGCATGGCCGAGGCGCTGGGCCACAACGTGCCGCTGGTCTTCATGGGTGTGTTCGGCATCGGCGCGGCGCTGGCGGGCCTGGCCGGCGCGGTGGCGGGCGCGTTCTACACCACCAACCCGAACATGGCGCTGGAACTCGGCGTGATGGTCTTCGTCGTGGTGGTAGTGGGCGGCCTGGGCTCGCTGGAGGGCGCCATGCTCGCCTCGCTGCTGATCGGGCTGATCACGTCGTTCTCGGTCGGCATCGATCGCAGCCTGGCCGACCTGCTGGCCTTGGTCGGGGCGAGCGCCTGGGCCGAGCAAGCCGGAGGGCTGATGACCCTGAAACTCTCCAGCCTGGCCGGGACGATCCCGTTCGCGCTGATGCTGTTGATCTTGCTGGTCCGTCCATCAGGCTTGATGGGCGAGAAGGAGTAACCATGACCAACCTCTCCAACACGCAGAAGACCTTGCTGCTGCTCGGCACAGGCGCACTGCTGGCGCTGCCGATGGTGTTGTCGCAATCGCTGGTCAACGCATCCATCCAGATGCTGATCGCGGTGCTGTTCGCGGCCTCGTTCAACCTGCTCAGTGGCCAGGGCGGCATGCTGTCGTTTGGCCATGCGGCGTACTTCGGCATTGGCAGCTTTGCCACCGTGCACGCCATGAACGCCTTCGGCGGCAACGGCCTGCTGCCCACGCCGCTGCTGCCGCTGGCCGGCGGCGCCATGGGCCTGGTCGCCGGCCTGGCCGCCGGCTGGTTCGCCACCAAGCGTACCGGTGTCTACTTCGCCATGATCACGCTGGCGCTGGCCGAACTGCTGCACTCGCTGGCGCCGCACCTGAAGGGCTGGTTCGGCGGCGAGGCGGGCCTGTCCACCATGCGCATGCCGGCGTGGGGCCTCGCCTTCGGCGACAGCAACCAGGTCTACTACCTGACCCTGTTCTGGGTGCTGCTGTCGCTGGCGCTGCTGTACCTGTTCACGCTGACGCCGGTGGGCCGCCTGACCCTGGGCCTGCGCGAGAACGCCAACCGACTGCGCTTTCTCGGCTATGACACGCACCGCCTCGGCGTGCTGGTGTTCGCCGTCTCGGCCATGTTCGCTGGCATCGCTGGCGCGCTGCAGGCACTCAATATGGAAGCGGCCAATTACGTGGTGTTCGAGTCATCCGCCTCCGCGGCGGTGGTGCTCAACAGCTATATCGGCGGCGTGAAGATCTTCCTCGGCCCGGCACTGGGCGCGGCGGTAATGACCTTCTTCGGCTATGCGGTATCCGACCTGACGCGCTCGTGGCTGCTGTACCAGGGCATCGTGTTCGTGCTGGTGATGATGTTCATGCCGACGGGCCTGGCCGGGCTGATCAAGTCCTTCGCCACGCACAGCAAGACCTATGGCCTGCGTGCGCTGCTGCCCATGGCGCTGGCATTCGTCATCGGCACGTTGCTGCTCGCGGGTGGCACGGTGTTCACGGTGGAGATGCTGCAGCGCTTCTTCTCGCAAGACTACCGCTCCATGGCTGCCCTGAATGGCGGTGGCTGGCCCGCGATTGCGCTGTTTGGCCGCGAGTGGGATCCCATCTCGCCGCTGACCTGGCTGGTGCCCGCGGCGCTGCTGGTGGCAGGCATCGCCACGACCCGCCTGGCCAACGGCCGCTGGCTGCGCCTGAAGGACGCCACCCCCGCCATCGACGCGCCCGCTACCGCGGCCACCAACGTCCGGAGGAACCCGGCATGAACACGCAAGCGATGCTCTCCCTGCGCGGACTGCGCAAATCCTTCGGCGACGTCGACATCATCCGTGGCGTGGACCTCGATCTCGTCAGCGGCGAACGCCACGCGCTGATCGGCCCGAACGGCGCCGGCAAGTCCACGCTATTCCACCTGATCTCCGGGCGCCTGCCCCTGACCAAAGGCGAGATCATGCTCAACGGCGAGCCAATCCACGGCCTGTCGCCGCAGAGCATCAACCATCGCGGCCTGGCGCGCTCGTTCCAGATCACCAATATCTTCGCGGGCCTCACGGTTTTCGAGAACCTGCGCCTCGCCGTCATGCGGCGCCACGGCCTGCAATACACGCTGTGGAAATTCGCCCACAAGGTGCGTGCCGTGCGCGACGAGACCCAGCACCTGCTCGAACAGGTGCGCCTGGCCGGGCGCGCACAAGCCATCGCCGGCGAGCTGTCGTATTCGGAGCAGCGCTCGCTGGAGATCGCCATGACGCTGGCCTCGGACCCGAAGGTCATCATGCTCGACGAGCCGATGGCGGGCATGTCGCAGGAGGAAACCGACTACACCGCCGGCCTGATCCGCGAGATCGCGCAGGGCCGCACGCTGCTGATCGTGGAGCACGACATGGACGTGGTGTTCTCGCTCAGCGACCGCATCAGCGTGCTGGTCTACGGCGAGATCGTCGCCACCGGAACGCCCGACGAGATCCGCAACAACGCACGCGTCAAGGAAGCCTATCTGGGCGAGGAGGTCACGGTATGAGCGCGCAGTCCGTACAAGGCGCCGATCCGCTGCTGAGCGTGCAAGGACTGCACGCGCACTACGGCAAGAGCCACATCCTGCACGGCGTGGATTTCCACGTTGGGCGGGCCGAAGTGGTAAGCCTGCTGGGGCGCAACGGCTCGGGCCGCTCCACCACGCTCAAGGCCATCATGGGCCTGGTGCCGCCAAGCGCCGGCCACATCAGGCTGCGCGGACGCGATCTGGCCGGCGCGCAATCGTATGCGATCTGCCGGCGCGGCATTGCCTATGTGCCGGAAGAGCGCGAGGTCTTCGCCAACCTGACCGTGGATGAAAACCTGCGCATGGGCGAGCAGCGCGCCACCGAAGGCGCGCCGCAATGGACCTTCGAGCAGATGTTCGATTACTTCCCGCGCCTGAAGGAGCGCCGCAATACCAAGGCCGGCAGCCTTTCCGGCGGCGAGCAGCAGATGCTGACCATGTGCCGCTCGCTGCTGGGCAACCCCTTGGTGATCCTGATCGACGAGCCCACCGAAGGCCTCGCGCCAAAGATCGTGACGGTGGTCGGCGAGGCCATCCAGGACATTCACCGCCGGGGCGTCTCGGTGGTGCTGGTGGAGCAAAAGCTCGCCATCGCCCTGAAGGTATCGAGCCGCGTCTGCGTGATGGGCCACGGCCGCATCGTCTTTGAAGGCACGCCCGAACAACTCACCTCCAATACCCAACTTCTGAAGGACTGGTTAGCCGTATGAGCACCTCTTTGCCTATTGGATACCCGAACGCGCAGCCCTTTGCGCGCGCCAGCTACCCCGGCCTGGCCGGCAAGGTCGTGCTCAACACCGGCGGCGCCAGCGGCATCGGCCGCGCGATGGCGCACGGCTTTGCCCGGCACGGCGCGCGCCTGATGCTGCTGGACCTGGATGCGCATGGGCTTGCCAGCGCCAAGGCGGAACTGGAAGCGGCTTACCCGGAAGTGCAGGTCGAAGTCGTGAAGGCTTCGATCACCGACCCTGAGGCCGTGGAGCAAGCTTGCGCCGCCACCGAGGCCCGCTTCGGCCGCATCGACATCCTGCTCAATAACGCCGGCATCTCGATGAACAAGCCGTCGCTGGAACTAACGCCCGACGACTGGCGCCGCGCCATCGATATCGACCTCTCCGGCGTGTTCTTCTGCACGCAAGCCGCGGCGCGCCGCATGGTGCGCCAGGGCGGCGGCTCCATCCTGAGCACCGCGTCGATGTGGGGCCTGGCCTCGTCCGCACGGCGCCTGGCGTACTGCGCCGCCAAGGCTGGCGTGGTGTCGCTGACCAAGTCGCTGGCGGCGGAATGGGCTGAGTACAACATCCGCGTGAACGCGGTCTGCCCGGGCTACACCAGCACCGCGCTGATGGAAACGCTGCTGGCCAGCAAGGCCATCGACGGCGAGGCGCTGCTGGCGCGCACGCCGCTGCGCCGCTTTGGCGCGCCGGAGGAGATGGCGGAAGTCGCCCTCTTCCTGGCCTCGGACTCGGCCGCGTTCATCACCGGCCATGCGCTGGTCTCCGATGGCGGCTGGACCGCCGACGGCTTCTGAGCACGCAGTCCCCCAACACGATTGAAAGCACCATCGAACGGTAATCAAGGATTCTCAAATGTCTGAACGTAGCGCCCTGCGCCCCGCCGCCGAATGGGTGGAACTGCGCACCACCGATGAAGACTGGGCCAAGGCAGACCCGGCCCTGCTCGGCACCCTGCTGAGCCACCTGCACCTGATCCGCGGCTTCGAGGAAGCCGTGCTCGAACTCGCCGCCGAAGGCCTGGTCCACGGCCCGGCGCACTCCAGCATCGGGCAGGAGGGCGGCGCCGCCGGCTCCATCGTGCCGCTGACCCGCGCGGACCAGATCAATGGCTCGCATCGCGGGCATCACCAGTTCGTCTCCAAGGCGCTGGGCTACCTCGCGCCCAACGGCATCGACCCGCGTGCGCCGCTGCCGGCGGACGTGCAAACGCTGCTGCAACGCACGCTGGCGGAAATCCTGGGGTTGGCGCAGGGCTATTGCAAAGGCCGTGGCGGCTCCATGCACCTGCAATGGGCCGAGGCCGGCGCGCTGGGCACCAATGCCATCGTGGGCGGCGGCGTGCCGATGGCCGCGGGCGCGGCGTGGTCGCACCGGCATGCCGGCACGGATGCGGTCGCCATCACCTACTTCGGCGACGGCGCGGTCAATATCGGCTCGGTGCTGGAGACCATGAACCTGGCCGCCGCATGGAAGCTGCCGCTGTGCTTCTTTATCGAGAACAACCGCTACGCCGTCTCCACCACGGTGGAAGAGTCCACCGCCGAGCCGCGCCTGTCCGCGCGCGGCATGGGCTTCAATATCCCGAGCTGGAAGGTGGACGGCATGGACCCGCTGGCGGTGTACCTGGCCACGCAGGAAGCGCTCGCGCATATGCGCGCCGGCAAGGGCCCCACGATCATCGAAGCCGATCTGTACCGCTTCTTCCACCAGAACGGCCCCTTCCCCGGGAGCGCCTTCGGCTACCGCAGCAAGGAAGAAGAGCAGCAATGGCGCGCGCGCGACCCGCTCGAACTGATGGCGCGCCGCATGCAGGCGCGCGGCCTGATCAGCGCCGACGAGATCGCCGCGCTGCGTGAACGCATCAAGCAAGCCATGCGCGACGCGATGGCCGCACTGACCGAAGCCGACCCTTCCGGCAAGCCGGGCAAGCGCCGCATCCGTCCCGAGCTGTGGCCGAGCCCGGACTTCCGCGATGTGGGCATCCGTGGCGACCTGAGCGAGCTGGCAGGCCTGCGCTGCGAGGAGGAGGCCGGCTTCTCCGGCAAGCTGGACAAGCGCAAGTTCATCGACGTGGTGGCGGACGTCATGCAACGCCGCATGGAGACCGATCCGTCGGTGGTGGTGATGGGCGAGGACGTGCACCGCCTCAAGGGTGGCACCAACGGCGCCACGCGCGGCCTGCGCGACAACTTCCCGGACCGCGTGCTGGGCACGCCGATCAGCGAGAACGCGTTCGTGGGCCTGGGTGGCGGGCTGGCGCTGGATGGCCGCTACAAGCCGGTCGTGGAATTCATGTACCCGGACTTCATGTGGGTGGCGGCCGACCAGGTCTTCAACCAGATCGGCAAGGCGCGCCACATGTTCGGCGGCGAGAGCGACGTGCCGCTGGTGCTGCGCACCAAGGTGGCGATGGGCACGGGCTATGGCTCGCAGCACTCGATGGACCCGGCCGGCATCTTCGCCACCAACCCGGGCTGGCGCATCGTGGCGCCGTCCACGCCGTTCGACTACGTGGGCCTGATGAACACCGCGCTGGCGTGCAAGGACCCGGTGCTGGTGATCGAGCACGTGGACCTGTACAACGCCTCGGGCGTGGGCCCCGTGGATGACTTCGACTATCACCTGCCGGTGGGCAAGGCGGCGGTACGCCGCGGCGGCAGCGACGTCACTGTCATCACGTACCTGTCGATGGTCGGCCACTCGCTCGAAGCGGTGGAGCAGACCGGCATCGACGCCGAGGTGATCGACCTGCGCTGGCTGGACCGCGCCAGCATTGACTGGGACACCATCGCGCAGAGCGTAAAGAAGACCAACAACGTACTGATCGTGGAACAAGGCGCGCGGGGCACCTCCTACGGCGGATGGCTGGCCGACGAGATCCAGCGCCGCTACTTCGACTGGCTGGACCAGCCCGTGCAGCGCGTGACCGGCGCCGAAGCCGCGCCGAGCATCTCCAAGGTGCTGGAGCGTGCCGCCGCCGCCCGCACCGAGGAAGTGGCCGAGGGCCTGCGCCAGGTGATGCGCGACAAGGGCGCGGCGTGAGTCCGGATGCCCGCCTGGCCAACTGAACGAACCCAAGGAATACCAATGACCCTGAACATGATTGTTCCCCTGGAGGTCGGCATCGCCGTGCGCGACCTGCCGCGCATGCGCCGCTTCTACGAGCAGGTGCTGGGCTTCGCCTTTGTCAGCGAAGTGGCCGTGCCTGCGGCAAGCGCCGTGCAGGCTGCCATGCACGCCGGCGGCTATACCGCCGTGCGCCTGCAAACCAGCTACGGAGAGCGCATCAAGCTGCTGGCCCCGGTGCAAGCGCCCGCACCTGCGGCAACGCCCGAGTACATCCTCGACAAGGCCAACGCCACCTACCTCACGTTTATCGTGGACGACATCCAGGCCGCCGTCGACAAGCTGCTCGCGGCAGACGTGGAATTCCTGACCGGCCCGCAGCGCATCGAAGTGCGCCCCGGCACCTACCTCGCGTTCTGCCGCGACCCTGAAGGCAATGTGCTCGAGATCGTGCAGTACGCGGATATCGCGGCTTATCGCCCCGACCTGCAACAGCCGAGGACTGCCTGACATGGCCACCCTGCTACGCATGCCCGAGGTGGCGGCCAATGCCACCCAGGCCACGCTGCAAGCGTGGACCAAGAACGAAGGCGATACGATTGCCGTGGGCGACTGCATCGCCGAGATCGAAACCGACAAGGCCGTGGTCGAGCTCAATGCCGATTCGGCCGGCGTGCTCGCCCGCCGCCTGGTGGCGGCCGGCCAGGACGTGGAAGTGGGCGCGCCCATCGGCGTGCTGCTGGTCAATGGCGAAACCAGCGTGGATATCGATGCGCTGATCGCCGCAGCCGGTGGCAGCGCGCAAGCGCCGCGGGCCGAGGCGGCATCCGCCGGCGAGGCGGTTGCTGCTGCCACGACTGCCACGCCGCAGGCCGCGCGCATCTTCGCCAGCCCGCTGGCCCGCCGCCTGGCTGCGCAGCGCGGGCTGGACCTGGCGGCATTGCGCGGCAGCGGCCCCAATGGCCGCATCGTCAAGCGCGATATCGAGCAGGCCGCCGCGGCTCCGGTCGCTGCCAGCGCACCTGCCGTTGCGCGCCCCGCCGCACCGCAAGCCCAGGCCAGCGAAGCGTTCACCGAAATCCCGCACAGCAATATGCGCCGCACCATCGCGCGCCGCCTGAGCGAGAGCAAGGCCACCATCCCGCATTTCTACCTCACGGCGGATTGCCGCATGGAGCAGTTGCTGGCGCTGCGCGCGCAGATCAACGCCGGTGCGCCGCGCAAGATCTCGGTCAACGACTTCATCGTGCGCGCCGTGGCGGTCGCCTTGCGTGAGGTGCCGGCGGCCAACGTAGGCTGGACCGATACGGCGATGCGCCAGTATCGGCAGGCCGATATCGCGGTAGCGGTATCGACGGACGCCGGCCTCATCACCCCCATCGTGCGCGCTGCCGATACGAAGCCGCTGTCCGTCATCAGCGCCGAGATCGCCGACCTGGCCACGCGTGCGCGCGCTTCGCAACTGCGCCCCGAGGAGTACCAGGGGGGCAGCTTCAGCGTGAGCAACCTGGGCATGTTCGGCGTGTCCGAGTTCTCCGCCATCATCAATCCGCCGCAGGCCGCCATCCTTGCCGTGGGCGCCACGCAAGCGGTGCCGGTGGTGGAAGACGGCGAGCTGAAGGCCGGGCAGGTCATGCGCTGCACGCTCTCGGTGGACCACCGCGCCATCGACGGCGCGCTGGCCGCGCAATGGCTGGCCGCGTTCAAGCGCCTGCTTGAAAACCCCTTGTCGATGCTGATCTAAGGACCATGACGTGGCGAACTCCTCATTTGACCTGATCGTCGTGGGCGGCGGCCCGGGCGGCTACGTGGCCGCCATCCGCGCCACGCAGCTAGGCATGAAAACCGCGCTGGTCGAGAAAGAGCACCTGGGCGGCATCTGCCTGAACTGGGGCTGCATTCCCACCAAAGCGCTGTTGCGCTCCGCCGATGTGCTGCGGCTGGTCAAGGATGCCTCGGCCTTTGGCGTACGCGCAGCCGCGCCTACCGCCGACCTGCCGGCCATGGTGGCCCGCTCCCGCGCGGTGGCCGCGCATCTCAACAAGGGCGTGGCCCACCTGATGAAAAAGAACGGCGTGACCGTGCTCAACGGCCACGGACGGCTGTCGGGCAAGGGCAAGCTGGAAGTCACCGCAACGGATGGCACGATCAGTACCGTTTCATCCGCCCACATCCTGCTCGCCACCGGCGCACGCGCCCGCCAGCTGCCCGCACTGCCGGCGGACGGCAAGACGGTCTGGACCTATCGCGACGCGCTGGCGCCGCCCGTAGTGCCAAAGCGCATGCTGATCGTTGGCGCCGGTGCCATCGGCGTCGAGTTCGCCAGCTTCTATCACGCGGTGGGTGTCGAAGTGACGGTGGTGGAGATGGCGGAGCGCATCCTGCCGGTGGAGGATGCCGACATCTGCGCGCAGGTGGCAAGCAGCCTGACCCGGGAAGGCATCGTGCTGCATACGGGCACCGGCATCCGGAGCGCTGAGCGCAAGGGGCAGGGCTGGTCCGTCGAGCTGCAAGGCGGCAAGTCCGGCGGCGCGAGAGTCGACGTCGACGTCGTGCTGGTGGCGGCAGGCATTGTCGGCAACGTGGAAGGCCTCGGCCTGGAGCAGACCGCCGTCAAGGTCGAGAAGACGCATATCGTCACCGACGGCTTCGGCCGCACCGATGAGCCTGGCGTGTACGCAATCGGCGACGTGGCGGGCCCACCGTGGCTGGCGCACAAGGCCAGCCACGAAGGCGTGATCTGCGTGGAGCGGATTGCCGGGCTGCATCCGCATGCGCTCGATGCCACACGTATTCCGGCCTGCACTTACAGCCACCCGCAAGTGGCGAGCGTGGGGCTCACCGAGGCACAGGCCAGGGAGCGCGGCCATCCCGTCAAGGTCGGCAAGTTTCCTTTCGTCGGCAACGGCAAGGCCATTGCCATGGGCAGCACTGCCGGCCTGGTGAAGGTGGTATTCGACGCTGGCAGCGGCGAACTGCTCGGCGCCCATATGGTGGGCGACGAGGTCACCGAGATGATCCAGGGCTACGCCATCGCGCAGACGCTGGAGACCACCGAGGCCGACCTGATGGCCGCCGTCCTGCCGCACCCGACCATGTCCGAGGCCATGCACGAAGCCGTGCTCGCGGCCTACGGGCGCGCACTGCATATCTGAACACGGGAGACAACATGTACAACTTCGATCAACGCACGCTGCTGCTGACCGGCGCCAACGGCGGCATCGGCCGTGAGACGGCCAAACTGTTCCTGGCGCACGGCGCCAACCTGGTACTGACGGATCTGGACGAAGCCGGCGTCGCCGGATTTGCCCGCGAACTGGACCCGGGCGGCGAGCGCATCGCCACGCTGCGCATGGACGCCGCCAGCCCCGACGATTGCGAGCGTGCCGTGGCGCTCGCGCAGGCGCGCTTCGGCGGCATCGATTTCCTGGTGCCGTCGGCAGGCTTGTACCAGGCCCAGCCAGTGGCCGAGATGAGCGACGCGCAATGGCGGCAGACGCTGTCGATCAATCTCGATGGCGTGTTCTATCTTGTGCGCCGCGCCATTCCCGCGCTGCGCGAGAACAGCGCCATCGTCAACCTGACGTCGGTGGCGGCGCACCGGGGCGCTTACTACAATGCGCACTATTCGGCCTCCAAGGGTGGCCTGCTCAGCCTCACCCGCAGCCTGGCGCGGGAACTCGGGCCGCGCACCCGCGTCAATGCTGTATCGCCGGGCGTGATCGAAACCCCCATGACCACCGAGCTGATCCAGAAACGCGGCGCCGATTCCGTCGAGCAGACACCGCTCAAGCGCCTCGGCCAGCCGCGCGAGATCGCCACCGCCATCGGCTTCCTGTGCAGCGACGCGGCCAGCTTTGTCACCGGCGAGGTGCTGCACGTCAATGGCGGACTGTATATCGCGGGTTGAATCGCGGGTTGAATCGCGGCTTGATCATTCCTCCGGCGGCCAAACGAGATCGCCGGATCCTGCTAACCTGCCGTCAGCGGCGCTGCGCCGAATCCCCCCAACATCGCTACGGAACCGGAACCAGACCATGTTGCAACTCCAAGACCCCTCCCTGCTGCGCCAGCAGTGCTATATCGATGGCCGCTGGACCGATGCGCAGCGTCATATCGACGTGACCAATCCCGCCACCGGTGAGCGCGTCGGCCAGGTGCCGCTGCTGGGCGCCGACGAGACGCGCCAGGCCATCGAGGCCGCCAACCGCGCCCTGCCGGCCTGGCGCGCGCGTACCGCCAAGGAACGCTCCGCGCTGCTGCGCAAGTGGTTCGAACTGCTGCTGGCGAACCAGGACGACCTCGCCCGCATCATGACCGCCGAGCAAGGCAAGCCCTTTGCCGAAGCCCGCGGCGAGATCGGCTACGCGGCCTCGTTCATCGAGTGGTTCGCCGAGGAAGGCAAGCGCGTCTACGGCGAGACCATTCCCGCACCGGTCAGCAACCAGCGCATCGTCGTCACCAAGGAACCGGTGGGCGTGTGCGCGGCCATCACGCCGTGGAATTTCCCCGCGGCCATGATCACGCGCAAGGCCGGCCCGGCGCTGGCGGCAGGTTGCACGATGGTGGTCAAGCCCGCCTCGCAAACCCCGCTGACCGCGCTGGCGATGGTGGCGCTGGCGGAACGCGCCGGCATTCCCGCAGGCGTGCTGTCGGTCGTCACCGGCTCGGCTACCGCCATCGGCGGCGAACTCAGCAGCAACCCGCTGGTGCGCAAGCTCACCTTTACCGGCTCGACGGAAGTCGGCCGTACGCTGATGGCGCAGACTGCGTCCACCATCAAGAAGGTCTCGATGGAGCTCGGCGGCAACGCGCCCTTCATCGTGTTCGAGGATGCCGACCTGGATGCCGCCGTCGAAGGCGCCATCGTGTCCAAGTACCGCAACGCGGGACAGACCTGCGTCTGCGCCAACCGCCTCTATGTGCACAGCAAGGTCTATGACGCGTTCGCCGAAAAACTGGTTGCGGCGGTACGCGCGCTGAAGGTGGGCAACGGCATGGAAGACGGCGTGCGCATCGGACCGCTGATCGACGGCAAGGCCGTGACCAAGGTCGAGGAACATATCACCGACGCGATCTCCAAGGGCGCGCGCGTGCTGCAAGGCGGCAAGCGCCACGCGCTCGGGCAATCGTTCTTCGAGCCTACCGTGCTGGCCGACGTGAAGCCCGGCATGCTGGTCGCGCGTGAAGAAACCTTCGGCCCGCTCGCGCCGCTGTTCCGCTTCGAGACCGAGGACGAAGTCGTCGCCATGGCCAATGACACGGAATTCGGCCTGGCGAGCTATTTCTACGCCCGCGATCTTGGCCGCGTGTGGCGCGTTTCCGAGCGGCTGGAGTACGGCATGGTCGGCGTCAACACCGGCCTGATCTCGAACGAGGTGGCGCCATTCGGCGGCGTCAAGCAATCGGGCGTGGGCCGCGAAGGCTCGCACTACGGCATCGAGGACTACCTGGTCATCAAGTACACCTGCATGGCCGGCATCTGAACCATCGTCATGCCCGCGGGACGGCGCTGCCGTCCCGCCTCCCGCGCCCTTCTTCCTCTCCCACTCCCTTTTCCACGTTACCCAGAATCCCGCAATGCAGATCGATGGCAATACCCAGCTTGTCGGCATCATCGCCGCCCCCATCGCGCACGTGCGCACGCCGCAACTCTTCAATGCCTCGGTCGCCCGCCAGGGCCTGAACGCCGTCTGCGTGCCCTTCCATGTGGAGGCGGCGCAATTGCAGGCATTCCTCGCCGGCGCGCCGGCCGCGCAAAACCTGCAAGGCCTCGTCGTCACCATGCCGCACAAGGAGGCGGTGGTGGCCATCTGTGGCGAACTGACCGATGCCGCGCGCCTGCTCGGCTCCGTCAATGCGATGCGCTTCGACCGCCAGAAAGGCTTTTGGGTCGGCGGCAACTTTGATGGCGACGGCTTCGTCGCCGGCCTGCGCGAACGCGGCCACAGCTTGTCTGGCAAGCGCGTGCTGCAGCTAGGCGCCGGCGGCGCCGGCAAGTCGATGGCCTACGCCATCGCCCGTGAGAACCCGGCCGAACTGGTCATCTACAACCGCTCCGCCGACAAGGCGCAAGAGCTGGCGGCAAGCCTGAAAGCGGTGCTGCCGACCGTCTCGATTCGTGCCGGCGATCACAACCCCGCCGGCTTCGACGTGGTTGTCAACGCCACCGCGCTCGGCTTGCGCGATACCGACGCCACGCCGCTCCCCCCGGCGCAACTAGGCGCAGGCACGCTGGTCTGCGAGGCCGTGATCCGCGATGGCGACACCCCGCTGCTGAAGGCCGCGCGCGAACGCGGCTGCGCGGTGCATCACGGGCAATGGATGCTGTATGGACAGATCGTGGAAATCTCGCGCTTCCTGGGCGTTGCGCTGGCGCCGGAGTTTGTCGAACGGATCCTGGGGCCGGCGGACTGAGCACGAGCACGGCGGCATAACGAACGCCCGCCCTCTCCCCCGCAAGCGGGAGAGGGGAGCAAACCAGTTGCAAACAAATGAGATATAGCCAGATCAACGATTCGGTGTAGCCGTACGGAGCGCCCGAGGGGCGAGCCGCACCAACCCGCGATGCGAAGCGAGCCGTGCAGGTGTACCAGGCCGTATGGGGCGCCTTCTTTGCCTACTTTTTTGGCAAGACAAGAAAGTAGGTCGCCGCCCCGCAGGGGTGGTGAAACTGCCTTTGACTTTAAGCCTTTGACGTTGACTTTGAACGGCAAGCAGTCACAGCAGCAATATCAAATTCAAATCACCCCATCCCGCCGCAATCCCCCAATCACCTCCCCCGCCACCCCCCAATCCCGCAACACCGCCTCACTATCCGCACCAGGCTCCGCAGGCGCCTGAGGCACCCCCGCCGGCGTGCGGCTGAAACGCGGCGCCGGCGCCGGCTGCATCACCCCGTCGATCTCGATAAACGTCTCGCGCGCCCGGTTATGCGGATGTTGCGGCGCCTCGTCCCAGTCCAGGATCGGGGCAAAGCAGGCGTCGCTGCCTTCCAGCAGCTCGCACCACTGCGCGCGCGTGCGGGTAAGGAACAGCGTGGTCATGCGGGCCTTGAGCTCGGGCCAGTGGCGTTTGTCGAGCTGCTTGTCGAAGAGCGGATCGTCCAGGCCGCAGCGCTCGCGCAACAGCGCGTAGAACTGCGGCTCGATGGCCCCCACCGCGACGTACTTGCCATCCGCGCAGGCATAGGTGTCGTAGAAATGCGCCGCCCCATCCAGCAGGTTGTCGCCGCGCTGGTTGGTCCAGCGCCCGGCGGCCTTGAAGCCGTACATCATGGCCGACAGCAAGGCCGTGCCGTCGGTCATGGCGGCGTCCACCACCTGCCCCTTGCCGGAGCTGCGGGCTTCGTTGATGGCGCACATCACGCCAAATGCCAGCAGCATGCCGCCGCCGCCAAAGTCGCCGACGTAGTTGAGCGGCACCACGGGCGGCTCCCCCGCCCGGCCAATGGCGTGCAGGGCGCCGCCGATGGCGATGTAGTTGATATCGTGGCCGGCGGCCTGGGCCAGCGGGCCGTGCTGGCCCCAGCCGGTCATACGGCCGTACACCAGCGCCGGATTGCGCGCCAGGCAAGGCTGCGGCCCCAGGCCCAGGCGTTCCATCACGCCAGGGCGGAAGCCTTCGATCAGCACGTCGGCCTTGGCGATCAGGTCCAGCACGACCTCGGCCGCGCCGGGCTTGCGCAGGTCGATGGCCAGGGAGCGCCGGCCGCGCGCGGTCACGTCGCAGCGTGCGCGGCCGGCGCCGGTGGCCGGTGCCTCGCCGGGATTGGCCGGGCGAGGGCGGTCGATGCGAATCACTTCGGCGCCCTGGTCGGCCAGCATCATCGCGCAGAACGGCGCCGGGCCGATCCCAACCATTTCCACCACTTTCAGTCCAGCCAACGGTCCCGCCATATCCTGTCTCCGGTTGTCTGCTCCCGCGTGGGAAGCGTCGTGCCGGTCAGTTTGCCACGCTCGCCGGGATGTGGAATCGTCAATAACGACGAATACGCGAATACGCGAACACGCGCGCAACAGTGCCCCGGGCCTAGGCCGGGACCATTGCCGCGAAAGCCGGCGGCGTCGCGGCAAGCGCCTCGGCAAGCGCTTGGGACGTGCGCTCGGCGAGGTCGCCGGGCACCGGCTGCCCGCTGTCGGCCAGTGCCTGGGCCACGCTGACCACCTTGTCGGCACGGTAGTGGCGCCCGCTGCCGATGGCGGCCTCGAAATCGTTGGCGCGGCCATTGATCTCCTGAGGATCGGCGCTGACCAGCAGCACGGCGTGCGCCAGCACCACGTGCAGGCTGGCGTCGCCCGCGCCCGCCACGCGGCGCCAGTATTGCGCCGTGCCGGCAATCTTGCGGGCCCGCTCCGGCGGGCCCCAGGCCAGATTGAAGCGGCCATCGCAAAACGACCCATCCACCGCTTGCCAGTGCGTCTGCAACCCCAGGCGGCTCAACGCGGCGGCCAGCACCTCGCACAGATGCAGATAGGCCGGCTCGGCATGGGTCCCGGCGCCGCCGCGCACCGGATAGGCCAGGCTCAGGTTGACGATGCCCGGGCCCTGCGGCACCAGCCCGCCGCCTGACAGGCGCAGCCAGACCGGACAGCCACGCGCGGCAAAATCGGCGCGCGCGGCCTCCAGATGCGCATGCCGCAGGTAGCTGCGCGGCACCACCAGCGAAACCGGCGCCTGCCACAGGTGCGCCAGCCAGCGGCCAGCGGATGCCTGTTCCAGCAGCGCCTGCTCGGCGTGCAAGGGATCGGGGTCGGTGGGATCGGGATCGAGGAATTCAAATCGCATGGCATGACCGGTAAGCGCCGGGGCGGAACGCGCGCATGACGGGCCGCACCGCGGCCCGGTGCCGGTCAATGGAAGGTAAAGCCACCGTCGACGTTGACCGACTGCCCGGTCACATTGTCCATGGTCGCGAAGAACAGCGCCATCCGGCCCATGTCTTCGGGTGTCTGCGCCCGGCCCTGCGGGATCAGCGTGAGCTGGTGGCGGGCCCAGGAATCCTCCACCGATTCGCCGTCTGCCTTCCATTCGTCGGAGAGGCGATCCCACATATAGGTGCGCACGATGCCGGGGCAGATCGCGTTGACGGTGATGCCGTCGCGCGCAACTTCCTTGGCCAGGGCGTTGGTGAAGCCAACCACCGCGAACTTCGAGGCGCTGTAGTGGGCAAGGTTGGGGAAGCCTTCCTTGCCGGCGATCGAGGCAACGTTGATGATGCGGCCCTTGTGCTGGGCTTTCATGTGTTCCAGCGCGGCCTGGCAGCCGAGGAAGGTGCCTTTGGCGTTGACGTCCATGACGAAGTCCCAGTCGCGCTCGCTGAGTGCATCGACAGGGTGGATGCTGATGACGCCTGCGCAGTTGACCAGGATATCCAGGCCGCCGAGCTGGTCGAGTGCCTGCTTGACCATGGCGCGGTGCATCTCGGGTTTTGTCACGTCGACCTTGAGGGTGCTTGCCCGACGGYCGAGCGCGCGCACGTCTTGCGCGGTTTCGCGCATGGCGTCTTCGAGCAGGTCGGCGATCAGGATATCAGCGCCGGCTTTGGCGAGTGTCAAGGCGATGCCGCGGCCAATGCCGCGCGCGCCGCCGGTGATGACGGCGACTTGTCCCTTCAGGGGTTCGTCCATGGGTGGTCTCCTAGGCTTGTTTTGTTGATTTTCTTCAGTGCATACCGCCACGAAATACGTCGCGCGACGCGCTGGCTTTCTCCCCTCTCCCGCTGCGTGGGAGAGGGGTGCAAACCAGCGGGACTCCGCTTCGTCAGCCGCCGATATGCCGCTTGAGCAGCGCGTTGACTTCGTTGGCCTTCTCCATCTGGCTCATATGGCCGGCATCGTCGAACACCTTCACCGTCGCGCCGGCTGGCGCGTTGGCCGCATGCGACGCGGGGATGATCTGATCCTGCGCGCCCCAGATCACCAGCACAGGCTTGCCGGTATCGCCCAGCCTGTGACCGGGCAGTTCGGTTTGCCGGCCGCCACCGAACAGGCTGGCGCCTAGTGTGCCGAGCGCTTCCGTAATGCCGTCCAGCCGCTTGTACTTGAGCAGGTCGTCCAGCATCTGGCGGCTGACCAGCCCGGCATCGGCGAACAGCAGTTCCACCACCGGCTTGAGGTCGCGGCGGGATTGCGCGTTGACGAAGCCTTCGGTGTACTGGCTGTTGACCTCCTCGCCAAGGCCCGCCGGCGATACGAGCGCGACCGAGCGCACGCGTTGCGGCGCGTCCACCGCCAGCTGCGCGGCTACGCCGCCGCCCATCGAATGGCCCACCAGGTGGGCCTGGCCGATGTCGAGTGCATCCATGAAATGCGCGACGAACCCTGCCAGCGATGCGAGCGTGGCGCCGGGCAGCCTGGGCGTGGCGTGTCCGTGCGCCGGCAGGTCCAGCGCGATGACGGTGTGCGCATCGGCCAGCGCGTCGAGGTTGAACAGCCAGTTGTCCAGGTCCCCGCCGAAGCCATGGATGAACAACACGGTGTCGGCACCCTCGCCGCGCTTTGCGTAGCGCGTGCGGATGCCGTCGACTTCGATGAACTGATAGGCCGCGGCGGCGGCGCCCTCCTCTTCCTCATCGGCCGCCGGCGTTTCATAGGCGGCGACAAAAGCGTCGATATCCGCGTCGCTGACCTCGGGCGGCGCCAGCACGCCCAGCAGCGCCTTGACCGGCAGGATATCGCCCACGGCCGCCACCTTGCGGCGCAGGGTGCCGGCGTCCGGCGCTTCCACCGCGTTGGCGATCTTGTCGGTCTCCACGTCGAGGATCGGCATGCCGACCGTGATCTGCGCGCCTTCCTCGACCAGCCAGTCGTTGATCGTGCCTTCTTTCATCGACAAGCCCCATTTGGGCATGACGATCGGGGTGATCTCGGCCATCAGTGTTTCCCTCCTTTCACGGTCTTGCGCGCGGCATCGGCGATGTGCGCCGCGCTGGGGATGTAGAGGTCTTCCAGCGCGGGCGAGAACGGCACCGGCGTATGCGGCGGGCAGACCATCTCGATGCCGGCCTTGAGCGCGCCGAACGCGCGCTGCGCCACCTGTGCCGAGATGTCGGTGGCGATGTTGCAGCGCGGGCTGGCTTCATCCACCACCACCAGGCGGCCAGTGTGTTCCACCGACTCCAGCACCGTGTCGATATCCAGCGGCGAGAGCGTGCGCAGGTCCACGATCTCCGCCTCGATGCCCTCCTTGGCCAGTGTCGCCGCCGCCTCCAGCGCGCGGTGCACCATCAGGCCATAGGTGACGATGGAAACATCCTTGCCGTCGCGCACGATGTTGGCCTCGCCAAAGGGGATCGCGTACGAGTTCTCCGGCACCTCGCCTTCAAAGCCGTAGAGATTCTTGTGCTCGCAGAAGATGACGGGGTCGTTGTCGCGGATCGCCTGGATCAGCAGGCCTTTGGTGTCATATGGCGTGCTGGGGCACACCACCTTGAGGCCGGGGATATGCGTGAACAGCGGCGTGAGCATCTGGCTGTGCTGGGCGGCTGCGCGAAAGCCCGCGCCCACCATGGCGCGGATCACCACCGGCGTCTCGGCCTTGCCGCCGAACATGTAGCGGAACTTGGCCGCCTGGTTGAAGATCTGGTCGAAGCACACGCCCATGAAGTCGATGAACATCAGCTCGGCAATCGGGCGCATGCCGCAAGCGGCGGCGCCGATGGCCGCGCCCACATAGGCG
This sequence comes from Cupriavidus sp. 05L411, assembly GCF_056398045.1. Taxonomy (NCBI): domain Bacteria; kingdom Pseudomonadati; phylum Pseudomonadota; class Betaproteobacteria; order Burkholderiales; family Burkholderiaceae; genus Cupriavidus; species Cupriavidus sp. 05L411. The sequence goes on along the minus strand of NZ_JBFTOQ010000017.1, from coordinate 70,389 downwards.
GATTCGGACAGCGGCGTGTCCAGCAGGCGGTCGCCGTGCTTGGCGTACAGGCCCTTGGTCACGCCGAGCACGCCGCCCCAGGCGTCCTTCTCGCCGTCCGCGCCGGCGCCGCCGACGATGTCTTCGCCGAGCATGATCACGCTCGGGTCACGGGTCATTTCCTGGTCGATCGCTTCGTTGATCGCCAGCTTCATGCTTAATTTGCGGGACATGGTGTGGTCTCCTGAYCGTGCTTGCTGTCGTTATGTCTCGGAATGGCTGAGGGCGCGCGCTTAGTAGCTGACGTACACATCGGTCAGCAGGTCGGCGGGCGTGGGGAACGGCGCCGCCTTGGCCTGCTGCACGGCATCCTCGATCAGCGCGGCAACCTGCTCGTCGATGGCCTTGAGTTCGTCCAGCGCGATCACCCCTGCCTGGGTCACGGTGGCGGTGAACTTCTTCAGGCAGTCCTTGTTGGCGCGGATGTCGTCGAGCTCGCCGGCGGCGCGATAGGTTTGCGCGTCGCCTTCGAAGTGGCCGTAGAAGCGGACCATCTTGCATTCCAGCAGGGCCGGGCCACCGCCTTCGCGGGCCCGCTTGATGACTTCGCCCGCCGCCTCATGCACCGCGAAGAAATCCGTGCCATCCACCGTCACGCCGGGAATGCCGAAGCCGGCGGCACGGTCCACATAGCTGTCCACTGCGGTGCCGTAGTCGCGCGCGGTGGATTCGGCATAACCGTTGTTCTCGATCACGAAAATCACCGGCAGGTTCCACACCGCGGCCAGGTTCAGGCTCTCCAGGAAGGTGCCCTGGTTGGACGCGCCGTCACCCGCAAAGGTGATGCCGATCTCGCCCTTGCCGCGGAACTTGGCGGCCAGCGCGGCGCCGCAGACCAGCGGTGCACCCGCGCCGAGGATGCCGTTGGCGCCCATCATGCCCTTGGACAGATCGGCGATATGCATGGAGCCGCCCTTGCCGTTGCAGGAGCCACCCTTGCGCCCGTAGATCTCCTTCATCATCGCCACCGGGTCGACACCCTTGGCAATGCAGTGGCCGTGGCCGCGGTGGGTGCTGGCGATGCGGTCGCCGTCGCCCAGGTGGTGCAGGATGCCGACCCCGGCGGCTTCCTCGCCGGCATAGAGGTGGACGAAGCCGGGAATATCGCCGCGCCCGAAGTCCACGTGCAGGCGCTCCTCGAAATCGCGGATGGTGCGCATCCTGCGATAAACGGCGAGCAGTTCCTGCTTGTCGAGGGGCAGCGTGTTCCCGGTGGTACCGGATGCGTTGGCTGTCATGTCTGTCTCCTTCATGGTTTTGTGGTGGCGGTAGAAAGCTGGGCGAGTGGCTGGGGTGGGGAATGCTGTGGTTGCCGGGGCGGCGGCGCGCGCCCGCTGCGCATCAATCCGGCGGCGGCGGCGTAGTGCATGCAGGCCGCCACGTCGATGCTCAGGAAGGCGTGCTCGCGCAGCGTCACGGTGACTTCGTCCTGCGGGCCGAACACCAGCTCGCGCTCGCCGTCGAGCGCGACGATGCCGGCGCGCTGGCGCACGCGGTGCGCAACACCGTCGGTCAGGCGTTCCCAGCCCGCGATGGGTACCGCGCGCAGCAGGCCCGGCGCAATCGGCGCGTGCAACGCGAAGCGGCCTTCGCCGGGCGCGGCCAGCTCGATCGCCAGGCCGCCGGGCTCATGCCTGCCCACGGGCTCCAGCAAGCCGCCGATGGCGGACAGGCCAATCGCCTGCGGATCGGCGAAGGACACGTAGACCGCGCCCAGCGTTTCGGTCTTCCACAAGGCGCGCGCGCCGATGAAATGCTCGTGGGAAATCACGGCGTCGACCAGCGCGATGTCGTGGCGCACCTCGCCCTCGCCGGCAATCGTGATGTCGAGCCGCTTGTTGCCGGCCAGCGCATGCGCGGCGGGAACGCGGCCGCTGGCAAACAGCCCCGTGGCCAGCCCGGTGATGGTGGGCTCGCGCATTTCGGGGTAGGCATTGTTGGTGCCGGTGGAGATGCCGGCAATCGGCACGTTGCCGCATTCGCGCACCACCGCGCGGTGGGTGCCATCGCCACCGAGCACGATGATGGCGGCAACGCCCGCCTCGCGCAGCATGCGTGCGGCCAGGAAGGTGTCGTCGACGCGCGCGGTGACCGGCATGTCAAGGTATTCCACCTCCGGCAGCGCGGCGTCGGGCCCCTGGCGGCGCGACAGGTGGCGCGCCAGCAGCACGCGCATGCCCTCGCGGTCCGGCATCATCAGCACGCGCCCAACGCCGCAGGCAGCCAGCGCGGCCAGCAGGCGCAGCACGATATTGACGCGATCGGCCAGTTGCAGCGTGTTGGCGTTGGCGATCACGCGGCGGATATCGCGCGCGGAAATCGGGTTGGCGATGATGCCGACCAGTGGCCGGTCGGCCAGCGCTTGCTCACCCATGCCTGTCTCCTGTCTTTCTGGTTATGACAGGCATATCGCAACGGCCGTGCCACCCCGCATCGGCACGCCGGAGACGGCAAATACTCGGGATTACCCCAGGAAAATACGGGGCGCGCAGGGACGTTGCGGGCCATGCGCACGCCGCAGCGTGACAGGTGTCACAGCATCACGTGTACAGGGGGTGAACAGGTGTAGCGGGAATCTTGCGCCGGGCAGGGAGGGCGGCGCGGGCGAGCCGCGCCGCCATGCTCGCTGGCTGGCTAATGCGCCGCGTCGCGCTGGTTGGGCGATGCGATGCCGTAGCGGGCCATGCGGCGGTACAGCGTCATCCTGCTCACGCCGATCTGGCGCGCCACCGCGCTCAGGTTCCAGCCAGCCGCGCGCAGGTATTGCATCAGCAGCATGCCTTCCGGCGGCAACTGATGCGGGTCGAAGCCGGGGGCCGGCAAGGCCGGCGCGCTGGCGGCTTCGGTGGCCGCGCTGCCCGGCGGGACGCTGGCGGAAACCGGAAGCAAGCCCTGCTGCGGCATCCCCTCGCCGATCCCTTCCGGGAGATCCTCCACCTCGATGTGGCTGTCGTCGCAGACCGCCCGCGCGTACTCCAGCGCATTGCGCAGCTCCCGCAGGTTGCCGGGCCAGCGGTGCGCGTGCAGCCGCGCGCGCGCCGCGGGCGACAGGCTCACGGTAGCTGGCTTGCCGCCCGCGTCCAGCATCTTGCCGATCAGCCAGTCCAGGTCCGTGCGCTCACGCAGCGGCGGCAGCATCAGCCGCGCGCCGTTGAGCCGGTAGTACAAGTCCTCGCGAAAGCGCCCGCTGCTCACCAGCTGGTCCAGCGGATGGTGCGTGGCGGAAATCACGCGCAGGTTGACCGGCACCGGGCGCGCCGCACCGATGGCAAGCACCTCGCCCTCGGCCAGCACGCGCAGCAGGCGCGATTGCAGCTCGCGCGGCATGTCGCCGATCTCGTCAAGAAACAGCGTGCCGCCGTCAGCCTCCTGGATCAGCCCGCGCTTGGGCCGCGAGCCCGCGCCCGAAAAGCTGTTGGGCAGGTGGCCGAACAGTTCGCTCTCGATCAGGGATTCAGGAATCGCCGCGCAGTTCACCGCCACGAAGGGGCCGTCGCGGCGCGCGCTGGCCCGGTGCAGGGCCTTGGCCAGGTACTCCTTGCCGCTGCCGGTCTCGCCGTTGATCAGCAGGTTGATGGGCGAATCCACCAGCTTTGCGGCCCGCTGCAATTGCTGCTGCAATGCGGCATCGCCACCGCACAGCGCGGCCAGCGGCGCCTGCAGCGGCGTGGCCCGCTCGGCGGTATCACGCGCGCGCTGCCAGCGCAGCGCCGGCGGCATCACGCTCAGATAAAGCCGCGCGCCGGTGCGGGCCAGCGCCAGCGCGCGCTGCTCGCTGGGGCGCGAATGCATGAAGCGGCCCAGCTCATCGAGCCGCGCCTCGAACAGCGACTCGAACGGCATGCCAAGCAGCGGCGCGCCACCCGGGGCCACGCCGAGCTCGGCCTCCAGCATCTGCTGCGCGCGGCGGTTATGGCCAACGATGCGGCCCGACGCATCGAGCGCGAGCAGGTATTCCGGGTTGACGTCGACAAACTCCGGCGCGGCGTTGAGCTTGAGGATCCAGTCCTCGCGGTGGCTGCGCACGAAGCTGGCGTTCTCGATCCGGCTGGCGTAGATGCGCACCATCTGCAGCGCCAGGCCCTGGCTGTCCTTGGCCTGCGGCGAGGTCAGCGCGGAAATGTCGAGGATGGCGCAGAGGCTGCCGTGCGAATCGAACAGCGGCGCCGCGGTGCAGGTGAGCGGAATATGGGTGGCGTCGAAATGATCCGCCTGGTGCACGGTCAGCGCCTGGCCCGTGGCCAGCGCGGTGCCCACCGCGCAGGTGCCGGCGCCGGATTCGCTCCATTGCGCGCCCAGGTACAGGCCGGCGTGGCGCAGGCGGGCATCGGCGTTGGCGTCGCCCAGGTAATCCACCGTCACGCCCTGCGCGTCGGTCAGCAGCACCACGTAGCCCATCCCGGCCACCTGGCTATAGAGCGTCTGCAGCCCGTGGCGCGCAATCCGCGCAAAATCGTCGATGCGCTGCTGGTGCTCGCGCAGCCGGGTCTGCGGCAGGATGCGCGCCTCTTGCATGCGCGCCGGATCCAGCCCGTACTGATGCACGCAGCGCCGCCACGAATTCTGGATGATGGTTTCCGGCGCACGCACCATCGGCGCGCCGGCGCGGGTGGTGAGCTGGACTACCGTGTCGATGTGCTCGCGTTGCCGCAGGTCCATCGTGGTCTCCTTGTCGTCTCCTGGCGCGCTGCCGTGCCGGCGCGTGCCAACTCCCGGCTCTCGCATGGCCTCTGTGGCGCCGCAGGGTTGCAGCGTGGGCGGCCGGGAGTCCTAATGTATCCGACAGGGAGCGGCTTGGGCAAACCCGATCGCGCTGGCCGGGCACGCGAGACGCGCGCCAAGTGCAGCCGGCGCTTCACTGCGGGAGGCCGCAATCGCAGGCTTTCCCAAGCCGGTGTGCGCTGGTTGGCGCACGCGCGCGCTCAAGCGCCGAGCCGCTGCGCCAGTTCCGTCAAGCTATCCACCACCACATCCCAGTCCGACTCGGCCGCCAGATCCTTCGCCTGGTTCGGCCCGTACTCCGTAGGCCGGTTCACATAAGCGGTCCGCATGCCATGCGAGCGGCCATGCCGCAGGTCATTGTTGTGCGCCGCAACCAGCATCACCTCCGACGGCTGCAGGTCGAAGAAGGCAATCACGCCTTGATAGATCTCCGCCTCCGGCTTGAAGTGGCGCACGATGTCCGCGCTGAACACCGCGTCCCACGGCAGGCCGGCATGCTTGGCCGTGTCGACCAGGCACTGCACGCTGCCGTTGGAGAAGGTGGAAATGATGTAGTGCTGCTTTAGCCGCGTGAGGCCGGGCACGGTATCCGGCCAGCCTCGGAGGCGGTGCCAGGCACGGTTGAGGTAGTCCTTCTCCGCTTCGCTCAGGTCCTCGATGCCGAACTGGTCGAGCAGCGCGTCGAGCCGTTCGCGGTGCAGCACGTCGATATTGGCCCACGGCCGCTCGCCCTTGCGCACGCGCTCCATGCCCGGCACGTAGCCGGCGCGCCAGGCGTCGGCAAAGGCGGTCCAGTCGGCCTCGATGCCCTTGTTCCGCCCGAATGCGGACAAGTCCGCGATCACGCTGGTACGCCAGTCCACCACGGTGCCGAAGACGTCGAACACCAGCGCCTTGACCGCGCTCAGGTCCGCCGCCTTGCTACCGGCGCTGTTGCCGTGGCTCAATCTGTTCTCATGCATCCCTCATCTCCTCCGGGGTAGGCCAGCTCACGCGCTGGCTTGGTCCAGCAGCGCGATATCGCCGGCGCTCAGTGGCAGGCGCGTGGCGGCAATCAGGTCGTCCAGCTGCGCCAGCGAGGTGGCGCTGGCAATCGGCGCGGTAATGCTTGGGCGCGCAATCTGCCAGGCCAGCGCTACCTGCGTCGGGTTGGTGGCGGTGCGCGCCGCGACGTCGTCCAGCGCCGCCAGAATGCGCAGGCCGCGCGCATCGAGATAGGCCTTGACGCGCTGGCCGCGCGCGCCGCTCTTGGCAAGGTCAGCCTCGGAGCGGTACTTGCCGCTGAGAAAGCCGCTGGCCAGCGCATAGTAGTTGAACACGCCCAGGCCTTCGCGCAGCACCAGCGGCTCAAGCTCGGCCTCATACTCGCTGCGGGTATAGAGGTTGTAGTGCGGCTGCAGGCTCTCGTAGCGCGGCAGGTTGTGGCGGCGGCTGGTTTCCAGCGCCTCGGCCAGGCGCGCGGCGCTGTAGTTGGAGGCGCCGATGGCGCGAACCTTGCCGGCCTTGATCAGGCGGGCGTAGGCGTCCAGGGTTTCCTCGAGCGGCGTGTCCCGGTCTTCGTCGTCGTGCGACTGGTAGAGATCGATGTAGTCAGTCTGCAGGCGCTGCAACGACGCGTCGACGGCGCGTTCAATATAGGCGCGCGACAAACCCTTGCGGCCCTCGCCCATGTCCTTGCCCACCTTGGTGGCCAGCACCACCTCGGCACGCTTGCCGCTGCGCTTGAACCACTTGCCGATGATGGCCTCGGACTCGCCGCCCTGGTTGCCCGGCACCCAGCGCGAGTACACATCGGCGGTATCGATGAAGTTGAGCCCGGCGCCGACAAAGGCATCGAGCAGCTTGAAGGAGGTGGCCTCGTCGGCGCTCCAGCCGAACACGTTGCCACCAAATGCCAGGGGCGAGACTTCCAGCCCGGACCTGCCCAATTTGCGTGTGGTGATGCTTGATGTCATGCGTTTTACTCCGCGGGTTGCGTCGAGCCGCCCGTCATCCAGGCGCGGCGAAAGTCACATTGTAGGCAGGGATCGGAAAGCTTGCCGGGCCGGGTAAAAGCATCCCTTTCTTCACTTCTCCTTCCCCCATTCAAGTCCTAACGGTGATGGGTCGTTAACCGGCTGTGGCCAGGCTATGCGCAGCGAGCGGATTCGTCTCGCCTGTGCCTCTCTGTCAACACCAAGGTCAGGCCGATGCCGCGCCGCCGGCGCAAACCGGCTGCCCATACCCGGTAAGCATGATCATGAATCGAATCTCGTTGAACGCCAAACTCTGGGCCGCGCTGGTGGCGATGTGGCTGGCACTGGTGGCGCTGGGCACCTGGAGCGCCGTGCACACCCGCGCCACCATGATGGCCGAGCGCCGCGAGAGCCTGCAGTCCCTGGTGGCGACCGCCGAAGGCATCGTCAAGCTCTACGTGGACCGCGCCGCCAAGGGCACCATGAGCATCGAGGACGCCCAGGCCGCGGCCAAGGATGCGCTGCGCGTGATGCGCTTCGGCGACAAGGGCTACCTGTTCCTGCTCAACTCCAAGCCGCAGGTGGTGCTCAACCCCGGCCTGCCGGATACGGAAGGCAAGATCGTGGGCGACTTCAAGGACCCCGACGGCAAGCTGGTCTACCAGAGCATCGTCGATGCGGGCAAGGCGAGCGCGCGCGCCGGCGCGAGCCCCGATGACAGCTTCGTCACCTACCGTGGCCGCCTCCCAGGCACCGAAACGCCCGCGCGCAAGCTGACCTATGTGCGCTATGTGCCGGCATGGGACTGGCACGTGGCCACCGGCGTGTTCCTCAAGGACATCGAAAGCAGCTTCCGCGACGACCTGATCTCGGCGGCCGTCAGCACCTTGCTGATCGGCGCGCTGGTATCGGCGTTCATGCTGGCCATCATGCGCACCGTGCGCAAGAGCCTGGGCGGCGAGCCGGCCTACGCCACCGAAGTGGTCACGCGCATTGCCGAGGGCGACTTCACCGTGCCCGTGCGCATCCACGCCGGCGACCAGACCAGCCTGCTGGCGGCCATGCAGCGCATGCAGCAGCGCCTGTCCGGCACGCTCGGCGAGATCCGCGGCGCCGCGGATTCGATCGCCTCGGCCACGCAGCAGATTTCCGCGGGCAATACCGACCTGTCGCAACGCACCGAGGAACAAGCCTCGGCGCTGGAGCAAACCGCTTCGAGCATGGAAGAGCTGACGGGCATCGTGCGCCAGAACGCGGACAATGCGCGCCAGGCCAGCTCGCTGGCGGTCAACGCTTCCGATATCGCGCAACGCGGCGGGCAGGTGGTCAACCAGGTGGTGAGCACCATGGGCGAGATCAACGGCGCCTCGCGCCAGATCGTCGACATCATCGGCGTGATCGAAGGCATCGCCTTCCAGACCAATATCCTGGCGCTGAACGCCGCCGTGGAAGCGGCCCGCGCCGGCGAACAAGGCCGCGGCTTTGCCGTGGTGGCGGGCGAGGTGCGCAGCCTGGCCCAGCGCTCGGCCACCGCCGCCAAGGAGATCAAGGGCCTGATCGACAACTCGGTGGCCCAGGTGGACAACGGCTCGGCGCTGGTTGCCAAGGCCGGCCAGACCATGGAGGACATCGTTGGCGCGGTCAAGCGCGTGACCGACATCATGGGCGAGATCAGCGCGGCATCGAACGAGCAGAGCGCCGGCATCGAGCAGGTCGGGCAAGCGGTGAACCAGATGGACACCGTGACCCAGCAGAACGCAGCACTGGTGGAACAGGCCGCCGCCGCGGCCCAAGCGCTGGCCGAGCAGGCGCAATCGATGATGCGCTCGGTGGCGTCGTTCCGGCTGGCGGCATAGGGAGYGGGGCCGGGAAGAGGGAGAAGGGAGAAGGGAGCAAGCCAGACAGCAAAAATGAGCCCGCGCCACACCAGCAGCGAGCTCTTTTCATTTCCTGGTGGAGCCCAACGTCCGTCCGGGATTGGAAGCCTAAGAGGCACCCCTTTCAAGGTGATTAAACGACACGTCCAGCCTTGATGACACGAGCGGTAGAAACATGCCGCCGTGCTACGCATCCGGCCACATAGACTTTCTTCTTCGGCGCTTTCGGCCCCCGCGTATGCTTGCGCGTCGCGCGGGGATCAACGCGTGTCGCCATCTTGATCAACTCGCGACCAGCCCACGCTGCGCATCAATCGATGATCGGCTTAGTTTACGACATAGCAAAATGAAGGAAATGGTTTGGCCGAGAGAGTTCCCATTTCCCTCACCACGGAAGCCGAACCTTGACGCTATCCCTATGCTCTGCGATATATAGCGACGGCAGGAAGCGAGAAAGGAAGGTGAATTCGTTGTAGCAATGCATGAGCAGTGCCTGTCCGAACGCATCGGAAAAAACCGCCTTGATCTCCTCGGCGCTATGCCCTTGCGCGGGCATATCCTCGCCAAGGTAGAAATGACTTCTCAGCGTCATTCCCGATGGCGTATCGCGTCCCATGTGCAACAGCCGGCCGCCAAGTACTTCGCCGCCGCCAGTGCGTTCAGGCGCATCCCCCATGCCTACCCGGCCGCAAACCGCCGCGCTGATGGCGCCCCTGTCCCTGGCATCGTCGTACGCCGCAGCGTCGAAATACTCATGGGGATGACGAAACTGGATGGCGAGCTTTTCCGCTGGCGATCCGGAGAAATGCTCCTCGACCAGATGAATGGACCCGATATGTGTCCCATCCTGAGCCTCTGCCCACTTGCTGGAGACATGGTCGGCCGGATGCCACCAGATGTACTGCTGCGTATTTGGGCGAAAGCGGAACCACCATTCAAACATTTCCCCCGTACAGCTGTGTAGTTCCGTACGGCAGGCCACGTGCAAGACGCCGCTCGCGAGACGTTCATAGCCGGTCTCCAGGGCAAGCGGAGCCGGATCGAGCAAGGCGTGCGCTTCAGATAAATCCATTCCAATCTCCTTCAAAAAGAAAAGAACACCAACTGACTGTCACCTCAAAACCGCGTGGCCATCCCGATACGCCCGATGGCCTGACTGGATCCGGACGATGCCGCGTCTGGCCCGAAAAGTCCGTTGATCCATGCCTGCGCGCCGTGGTCGCCGGCAGCATGCTGGTAGACGCCTTCCAGGTAGATCGAGGTACGTTTCGAAAGCGCATACATCAAGGTCGACGTGATCTGGTGCGCTTTATTGTGGCTGAGCTGTGCATTTCCCTTCATCCACTGGTAGTTGGCGCCAAGAGTCAGGCCGCCGGAGAGGGTCCAGTTTGCGCCCGCCTGCACGACGTTCACCATTGCACCGGAGAGTGTGTTGCGCGTGTTCGTGTAAAGAACGTGGGCCAACACCGAAGGGAATCCATAGTGCGCGCCCACGCCGATGTTGCGTATGCCGTCCCGGCCATTGTTGATCGCGCTGTAGCGCGCGTCCGTGACGGCAGCGCCAAGCGTCAGCGGGCCGCGCTCATAATTCACTCCGGCGCTGGCGGTCCGCCCAGAGGTTATCGAGCCCGCGATCTCTCCGAAACCATACAAGGCGCCAAGAGTGAAGCCTCCAGTTGACGGCGTCACATACTTGACGGAATTTGCTACGCGCGTGGAGGCGCCGACGCGATCGAAGTCGGTCGCTCCGGTTGGATTATTCGGAATGCCGAGGCCAGTGAACGGACCATTCCGGAAATTGTAGAAGCCGCCATAGAAAAGGCCACCGTCAAGACCGGAGAACAATAGGGATTCAGTCATGAAGTCGTACTGGTTCCCCAGAGAAATTTTCCCCCAGGATGCATTGCCAAGACCGACTAATGCCTGCCTGGCGAAGAGCGAACCGTTCGACGGAATCGTTGCTCCATTGTCATTGCTGAACTGGCTGGCCAGTTCAAAGAATACCTTGCTGCCTCCGCCAATGTCCTCGTTCCCACGCAGCCCGAAAATGCTTGGCACATACACCCCGGTATCGAGCAATACGCCCCGTTTGCCGGATTGATTGCTTACATACGTCACACCGGCATCAAGCATGCCGAACAGGGATACGCTGCTCTGGGCGCAAGCGCCAGCACCGAATCCAAGACACGGCAGCGCCAACAGCCATCTTGCCTTTACCGTCTTTGTTGTTTTCATCGTCGCCTCCTCGTTATGTTCTTGTATGCTGCGCTGCGGGCGCGAACTGCGGCGCGCCACATCGAACGTGCCGCCATCACGTATCGGTCATCACCGGTTGCCGGCTACTTCCGCTGCCCGCCGTTCACTCTCCCGCGCAGGCGGGGCACTTGGGTACGCGGCCGGAAGGTGCCAACGCGTGGGCAGAAAGGCAATGCCATGGCGCGCGGCGAGTTCCCCCCAGATTCCCCTGGGATAGAAACGCATCACGACGATGCCGATCAATCCCAAGAGAATCAGGTAGGTGCTACCGGTATCGGCAAGGTACTGCCGCATCACGAAATAAACGATGCAGCCGATGATCGGGCCCTCAAGCGTGCCGATTCCGCCAATCACCACGATGAAGATGATGTAGCCGGTCCAGTTGATGTCGAACGCGGAAGCCGGTGAAATACGCAGCTTGGTCAGGAAGATAAACGCGCCCAGCATGCCGTAGGCAGCGCTGACCACGACATAGACAGCGAACTTGAGGTGCCGTTGATGAATCCCCATGGTGGACGCCGCGCTCTCGTTGTCTCGAATCGCGCAGAGGGCGAGACCATATTTCGACCTGAGCATGCGGTACGCGCCATAGTTCACCGCGACGGCAAGCAGCAGGGCGATGAGATAGAGCAGCATGTCGCGGCTCATCCAGCCGAGGTCAAGGGAGCGCACCGCATCCAGGGGAATGCTGATTCCCGACCCGGCACCAAGCGCGCTCGCTTGTGAAAATGCCAACCGGAACACCTCGGCGATTACCCAGGTCCCGATCGCCAGGTATGGTCCGGCCAGGCGAAAGACCGCAAATGCGACGATGCACGCCATGCCGGCAGCGAATAACCCGGCCAGGACAATCGACGCCAGCGGCGGCATCTTGAAGAAGATCGCCAGGGCAAAGAGCACATACCCCCCGCTGCCAAGGTAGGCCTGCTGTCCGAGCGACATGAATCCGCCGTAGCCAGCCAGGATATTCCAGAGTTGTGCGAGCGCGACGAAATAGAAGAACTCGACGAGCATGGACTGCTGTCCCGCATCGAGGACGAAAGCCAGTGCGGCCAGCGCAACGGCCGTGGCCGCAAAGGCGCCGTCGGTGCGCGAAAGCCTCGGCGCGCTGGCAGGCAGCGCCGAGGGAGATGTCAGGTGTGCGCTCATTGGTTGCCTCGTTGGGGAAATAGTCCGTTGGGCGCGATCAACAGCACCACGAGAAACAGCAGATGGCCGGCAAGGAGTTGCCAGTCGGGGTCAAGTGATGCGCCGATGCTCTGTGCGACGCCGAGCGCGATGCCGCCGGCAAGGGTGCCCCACAGCGAACCCAGGCCGCCGATGACCACCGCTTCAAACGCAAAGATCAACCGGTCCGGTCCGCTGGCAGGATCGAAACTCGCCCGCGTCCCCATGAAGACCGCAGCGATGCCGACGACGGCCATCGACATGCCGGTCGCCAGTGCGAACAGGTTGCGGTGATTGATACCCATCCAGCCAGCCGCCTCCGCGTCATCGGAGGTTGCCCTGAATGCCCGTCCGATAGCGGTGCGTCGCAGCATGAACTGGAGCGCGCCAAGAACGGCAATGGCCGCCAGCAGCGTGATCACCGGGAGGATGCCGACAGCGATGCCGCCGCCAAGGGGCAGGCTCATTGTCTCGATCGAGCCGCCAGGAAGCTTCCTGGAGTCCGCAGAGAAAATACCCAGGAGACCATTCTGCAGGACGATGGACAGGCCGAACGTCAGCAGCATCGGACGCAGCACGTTGGCGCCCATGGCACCGTTCAGTAGCGCGCGCTGCAAGACATAACCGATCGCGAACATGACCGGGACAGTTAGCAGCAACGAGGCAAATGAAGTCTCTGCCCCCGGGATGCGAATGGCAAAGGCGAGGAATGCCGCCAGCACGATCAGGTCGCCGTGCGCGACGTTGACCAATCGCATGACACCGAAAATGAGCGACAGCCCGCTGGCATACAAGGCGTAGAGGCCGCCCAGAAGAATGCCCTGAACGATCACATCGATCCAGCCCGTCATTGTTCTTCTCCAAAATACGCGCGTCCGATCTCTTCCTTGCTGGCCGATGCGGATTTGCCGGATAGAGTGACCCGCCCCTTCTGCATGCAGTAGTAGCGGTCCGAGAAGCGAAGCGCCTGATGAATATCCTGCTCGACGATCAGCAGAGTCGTGCCTTCCTCCTTGAGGGTTGCGAGGTGGCCATACATCTCTCGAATGATCTTGGGCGCTAGGCCCAGCGACAGCTCATCGCACATCAGCATGGAGGGGTTCGACATGAGCGCACGCCCGATGGCGACCATCTGCTGCTCGCCACCGCTCAGGGACGTCACGTTCTGCCGGCGCCGCTCTGCGAGTCGGGGAAACATCGTGTAAACGCGCCCAAGATTCCACGGGCCCGGCCGCCTGGCGTATGCTCCAATCTGCAGGTTTTCCTCCACGCTCAGGCTCGGAAACATGCGGCGCCCCTCGGGAACGAGCGCAATGCCCTTGCGCACCACTTGCGCTGCACTGTCGTGTCCGAGACTGTGTTCGCGTAGGCGGATCGCGCCGTGCCTGACAGGGAGCGCTCCAGAGATCGCCTTGAGCAAGGTCGATTTCCCAGCCCCATTCGCACCGATGATCGCCACCGACTCGCCTTGCCGGATCGTCAGGCTCAGGGCGAACAGCGCCTGAAAGTCACCGTAGTACGCATCGAGTTCATGAATGCTAAGCATGGGCTTCCACCTCGATACCCAGATACACATCCCGCACCGCGGCGCTGTGCATCACAGCCGACGGCTCGCCTTCCATGAGCTTCTTGCCGAAGCTCAGCACCATCAGCCGGGAGACAACCGCCAGGAGCGCGTGCACGACGTGCTCGATCCAGATGATGGCGGTGCCTTGGGCGTGGATGCATTGAATGGTTGCAACCAGCTCCGCCGCCTCGCCCTCCGTCAGGCCGCCTGCAATTTCGTCGAGCAGTAGGACCTTCGGGCGGGTCGCCAACGCTCGCGCCAGTTCCAGTCGCTTGCGTTCGAGCAGCGACAGCGCAGCCGCCGGCTTATCGGCATGGCGGAGCAACCCGGTCAGTGCCAGCGTTTCGTAGCAGTGCTGCTGAGCTCGGCGCGCGTCCAACCTGGCGCCAAAGAATGCGCCCACGAGCAGGTTTTCAAATACCGTCAGCTGGGAAAAAGGCCGGGGGATCTGGTACGTTCGCCCGATCCCGGCAATCGCCCGCTCGTTTGGAGATGCATTGGTGACGTCCCGCCCTTCCAGCAGGATACGGCCGCTGTCCGCGCGGATGTTGCCGCTCAGCAGGTTGAAGAAACTGCTCTTTCCGGCACCGTTGGGGCCAATGACGCCCAGCGCTTCGCCGTCACCGAGCGCAACGGACAAATTGTCGGCGACCGTCACCGCGCCGAATCGCTTCACCAGCATTTCGGCAGAAAGGACACAATGATCCATACGACCCCTCAGGTGAGAATTGCCAGGCGCTTCTGCACGCCGATATCCTTCGCAAGCGTTGCGCTCACGATCTGCAGATCCAGTGGATACCTGTTGCCCGCGGTCCATTGCGCGCCTACCAGCGGCGTCTTGGTGACGTTCTTGACCGGGCTCCCAGTCCACTTGACGGGACCGACGGCCGACGCGTAGTCGGTAGCGCGGATCGACGTGACAATCGCCTGTGGCGTCAGCGCGGCGCTCCGCTTGAGCACGTCGAGTGCGACCTCGAACAAGGACAGCGTTGCGCCAAGGGGTTGCACCCACTGCCGGCCGGTAGCCGCTTCATAGGCAGCGGCAAACTGTGCGCTGGTTTCGCCGGTCAGTGTGGAGCGATAGGGATAGGCGGGCGACCACGCCACCTCCGTGGACAAGCCGACGCCTCGTGGCCCGAGTCCTGCAACCGCGGAAGGAAAGAGCAGCGCCTTGGCAAAGGTCACGATCTTCGGCTTGAAACCCTGTTGGGCTGCCTGGCTCCAGAATGTAGCGAACGCTGCGGGCGGCAGGACGCCCGTCACGATCTCCACGTTTGCCGCCTTGAACGCGCGGATCTGCGCCGAGAAGTCATTGGCGGTCGGCTGGAACCGGCCAAGGTCGATGAGCTTGTAGCCTTTCGCGGCAAGCGCCGCCGGAAAGCCAAATGCCTTGTCACTGAATGCGTTGCCTTCTGCATCGTTCGGCCAGAGCGCTCCGACGGTGCGATTGGTAGCGGCGCCGGCGCTGTCCCAGATGGCCGTATATACCGCGATCAGGTCTTCCAGTCCCCAGCAAAAGTGATACGTATACTCGAAGCCCTTCGCCGGCGAACCGCCTCGCCCGAAGTAGTAAGGTTGCCACGGGCAGTTCGTGGTGATGCAGGGGATCCGGCCCAGTTCGCATTGATCGGACACGGGGTTGACGGTGTCCGCAGTGCACGCGGACACAATCAGGTCCACCTTGTCGTCCTTGATCAGGCTTGCCGTGACTTCGGCGGCGCGATTCGGATTCGACTGGCTATCCTTTTCGATGATCAGTACAGGATGCACATTGCCCGCTACAGAGATGCCGTTCGCAATCGCTGCGCGCACGCGCTGCAGGATGAATCCATCGGTCTCTGCGAACGGGGCGAGCGGCCCTGTTCGAGGGCTCACATAGCCAATCTTCAGCGGCCGCGCGGCCGCTGAAGCGGGCCGGATCGATTGCACGCCGACCGTGGACGCACCCAGTGCTACCAGGCTGCGCAAGGTGGCGCGGCGCCCGGCGGAGTGCATTCGGTGGACAGAGCCACCTTCCATTTCCTTCTTCATGTCTTGTCTCCTGTCATGCTGATGTCGGCGCGGCTCTTCTTTGGAACCGCTTGCCTTTCGTGCCTGCCGCTCCGGGCAGGGCGAATCACTATCCGGCTGTGTAGCCTCCGTCGATGTATAGCGTCTGGCCGGTGCAAAACTCCGACGCCCTGGAAAGCAGGAACTGCAACGCCCCGACGAGATCCTCGGGTTCCCCCAGGCGCCCGAGAGGAATACGCGCGAGCATCCCTTCGCGCGCCGCGCGACCGCGATCGTCATCGGCGAACATCCATGCCGTGAGTTCGGACCGGAACACCGTCGGCGCGATGGCGTTGACGTTGATGCCGTAGCGGCCCAGCTCGCATGCCAGTGTCCGCGTCAGGCCATCGATCGCCGCCTTTGAGGGGCAGTAAGCCGAGTAGCCGGCGGCAAGCCCGAGCTTGCCGCGCGTCGACGACAGCAGGACAACCCTGCCGCGCTGCGCCATCTCGATACAGTGGGTGGCGAAAGCCTTGCAGACCAGCCACGATCCGCGCACGTTGGCTGCCATTACGTGGTCCCACTGTTCCGTGGTCATATCCTGGATCGGCGCGGGATCGTTGGTACCCGAGCCGACGACGACGAAATCGATGGCACCGAACTGCGCAACCGCTTCGTCGATCAGGTTGCGGGCATTGGCTTCTGTGTCGGGCCTGCATGCCTTGGCCTTGACCCGGATGCCGTCGGCATTCAATTGCACTTCGAGTTCGCGCAGCGCCTGCGCATTCGCCCCCGCGATCACGAGTCTCGCGCCGGCATCGGCTAGGCTATGTGCCGCGGCCCGTCCGAACGCGCCGGTGGCACCGGTGATCACGCCTACCTTGCCTGACAAGCCAAAGGCGGCACTGGTACTAGCCATTGTTTCCTTCTCCTGTAGATTGGCTACCGGGCAAGGCCGAAGCCAGGATCACGAGCATCGAGGCCGGCAACCTGGAATCGTTCCTGATGCTTCGCCCTTCACCGGCCGGAATCACGCACGAATCCAACGCCTTGAGCACGACGTCCCCGCCGGCGGTGGTGAGCGTGATCTCACCGCTCACCACCACGTAGACCTTCTCTGTCGGCCCTGCGTCCCATTGCGCACCGCCCTCGGGCAAAAAGTGCGACAGGCCTACCCAAAAATGCTCCACGTGCGTGGCATCGAGCCCCTGCAAGCGCAGGGACCGCATGTCGAAATGCCTGGCCGCGTCATAGCGAGCGGCGGCATGCAGTCGTTTGACTTCCATGGCCGCTTCCGTTACAGACCGCTTTCGATACGGAAGGACTGGCTCTTGTCCTGCATTGCCACCACACGCACGATGCATCCGTCGCCCTTTACCCAGCGCCAGGGGAACGCCGCTATCGTCACCCGCTTCCCGGTTACCTTGTCGAGATCGCCCCCGACATTTTCGATACCAGGGATACCCGCTTCGAGCAGCGCCCGATGCGCCGGCTCCCAATACGGAAAGTCCTGCTCGACGGAGCGGCCCGTTTCACGCTCATACTCCTCGCATACCCGCGGCAAGAGCGGCCCGACACCGTGGCGCCCGATAGCAGTGCCCAGCGGATGATCAAGGGCTTGCTGGTCGACGCCGACCATCTTCACGCCTTTTTCGGCCAGCCATTCGCCCGCTTCCTTGTACAGGCCAGGAGAGTAGGCGTAGTACTGGCTGTTGTCTCCGTAGTGATGGTGCCAGCCGGTGTTGATCATGACGATGTCGCCCCTCTGGATCTTCGGATAGGCATTCTCCAGGTCCTTGGCCGTGATCACCTCCCACTTTTTCTTGGGAATGCTGACCACCACGCCTGTGCCGAAGAAACGGTCCAGCGGGATCTCGTCCAGGAACGGCGTGCCTTCGATCACGTGCGCAGGCGCATCGATATGCGTACCGCTGTGCATGACGGTGGTAATGCGTTGCGTCAGCACCCCGGACTTCGCCATGTAATGGATCCGCTCGATCTTCACGTCTTCGAAGTACGGCCAGTTAGGTACGCCGTGACCCCAGGGGTGGCTCAGTTCGACGAATTCGACGCCGTCGGTATTGGAAGGGGGCGTGGCGGGGTATGCGGATATCGACATGATGTCTCCGTTGTGGAAAGGATGGCGTAATTTCAATGGGTTCAGAACGCGACGTTGTCGCGCCCTTTGAGTTGCAGCATGGATCGCGCTTCGGCGGGCGATGCGATATCGAAACCGAGTTCTTCCAGGATGTGGCGGATCTTCCTGACCTGGTCGGCATTGGACTGCGCCAGCTTGCCGCGCCCGAGGTACAGGCTGTCTTCGAGGCCGACCCGCACGTTCGCCCCCATGATCGATGCGTAGGTCAGCAACGGCATCTGGTGGCGCCCGGCCCCCAGCACGGACCAGTAATAGTCGCGGCCGAACAGCCGGTTAGCGGTCTCGCGCATGAACGTCACGTTCTCGGCGGCAGGCCCGATACCGCCCAGGATCCCGAAGATCGTCTGCACGAAAAACGGCGGCTTCACCAGGCCGGCATCGACGAAGTGAGCCAGGTTGTACAGGTGCCCAACGTCATAGCACTCGAACTCGAACCGGGTCCCGCATCCTTCGCCAAGCTCCATGAGGATGCGTCGGATGTCCTTGAAGGTATTGCGAAAGATCGTATCTTCCGTGCCCTCCACGTATGGCTTCTCCCAATCGTGCTCCCACTGGGCAATCTTCGAAGCGACAGGGTGGATCGAGAAGTTCATCGAGCCCATGTTGAGCGAGGCCATCTCGGGCCGCGCGCGCAATGGGGGCGCGAGCCGCTCCTCCAGCGTCATCTTCGTGCTGCCGCCGCTCGTGATGTTGATCACGGCATCGGTCTGCCGCTTGATCTCCGGAAGGAACTGCATAAAGACGTCGGGATCGGCACTCGGGCGGCCGTCCAGCGGATCGCGCGCATGCAGATGCAGGATCGACGCTCCCGCCCGCGCGGCATCGACCGCCTGCTGCGCGATGTCTTGGGGCGTGATTGGCAGATAGGGTGACATCGTGGGCGTGTGGATCGCCCCTGTTACCGCACATGAAATGATGACCTTCTCAGCTGCCATGGCTGCCTCCTATTTGTATGTACCGCAATATGGTTATGATGTATCGCTTTGCGGTTACTTTATGGATCGCCGTCAGGGTTGTCAAGCGTGCCGGCAGCGGCTTTCCCTGTGACGCGTCCAACGGGAGACATGCAATTCCCTCGCAGCCCATGCCAGGACTGGGAATCCGGATGTTCGACAGCGTTTACCCTTGGTTGACCGATGCCGTTTTGCTGCTTATTGTGAGTCGTTATACGGTACACATGTACCGTATAACGGTTAAATTAAGAGGGAGAGGACATTGAATTCAATGTGTATCGGTGTCGTCGGTGCCGGGCTGATGGGCCACGGCATTGCGCAGGTATTCCTGGAGGACGGCCGGTTCGATGTGTGCGTCTATGACGCCGCGCCGGGCTTGATTGAAACTGTGCAGGAGCGCATCGCTTCCAATCTGAAAGCGCTGGGTCGTCCTGCTGTGTCTTTTGCAAAGCTCAGGCTGAGCGACGACATCAGCGAAGCCTTATCCGGCTGTCAGATCGTGTTCGAAGCTGTGCCCGAGAAGCTCGAGATCAAGCATCACGTCATGCGCCAGATCGAGGCGGTCGTATCTGGCGAGTGCATCATCGCGTCGAACACTTCCGTCATTCCCATCGGACATATCGGCGAAGCTGTCAGCAAAAAGGATCGCCTCGTGGGAACGCACTGGTGGAATCCGCCTTTCCTCATCCCGCTGGTTGAAGTCGTGCAGGCGACGGCCACCAACCAACAGGTCGTCGAACGCACGATCTCGCTGCTGGAATCAGTCGGCAAGGTGGCGGTACACGTCAAGAAGGATGTTCCCGGCTTCGTCGGCAATCGCTTGCAGCATGCGCTCTGGCGCGAGGCAATTGCCCTTGTGTCGCAAGGCATTTGCGATGCGCGGACGGTCGATCTGGTCGTCAAGAACTCGTTTGGCCTGCGGCTGCCGGTATTGGGGCCGCTGGAGAATGCCGACTTGGTCGGGCTGGACCTGACGCAGGACATTCACGCTGTTATCCTGCCGACGTTGGATAGCACCTCGTGGCCGAACCGTATCCTGACGAACAGCGTGCGCGACGGCAACCTCGGCATGAAGTCCGGAAAGGGATTCTACGAATGGACGTATTCGAGTGCGCAGGGCGTCAGGGAGCAGCTCCTGGCGTATCTTGCCGCCGCCCTAAAGGAACGCGGCGGTGCCCAGGCATAAGGCGTCGCCTTGGGAGATAGGGCCGGAAACCTAGGTCAGGCCCTGCGCAGCGGTCCTGCCAGCAGCCGTGCCCTGCATTCCACAAGCTTCTCAGTGAGAAGCGCTTCGCTTTGCACGAAACGGTGGGTCGGGGTCGGCACCGAGATGGCGATACGCTGGTCCATTGGTCCGAGCAAGCCGATTGCGACGGCGCAAATCCCCAATGAGTTCTCCTCGCGGTCCACGGCGACATGGGTGGCCCGCGTCGACTCAATATCCTTTGCGAGATCGTCCCAGCTGCGAAGGGTATGCGGCGTCAGTTGCTCGAACTTCAGCTTGCCTCTCATCTTGGCCAGGGCCGCGTCGTCCAGCATGGCGAGCAGGGCCTTGCCGTTCGCCGAGCAATGCAACGGGAACGCGGCTCCGACAGCGGAAACGGCCCGCAGCACATGCGTGCCCTGTACCTGATCGATAAACACCGCCTTGTTCTGGTCCAGTATGGACAAGTCCACCGTTTCTCCTGTCGCTTTCGACAAGTCGACAAGCGCGTCGCGGACCAGATCCGCGATCTCGAACTTCGTCGCGTTGGCCAGCGAGAGGATAGCCGGACCAAGCCGCACGCCACTGCCGCCCGAAGCGGACATTGTCAGACCCTCCGCGCCCAGGGCATCGACAATCCGCTGCACAGTCGAGCGCGGCAAATCCACATCTTTTGCAATGGCCCCGAGACTCAGGCCGCCTGGGTGGCTGCTCAACGTGCGCAGTATTTCCGCCGCCCGCGCAATGACCTGGATGCCTGCCCTCGCGGCGCGGGGGTCCTCTCCGGGGTATTCGGAGAGTGGGGTGGGGGACGGTGCCGCGGCTGCGACCGATGATTCTGACTTCCGCATTCTTCAATACTCAAATGGTTGCACGGATGTAGGACGGCGGAAGAGAAAAAGTCTGCCAACTGCCATGCTGAGGTAGATCCTTCGTCCTCGGTGCGCCGGTCCCTGGGCAGAATCTCTATGCAACAGCGCTACGCATGGAGCCCTATGGATGCATCAAGGACGCCTGCTGCCCTAAAAACACGGGTTCAGGAAAGCCGATGTGGATTATAGATCAACGTAGATTGCGCGCCTCACTTGACCGTCGCGCAAGAACCGTGCGGCTCCACCTCGCATTGGAATGCAGCAGCCTTGCAGCCTGCAACGACTTATTATTTCGATCGCATTCGAGCGCCGCGAACCATGACCTGAGCGGCAAACTCACAGCCCAAAAAACAATACTCTCAAGTGAGCCCTGTCATGATCGCATCGCAATGCCCAGTGCCAACACCACGTGGATTCGTGATCGGCTGTGACTGGGTGCCGCGATCGGGGGCACAAGGTGGAAGTATTGGTAGGGGCGCTGGTTTCAGGTGTAATGGAAATCAACCGCCCCGACGCAAGCGCTTCCGTGCGTTGGTTGTCGGGCAACACACTCCATTCTTGACCCTTTACGACGAGATCCCGGATGCTGCGCAGCTCGGGAATTATCAATGCGGCCGGCAATGCCGAGAGTTACCCGTGGCCAGAATCTTTTTGAACCGGCCTCTAAGCCCTATGCGTTGCGAAGTATCGACTGGGCGCCTCACCCAGGACATGCTTGAAGACTGTCGCGAATGCACTTGCACTGCTGTAACCCAGCTCCATGGCAACGCGCGTGACAGGTTCGCCATTGCCGAGCCGAACCACGGCCGCGAGCAGGCAGGCCTGTTGCCTCCATTCGATATAGCTGACGCCGGTGTGCAGCCGAAACTGACGGGTAAAGGTGCGGCGGCTCATGCCGGTGCGCTGCGCCATGTCGTCGATGCCGATTTCCAGCGAGGGGAATGCCAGGAACTCACGGCAAGCGCGATCAAGACGCGGCTCCGCGGGCAATGGCGCGTTGAGAGATAGCGCGGGCATGGCGGCGATCTCGTGCAACAACAAACCCATCAGATAGCCGTCGCGCCCGTCGGCCGCATAATGCGTGGGCACCGCCAGCGCCTGCTCCAGCAATTGCCTCAACAGCGGCGACACGTCGCAGACCTGGCAATGCGCAGGCAAGCCAAGCCGCTGCACGGCCTGCTCGCGGATGTAGGTGTTGAGCATGGTGACCGGGCCGCGCATCTGCATGGCGTGTGGCAGCTGGGACGGCACCCAGACGGCGCGCTGGGGCGGCACCACCCAGTTGCCCTCGTCGGTGAGCACCGTGATGACACCACGTGCGGCGTAGGCGAATTGCCCACGCTGATGGCGGTGCGATGGGAAAAGCTCGCCGTCCGCGTAGTCTCGCGCCGTCACGACGGCATCGCGCGGCGTGTTCTCGTAGGGATCGATCGTGATTTTCCGCATGGCCTGATTTTATTTCTTTTTGACCTGTAATCGAAAGCAGGCCATACGGATTTCCGGCAAATTTCCGTCGATGCCAGCGCTTTACGCCTTGCAGCCAGGAAGAGACACACCGACCATGCAGAGAAAACACCTGTTGCTGGCCGTCGTCGTGACGGCCGTCTGGGGATTCAACTTCCCCATCACCAAACTCGGGCTTGCCGGGATCGATCCACTACTGTTGACGGCCATCCGTTTTACGCTGGCCGCTTTGCCGTGGGTGTTCTTCGTGAAACGGCCGCAGGTGGCCTTCCATTGGCTAGCGGTCTATGGCTTGATCTTCGGCGTGGCGATGTGGGCGTTGATCAACCTGGGGATCGCGATGGGCGTACCGCCCGGCAGCGCCTCCTTGTTGATCCAGTTCAGCGCATTCTTCACGCTGGGCTGGGGCGTGCTGTTGTTCCGTGAACGCCTGGCATTGCCCCAGTTGATCGGCATGGTGCTGGCTGCCATCGGGCTGGTGGGCATCCTGCTGGGCAGTCCCGGCAAGGCCACCACAATCGGCTTTAGTTTGGTGATGGTCAGCGCCGTGGCCTGGAGCATCGGCAACATCGTCATCAAGGTGTCCAAGGTGCGCGAGATCTTCGCCTTCGTGGTGTGGGCCAGCCTGTTCCCGCCGATTCCGCTGATTCTGTTGACCTGGCTGCTGCATGGGCCGGGGCCATTTGCCGCGTTGCCCTCGCATTTGAGGGGGGCCGCCATGTTTTCACTGGCGTTCCAGGTCTACGGCGCGACGCACTTCTGCTACTGGGGATGGAACCTGCTTTTGCGCGAGTACCCGGTGTCGCGGGTTGCGCCCCTGTCGCTGCTGATTCCGGTGTTCGGCATCGTCAGTTCCCTGTTCATTATCGGCCAATATCCCAGCGCCTCGGATGGGGTCTGCATCGCGCTGATCCTGCTGGCACTCGCCGTCGGCATGAACAAGGGCCGCATCCTGCCGGCAAGGCAGCCCGTTGAGCGCCGGCCCCTTGAAAGCCGAGTCGCTATGAGGGAGCCTTGAGCGGCACCGACCCGGCCCCCGGCCCGAAACGCGCTCCGGTCTTCTGACTTCTGAGGTCTGAGGTCCGAAACGCGCCATGCGCATTGGCAAGTTCCAGTTGCTTTGCATCGCGATGTGTGTCAGTTTACAGGACACTTTCATCCAGAATACTGGAAACCCATGGACATCAACGACCTGATCGCCCGGCGCGTGCGAACGCTGCGCGACGCCCAGGGCTTCTCGCTGGCCGCGCTGGCTGAGCGCAGCGGCGTGAGCCGCTCCAACATCTCCTTGATCGAGCGTGGCCAGAGCAGCGCCACGGCCACGGTGCTCGACAAGCTGTCCGCCGCGCTGGGCGTCACCGTGGCATCGCTGTTCGAGGACAGCACGCCGCAGGCCGAGCCGTCGCCCATGGCCCGTGCAGCGGAGCAGCCGGTGTGGACCGACCCCGCCTCCGGCTATATCCGCCGCAACCTCTCCCCGGCGGCACCCTCGCCGATCCAGCTGGTTGACGTGGTCTTCCCGGCGGGCAAGCGCGTGGCTTATGAAACCGCCGCGCGCGAAGCCGATATCCATCAGCAGGTCTGGATGATCGACGGCGTCATGGAAATGACAGTGGGCGACCAGCACTGGCGCCTGGAAACCGGCGACTGCCTGTCCATGCGGCTGGACCGCCCCATCGTCTACAAGAATCCCACCCGCAAGCCTGCGCGCTACGTCGTAGCGCTGGCCACCATGCCATTCACGCCAACCAGGAGAAACGCATGACCGAGATGCCCGGGATGACCGAACCTATCACCGTGCGGCGCGTCGGCGCCGGCGAAGCCGCCGCTTGCATCGAGGCGCTGGCCGATGTGCTGATCGATTGCGTGGAGGGGGGTGCGTCGGTGAGCTTCATGCTGCCGCTGCCGCGCGAGAAGGCCCTGCAGTTCTGGCGCGGCGTGGCCGATGGCGTCGCGCGCGCAAAGCGCGTGCTGCTGATCGCGCAGGACGGCGAAGGGCAGATCCTTGGCACCGTCCAGATCATCCTGTCGATGCCTGACAACCAGCCCCACCGCGCCGACGTGGCCAAGATGCTGGTGCACCGCACGGCCCGCCGCCGCGGCGTAGCGCAGCGGCTGCTGGCGGCCCTGGACGATGCCGCGCGCGAGGCGGGCAAGTCGGTGCTGTTGCTCGACACGGTGACCGGCGGCGATGCCGAGCGCCTGTACGCGCGCGCGGGATGGCAGCGCGCCGGCGTGGTGCCGAAGTACGCGCTGATGCCGGATGGCGAGTTCTGCGGGACAACGTTCTTCTACAAGCACCTCTGAGCGCATCGGCGCCATCCGCACGACCGACGCTTCAGATTATGACCTTGGCTGTCGACGCCGCCACCCGCATGGCCTGCGCCGCGATCTCGAAGGAGCGCAGGCGGGCCTCGTGATCATGGATCTGCGCGGTGAGCATCAGCTCATCCGGCTGCAGGTCCTCGATGAAGGCGCGCAGGCCGTTGCGCACGCCCTCGGGATCACCCACCACCGAGCACGCCAGCGAGCGCCGGATATGCGTGGCCTCGGTCTCCGTCCACATCAGCTCGATGTTATCCACCGGGGGCCGGATCGGGCCGGGGTTGCCACGCACCAGCGCCAGGAACTGCTGCTGCAGCGAGCTGAACAGCCGGCGCGCCTGCGCGTCCGAATCCGCCGCGAACACATTGAGCCCCAGCATCACATGCGGCTTGGAGAGCTGCGCCGACGGCTGGAAGGTCTTGCGGTACAGGTCCACCGCCTGGCGCATGAAGCCCGGCGCGAAGTGCGAGGCAAACGCGAAGGGCAGGCCCATCGCCGCCGACAACTGCGCGCTGAACAAGCTGGAACCAAGCAGCCACAGCGGCACCTTCAGGCCCGCGCCGGGCACCGCGCGCAGGCGCTGGCCGGGACGCGGGTCGTCGAAGTAGGCCTGCAACTCCTCCACATCCTGCGGGAAGGCATCGGCGGTGTCTTGCGTGGCGCTGCGGCGCAGCGCGCGAGCGGTGGACTGGTCGGTGCCGGGCGCACGGCCCAGGCCAAGATCGATACGGCCGGGGAACAGCGAGGCCAGCGTGCCGAACTGCTCGGCCACTACCAGCGGCGAATGGTTGGGCAGCATGATGCCGCCGGAACCGACGCGGATGGTGGACGTGCCGTTGGCAACGTAGCCGATCAGCACCGCCGTGGCGGCRCTGGCGATGCCAGGCATATTGTGATGCTCGGCCAGCCAGAAGCGCTGGTAGCCCAACCGCTCGGCGTGCTGGGCAAGCGCGAGCGAATTGCGCATGGCCTGGCCGGCGTCGCCGCCTTCCACGATGGGCGACAGGTCAAGCAGGGAATAGGGGATCATGGCGAGCGACTGCGGCGCAGCAATTTATTGAACGATCACTATACTAATCACCACTGGCGTCACTGGCAACGGAAAAATATAATGACCACTATGAAAAAGAGTGTTTCCGGTGCGGGCCGCGGACGGCCCAGGCAGTTCGATCGCGACGAGGCGCTGGGCCAGGCCCTGTCGCTGTTCTGGCGCTATGGCTATAGCTCCACTTCGATCTCCGCGCTCACCGAGGCCATGGCCATCACCGCGCCGAGCCTGTACGCCGCGTTCGGCAGCAAGGAGCAATTGTTCTATGAAGCCGTGGACCGCTATGCGGATACCCACGGCGCGCTGCTCTACGCGCCGCTGCAAGGCGCTGGCAGCGCGCATGACGCCGTGCACGGGCTGCTCGCCGGCGCGGCGGCCTTGTTCAGCGCCAAGGGCAACCCCGCCGGTTGCTTCCTGATGACGGGCACCAGTTGCTCGGCCGACTGCGCCTATATCGAAGACACGCTGCGCCAGCGCCGCAAGGAAAAGGAGCAAGCCCTGCAGGCCTGCATCCAGCAGGGCATCCGGCGCGGCGAACTGCCGGCTGGCACCGACGCGCCAGCACTGGCCAAGTTCTTCAACACGGTCATGCAGGGGATGTCGATGCAGGCGCGCGATGGCGCGTCGCGCGCCGCGCTCGAGGCACTGGCCGCTACCGCGATGCTGGCGTGGCCGGTAAAGGTGGCAAAGGCAGTAAAGGCGGCAAAGAAGACCAGGCCGCGCGAAACCCAGACAGCGTAACTCGCGGGAGCGGCATCAGGCCGCCGGCTCGGGCCGGCGCCACAGCCATGCCAGCACGCAAGCCATGCAGGCAATTGCCCCGTAGGCCAGCCAGGGCCGATGCATGCCGAACAGCAGCACGGCGCTGCAGATGCTCATGGCCGCCGTGGCGCTCCACTTGGCGCGGCGGCTCACCATGCGGCCGTTGTGCCAGTTGTAGAGCATCGGGCCAAACACGCGATGGCCAAGCAGCCACGCATGCAGGCGCGGCGATCCCTTGGCCGCGGCCCAGGCGGACAGCAGGATGAACTCGGTGCTGGGCAGGCCGGGCAGGAACAACCCGAGGATGGCCACCCCCAGGCTCAGCAACGCCAGCGCGGTCAGCAGCGCGCGTGCCGTGCGGGTACGCGCCAGCCGCAGCGGCGGATCGCTCGGGTTGGCGCCCGGCACCGGCGAAGCCGTATCGGCGTCATCCAAGAGCGGTCACCGCGAATGTCGCAGTTGGCGCACAGCGGAAGCGGCGCTGCGGCAGTGAAAGCCGGCAGGCGGCAGCAACCGCTACAGCAACGGCAGAAGGCATGTGGCAGTTCTCTCGGTTCTGGCAGAAGGCACGACTGGCACCATTGTCCACGCGGGCGATGCAGGTGGTCAACGCTTCTCCTAGCAGGACGAGCAGGAAGACTTGCCAGGTACCGGACAGCGGGCAAGACCCGGCCGCCTGCAAGGTCATCATCCATTTCCCGGCAGAGAATATATACTCCCCCATACTATATTTGAGGCAAAGCCGTGAGCCACACCATCCGCGAGAAACAGAAGTTGCTGAACCGGGTGCGCCGCATCCGGGGTCAGATCGATGCCATCGAACGCGCACTCGAGGAAGAGCAAGGCTGCGTGGGCGTGCTGCAGCAAATCACGAGTTGCCGTGGGGCCATGAACGGCCTGCTGGCGGTGGTACTGGAAGACCACATCCGCACGCACCTTGTTGACGCCGAGCCAGCCCATGGCGAGTCCGAAGGCGACGCCAGGGAGCAGCTCATCGAGGTGGTGCACAGCTACTTCAAATGAGCAGCCTGGCTCACTCAGTTTATTACCCGCTTCACGGTTTACGACCCGCTCACACTCGAATCGCCACGAAACTGCTCAAGCCTGCGGCTGCTTGGGCGACAACCAAGCAGATCGACCATGCATACACATGACATCACCCCGTGGACTCATACCCACGTATTCGACTCAGGCAACAAGGCCGCCGAGCGAGGAACGCGCCTCGTCATGCTGATCACCGCCGCGATGATGGTTGTGGAAATCGCCGCCGGCCTCTGGTTCAACTCGATGGCGCTGCTGGCTGACGGGTGGCATATGAGTTCCCACGCGCTTGCCATCGGGTTGAGCGCCTTTGCCTATGTTGCGGCGCGGCGCTTTGCGCATGACCATCGGTTCGCGTTCGGCACCTGGAAGATTGAAATCCTGGCGGGATTCGCCAGCGCGATCTTTCTTCTCGGCATCGCAGCCTTGATGGTCTTCGGGTCCGTTGAACGGATCTTCAGTCCGCAGGCAATTCACTACAAAGAGGCCATGGCAGTCACGGTCATCGGACTGCTTGTCAATATAGGATGCGCGCTGATACTGGGCGATGCGCATGACCATGGCCACGAACATGGGCATGAGCATGGGCACCAACATGGGCACGCGCATGGCCAAGGCGGCCATCACCAGCACGACCTGAATTTGCGCTCGGCATATGTCCATGTGCTGTCGGATGCCGCGACATCGGTGCTTGCCATTCTGGCACTCGCGGGAGGCTGGCTGCTCGGGTGGCGTTGGCTCGACCCGGTCATGGGCATCGTTGGCGCCGGGCTGGTCGGCGCGTGGGCCTTCGGCCTGCTGAAACAAACCGGCGTCGTTCTGCTCGATCGCGAAATGGACCATCCGGTCGTGGATGAGGTACGCGAAGTGTTGCAGGCTTTCGATACCGGCGACGAGGGTACCCGTGTTGCCGACCTTCATGTCTGGCGAGTGGGTAAGGAGAAATTCTCCTGCCTTGTCAGCCTGGTGACTCACGACCCCGCACTGACGGCAGCGCGCATCAGGAGCGCCCTTGCCGTGCATGAAGAGCTCGTGCATATCACTGTGGAAATCCACCGGTGCGCGGATTAAGCTGAAGCGGCGAGGGGCCGTGCACGCGCAAAAAACCCGCTGCGCGCGGCCCCACTCGGTATACTCTGAGGCACGTTTATCTCATGCCTGCAGACCGCCCATCGTGTCCAACTCCTCCGCGCGCAAGACCGCCGCGCAAAAACCCGCCGCCGCCGACTACGATTTCACCGAGCAAGTCGGGCACCTGCTGCGGCGCGCCTACCAGCGCCATGTGGCGATCTTCCAGCAGACCATTGCCGACTCGCAGCTGACCGCGGCGCAGTTCGTGGTGATGTGCGCGGTCAACGAGCGCGGCTCGTGCTCGCTCAGCGAAATCGTGCGGGCCACCGCCATCGACCAGGCCACCGTGCGCGGCATCATCGAGCGCCTCAAGACGCGCGAGCTGGTGGCCGTCTCGCACGATACCAACGACCGCCGCAAGGTCGTGGTCACGGTGACCCCGGCCGGCCATGCGCTGATCGAGGAAACCGTGCCGTTCGCGCACAAGATCTCCGAGCAGACTTTCGGCGACCTCAATCCCGCCGAGCGGGTAGCGATCACCTACCTGTTGCGCAAGATGAGCGAGTTCGACGACCGCGACGAGCGCGGCAACGCACCGGACGGCGAGCCAGAGTAAGCCCGTCTCAGGCGGGCTGGTCGGCCAGCGCCGCGAGCACCGCCTCCGGCGTGAAGGGCGCGCGCCGCAGCCGCACCCCCGTGGCATCGAACAGCGCATTGGCAATAGCCGGCGCGCCCGGCAGCGACGCGGATTCGCCCGCGCCCATCGGCGCTTCCTCCTGGCGCGGCATCAGCAGCACTTCGATGGGCGGCAGCTCGGGAAAGGTCAGCAGCGGATAGCTGCCCCATTCGCGGCTGGCCACGCCGTTGGCGTCAAAGCGCACCTGTTCCTTGAGCACGCGGCCAAGCGCCTGCACCACATTGCCCTGCACCTGGTGGCGCACGCCGTCGGGGTTGACCATCATGCCGGTGTCCTGCGCCACCACCAGCCGCTCCACCATGATCTGGCCGGTTTCGGGCGCGACCGTCAGGTCCACCACCCAGGCGGCCCAGGCGGCGCCGAAGCCCGGGAACTTGCTATGGATATAGCGGGCATAGGCCACGCCGCGCCCACGCAGCAGCCCATCCGCGTCCGGCTGGCCACGCGTGCCGCGCGCGCCTTCGCGCCAGCCGGCATGCGCCGCCAGCGCGCGCAGCAGGTCCGTGGCGCGCGCATCGGGCAGGTGGCGCAGGCGGTACGCCAGCGGATCAGCGCCGGCCTCATGCGCGAGCTCGTCGATAAAGCACTCGTGCGCGAACACGTTTGGCAGCGCGGACACGCCGCGCAGCCAGGAGGCGCGCACGATGGCTGGCGTGTCGTCGCAACCGATGCGCGTGGCGGCGTACTGGTAAGGCGGCACCGCGGTGCGGTCGCCCATCTGCAGCATGCGCGGCGCGTTGTCGACCACGCCGGTCAGCAGCAGCGCCAGCGTGGGCGCGTCGTTGGACGGATAGCGGCTGACGAAATCGTAGGCCAGCAACTCGCCATGGGGGCCAATGGCGCCGCGCACGTCCATGAGCTGCGCCGCGCCCTTGGGCTCCCACAGATGTTCCTGCTCGCGGCTGAGCTGCACCCGCACCGGGCGCCTCACCGCGCGCGACAGCAGCACCGCATCGGCGCAAACGTCGTCGGCGCAGTTGCGGCCATAACAGCCGGCGGCTTCCATCCGCACGATCTCGATGCAGCCTTCATCCAGTCCGGTCAGGCGCGCCAGGTCGATGCGCAACACATGCGGGTTTTGCGTGCCGGACCAGACCGTGAGGCCGTCTTCGCGGTAGTCCGCCACGGCGCAGGACGGGCCGATGGAGCCGTGCATCTGGTAGGGCCACGCGTAGCCGCGCGACAGTATCCGGTCAGCGGAGTCGAAGGCGCCTTGGGCGTCGCCCTCTTCCACCAGCGTGCGGCGTGCCGCGGGATTGGCACGCAGCGCAGCCTCGGTGTCTTCCGGCTCGCTGAGCGGGGGCAACGGCGGCGCCGGCTTCCAGTCCACGCGCAGGCGGCGCGCCGCCTGCATGGCCTGCTCCTCGCGCTGCGCCACCACGCCGATGAAATCGCCCTGCACCACCACGTCGACGACACCGCGCACATCGCGAATCGACGCGCGGTCGACGCCGCGCAGGCTGGTGCCGACAAAGCCACCGCTATCGCGCCCGGCGTAAGGTGGGCGCACCACGCGGCCGTGCAGCATGCCAGGCACGCGCACATCGTGCACGAAGGTGAGCTGCGCCGTGGCCTTGGCGGGAATATCCACACGCGGCGCGGCACGCCCGACCACGCGGTATTCGCTGACCGGCTTGGTGGCAATGGYGTCAGCCAGGGGCAGCTCGATATGCTCGCCGGCCAGCAGGTCGCCGTAGGCCAGGCCTTCGGCGCTCTCATTGCCTTTTCCGCGCAAGCGCAGGCGGCCATCTTCGGCGATCAGCGCTTCGGGCGCCACGCCAAGACGCTGCGCCGCGCGCTCGCGCAGCCAGGCCATGGCCTGCGCCGCCGCGCGGCGCAGCGGCAGCGCCGAGATCTGGATGGTGGCGCTGGCGATGGTGGGGCCCTGGTTGGGCGTAGCTTCGGTATGACCCAGCGTCATCGCCACGCGCGCCGCCGGCACCTCCAGCTCTTCGGCCACGATCTGCGCCAGCGAGGTGCGGATGCCGGTGCCCAGGTCAACGTGCCCGTTGAAGGCCAGGATCTCGCCGGTGTCGCGCACCGCCACGAAGATGTCGGGCTGCGCGGCGATGTAATCGGAGGCCGCGCCAGGCTGGCCGGGCGCGGGCCGCGGCGCGGCTTGCGGCGCGCGCGTCACCAGCAGCACGCCGCGCGCTTGCAGCAGGGCGTCGCGCTGCGCGCCCGGGGACATCGGCGCCGATGCGGGAAGAGAGGCGGACCGGGGTCCGGAGCCGGGTGTCGTTTCCATTCGTTCCATGTCTCAGGTAGGCACGCTGGCGGACTGCCGGATTCCGGCGCCGCCCGCCCTGGCCGTTATACTGCCAGGCTCGAACAAGCAATACGTATCAAACATATGAGCACCCCGACCGCTAAGAAAAGCGCGGCAGCCGGAACCCGGGCCCGGCAAGCTCAGGACACCCGAGCCAAGATCCTCAAGGCCGCCATCAAAGTCTTCGCCTTGCGCGGCTACGAAGGCGGGCGCGTGGAGAAGATCTCCTCGCTGGCCAAGACCTACGACCGGATGATCTACTACTACTTCGGCAGCAAGGAAAAGCTGTTCGTCGAAGTGCTCGAAACCATCTACATCCAGCTCAACGAGGCCGAGCAAGCGCTCAAGCTCGACCCCGAGGATCCGGTGCGCGCGCTGACCCAGCTGATCGACTTCGTCTGGGGATACTACCTCGATCATCCCGAGTTCGTCGCCATCCTGTCCAGCGAGAACATGAGCCAGGGCAAGCATGCCAAGAAGTCGAGCCGGCTCAGGGAGATCTCCAGCTACGCCTTGTCTGTGCTGGACGGCATCCTGGCGCGCGGCAAGGCTGCCGGGCTGTTCCAACCCGACGTGCTCGCCCGCGACATCTACCTGGTGATCGCGTCGCTGGGCTACTTCTACAACTCGAATCATCATACGCTCAGCGCATTCCTGGGCGAGCCCATGATGAGCAAGCCGGCGCTGGAGCACTGGCGCGATGTGATCCAGCGTACGGTACTGAGCACGGTTTGCGTGCCGGGCACTGGCATCGCCCCGGCTGGGCAGGCCCCGGCCGAAGCCGAAGCGGCGGCACCCGCCGCCCGCAAGAAGCCGGCACGCGCCAAGCGCGCCTGAGCCTCGCATCCGGCGGTCATCACGCAGCGCCGGATGCCTTCCCCTTAAGCCGTAGCCGTAGCCGTAGCCGTAGCCGCCGCCGTAGCCCGCGCCAGCATCGCCAGCGCTTCGTCGCGCGGCATCACCGTGGCGTTCTTCTGCGCCATGTCGAACAGGTTGGCATCGTGCGGCCCGATGGCGCGGTCGCCCACGCAATCGGACAGCACCAGCGGGCGGAAGCCGTACGACATGGCATCGACCACGCTGGCGCGCACGCAGCCACTGGTCACGCAGCCCGCCACCAGCAGCGTCTGCACGCCGCGCTGGTTCAGCCACGCGGCCAGCGAGGTGCCGAAAAAGGCGGATGGCACGGTCTTGCGCACCACCAGTTCACCCGGGCGCGGCGCCAGTTGCCCGACGATGGCGCTGTTGTGGCTGTCTTCCTTCAGGGCCAGCAGGCCGGGCACCTTCTGCGTGAAGATGTTGTGGTCGCTGTCGTCGTCGGCAAACACGATGCGGCTGTGCGCCACCGGCCAGCCCTGCTCGCGCGCCGTGGCCAGCAGCGGCACGGTGTTGGCGATGGCCTGGGGGATATTGCCGCCGCCAAAGACGGCCGGGTCGGCGAAGCCGTTGACGAAGTCGATGATCAGCAGGCCGTAGGGTGCCTTGGGTTCCAGCGCGGCGCCGAAGCCCTGGCGCTGGTAGGTCTTCACTTCATCATGCATGGATGGCTCCCTTGGATTCGTGATCCAGCACCTTGCCTTGTTCAACCACCGCCTCGCCGTCAAGCCGCACCGTGCAATGGCGCACGGGGATATCGATATGGCAGGCCGTCGTGCGGCTGCCGCCGGCTTCGTTGTTCGGGCCGAAGGAGCACAGGAAGTTGCCTTCGAACGCGCGCGCATCCATGCCGATGGTGGCCTCGCGGTCATACATGGCGAGCGTGGACCAGCGCGCGCGCGGCTGCAGGCCCCAGCCGATATGCGACATGGCGTAGGCCTCGGGGTCGTTGAACGAGGCCATGTAATCGCTCAGCAGCTCGGCATCCAGGCCGCCTTCGATGCGGGTGACGTAGCCCTTCTCCACCGTGATGTCGATCGGCTCCTGCACGTAGGACTTCATCGGCAGCAGGATATCGCCGCGATCGAGCACGATGCGCCCATTGGTGCCGCCCTCGTCCGGCCAGGTCAGCACGAAGCCGCTTGGCCAGTGGTCCCAGCGGCCCGGCTCATCGACAAAGCCATACTCGCTGATGGCGGGAAACTCGCCCAGCGCGCAGCGCAGGTCGGTGCCGGCATCTGACGTGATGTGCATCTCCCGCGCGCGCGCCAGCCGCGCCGTGGCGGCTTTCACGCGGGTGCGGTCCCCTTCGGTGGGCACCAGCCGCACCAGCACCTCGGGCGGCTCCACGGCCAGCAGGATCTTGGTGCCGCCGGAGAGGATCTCGTGCTGCTCGGGCGAGAACAGCAGCGTCATCAGGTCCAGCACCAGGTCGCTGGCCTTGAGCGCGGCGATGGCGGCCGGGTTGCCGGTCAGCGGCGTAGTGCCGAGATAAGCCAGCGCGTCGCGGCTGAGCGCCTTGTCTGCGTTGACGGGCGGCAGGTCCAGCCGGTTGACGATGGCGCCCATCGCGGAGGCCGCCATCTGCGCCGTGCGCAGCGTTTGCGGATGTGTGGCGGCGCCGGTCAGCACCGTGACCGTCTGGCCCGGCTCCAGTTTTGACAGGGTGAGCACCTGGCGCCATGCCTGGGTCAGGTCGTGATCGCTTACTGGCATGTGTTCTCCTTTCTGGTGATGCAGGCAGCTCAGGCGGCAGCCTGGTCCTGCAGCAGCGGCGCGCCGAGGAAGTCGCCGAAGGCGCGGTAGAAGCCGGCCTCGTCGTCCCACGGGATCATGTGGCCGGCATCCGCCACGCGCGCAACCTGCACGGCAGGCAGCAAACCGCGAATTTCCTCGATGTCTTCGGCGCGGATCACGTCGCCTCGGCCGGCCACCATCAGCAGCGTGGGAACCCGTACCGACGGCATGTCGGCGTGCACGTCATCGCGGTGGAAGTCCTCGAAGCTCGTGACGATGGCGCGCTCGTCGCAGGTGTGCAGCCACTCGGCGCGCAGGCGCAGTTGCTCATCTGTCCAGGTCGGGCAGAAGCGGCGCATGCCTTCGGCATCGATGCCCTGGCGCGCCAGGCGGATGGAATCCACGTACCACGGCAGCTGCGAAGGATAGGCGCGCCGTCCCGGGCCGGAGACGGGCGGGTCCACCATCACCAGCCGGGTCAGCCCGGCGGGATTGCCGCGCGCGGCGCGAATGCCGATGCGCGCGCCCATGGAATGGCCAACGATGGCGTAGCGCGCCAGGCCGAGCGCGTGCGCAAAGGCGGCCACATCCGCCGCCTGCGCGTCCAGGCCGTAGTCCAGCGCATCGCCGGTCTCGGACAGGCCACGTCCACGCACATCCAGGATATAGGTATCGAAGTGCTTGCCGAACTGCTCGCCGACGAAGCCCCACGTGACCGCCGGGCTGGTGATGCCGGGCACGATCACCACGGCATCGCGCTGCGCGCGCGCGCCGGTGCTGCCGCCGTAGCGCAGGTAATGCTGGCGGATGCCGTTGGCGAACACGTTGCCGCCATGGAGAAACTCGCTCATTGCTGGGCTCCCTTTACCGAATACGTGATCAATAGGCACCCGACAGCAGCGCACCCGCGCCGGGCACGACCGGCTCCAGGTCGAGCTGCTTGAGGATGGCGTAAGTGGTGGCAATGGCGGCCGTGATCACGGGCTTGCCGGTCATGGCTTCCACCTTGGCCACCGCCGGCAGGGACGGCATCTGCACGCAGGCAGACAGCACGATGGCGTCCACATCCTTGGTGTTCATCTGCGCGACGATGCCAGGCAGCCTGGCGGGGTCGTGGCGGCCCACTTCGAGGTTGTCGGGGATTTCCAGCGCGCGCCAGTCCACCACTTCGTAGCCTTCGTTGCGGATGTAGTCCACCACCAGCTCGGTCAGCGGCTTCATGTAAGGCGCAACCACGGCGATGCGCTTGGCGCCGATCACCTTGAGCGCGTCGATCAGCGCGCCGGCGCTGGTGATCACGGGCGCGTCAGCGCCGTTGGCGGCGGTATGGGCCTGCAGGCGCTTTTCAGAGACGCGATGGTAGCCGTGGCCCATCGCCATGATGGCCACCAGGCAGGCATAGCCCAGCACATCGACGCGGGCGTCGCTCAGTTCCAGCGCGCAGCGGTCGGACTCGGCGTCCATGGCCGCCAGTTCTTCCTTGACCACCTTCTTCATGCGCATGCGGCTGGAATGGAAGGTGAAGCGTTCGGGGCGCACCTGCTGGCGCAACGTCAGCATCGCCGGGATCTCGGTTTCCATGGTGGTGTTCGAGCTCGGCACGATCTGGCCGATACGGAAAATTTTCTGCACTGTCGACTCCGTCATCTGTCTGTTCTGTCCACCCGCCCTGGCGCCCGTCCTAGCGGAGAAGCGCCCTGCACGGCCGGACCGGAGCCTTCGCCGGTCTCCGTGTCCTGCGAACGATTGTAGTGTACACACGCTATTTTCACAACAAGGCGTTCGACCGGGCGCGGTGCACGATTTCAGTGCCCGCTTCATGAATGAACCCCTCATACGGTGCTTGATTTCACGGTTTTTTGGCATTAACACGGGGCAGTCACTTTGGCATAAGGGTTTTCCATAGGGATGGCATGCCATTTCTTTACAAGCAAATTTCTCGTGTGTACACTCGATTTACCGATTGGCCAGACGGCCACTTCAGACCCACATCACACCGCCAGGAGAAATATCGTGCAAGGCAAACCACGGATCGCAGTGATTGGCGCCGGACTGGGGGGGACGGTCGCGGCCGCCCTGCTGCAGCGCGCCGGATTCCAAGTCAAGCTGTATGAGCAGGCTCCGGCGTTCTCGCGCCTGGGCGCCGGCATCCACGTCGGGCCCAATGTGATGAAGGTCATGCGCAGGATCGGCCTCGAAGATGCGCTCAACGACATGGGCTGCCACCCGGACTACTGGTACAGCCGCGACTGGCAAAGCGGCGAAGTGATCGCCCAGATCCCGCTTGGGCGTTACGCGCTGTCGCATTACGGCGCCAGCTACCTGACCGTGCACCGTGGCGATTTCCACGCCCTGCTGACCGAGGCGGTGGCGCCCGGCACGCTGCTGTTCGACAAGAAGCTGGCCAGCGTGGAAGACCTGGGCCACGTGGTGCGCCTGCGCTTTGCCGACGGCACCGTGGACGAAGCCGACATCGTGATCGGCGCGGACGGTGTGAACTCCCGCATCCGCGAGACACTGCTGGGCGCCGAGCCGCCCAAGTACACCGGCTACGTGGCGCACCGCGCCGTGTTCCCGATCGCGCGCGTCAAGGGCTTCACCCATGACCGCTGCACCAAGTGGTGGTCAGACGATCGCCATATGATGGTGTACTTCGATACCAGCAAGCTTGACGAGATCTACTACGTCACCGGCGTGCCCGAGCCCACCTGGGACATGACCAAGAGCTGGCTGCCCAGCAGCATCGAGGAAATGCGCGCCGCGTTCGACGGCTGGCACGAAGGCGTGCAATCGCTGATCGAAGGCACCGTGGAAGTGACCAAGTGGCCGCTGCTGGAGCGCGATCCGCTGCCGGTGTGGAGCCGCGGCCGCCTGGTGCTGCTGGGAGACGCCTGCCACCCAATGAAGCCGCATATGGCGCAGGGCGCGGCCATGGCCATCGAAGACGCAGCCATGCTGACCCGCTGCCTGCAGCAAACCGGGCTGTCGGACTTCAGCGCCGCGTTCTCGCTGTACGAAGCCAACCGGGCCGAGCGCGCCGGCAAGGTGCAACTGGTCTCGCATAACAACACCTGGCTGCGCACCAACGAGAACCCGGACTGGTGCTTCGGTTACGATGTGTTCAACGAACCGCTGGTGGAAGCCGGGCGCGTGGCCGCCGCAGCCTGAGCCACGCCCCAGCCAGACCGCCGGGAGCCTTCCGGGGCCCCGGCCCCGAGCGAGTGATGTTCTAAAACGCCCCACAGCCCCCCGATGAACACGCCCCGCCCCCTGTGCCTCCGGGTCAACCGGACTACGTACCAGCTCGATGCCGAGGTCGATCCCGACACGCCACTGCTCTATGTCCTGCGCAATGACCTCGCCTGCAACGGGCCAAAGTACGGCTGCGGGCTGGGCCAGTGCGGCGCATGCACGGTGCTGGTGGACGGGGTGGCGGCGCGCTCCTGCGTGATTCCCGTGAAAGCGGTGGCGCAACGCGCCATCACCACGCTCGACGGGCTGGCCACCGGCGGGCAGCCCGACCCGGTGCAGCAAGCCTTTATCGATGAGCAGGCCGCGCAGTGCGGCTATTGCCTGAACGGCATGATCATGACCGCCAAGGCACTCCTGGCGGAAAACCCCGACCCCAGCGAGGCGCAGATCCGCGAGGCGCTGCGCTTCAACCTTTGCCGCTGCGGCACGCACGTGGAGATCCTGCGCGCGGTGCAACGCGCCGCCGTGCTGCTGCGCCAGGCCGCAGGCCGGGATGGCGCGGCATGAGCGGGCGCGACGACCTCGTCATGGCGCAGGCCGGCCCCGGCGCATGGCAGCCGCCGCCCGAGCGGGAGTGGCTGGCCGGGCACGTCATCCGCCCGCCCGTGCTGGCATGGCAAACAGGCACGCTGCTTAGCGCCCGCCTGATCGACTGCGATGAGACGGCCGCGCGCGCGGTGCCCGGTGTTGCCACGGTACTGCGCCGGGGCGACTTTCTCGGCATCGCTGCCGATACCGCGCCACGGGCGCTGCAAGCCGCCCACGCGCTGCGCGCCCACTGGCAAGCCCCGCCGAAAGCGGCAGCCTCGGGCTTGCCGCTCGCCCGCCGCATCGTTGCCGAACACGGCGACGCCGCGCAGGCCATGGCGGATGCCGCCGGCCGCAGCGCGCAGGACTATCAATGGCCACTCGCCGGCCTGCAAGCCGCCGGCTGCTCCGCGATGGCGGACTGGCGCGACAGCGCGCTGCGCGTGTGGCTGCCCAGCCGTCGCCCCGGCGCGTTGCGGGCCGAACTCGCCGCCCTGCTCGGCATCGGCGAAGACCGCATTACCTTGATCTGCTGGCAGGCCCCGGGCCACGACGAAGATCCCCTGTACGCCCACCACGCCGCCGCCGATGCCGCCCTGCTGGCGCATTCGGCCGGGCGAGTGGTGCGCGTGCGCGTGGAGGCCCATGAACTTGGCGCCATGCAGGCCATGGTCAACACCCACATCGAAAGCGCCTGGACGCGCGATGGCGAAATCGCCGCCTATGCCGTCAACACAGCCGTGGATGCGCGCGGCAGCGCTGCGGTCATGCATGCGCCGCCGCTGGCCCTGTGGCTGACCCGCACGACAGCGCCGGTCACCGAAATAGAGCCGGAAGCATCCGCTGGACGCGACACGCGCGACGATGCCATCCTGCCACCCTACCGCTTTGACAGCCTGAGCGTCGCGCAGGCCGAGCTGCCGGGACAGCCGCGCGTGGAGAGCACGCCAGCGCAGGCAGCACGCGCCCACGTGTTTGCGCATGAGTCGCATCTGGACGAAGTGGCGGCAGCTAGCGCACAGGATCCTGTGGCCTTGCGGCTGCGCCATCTCGACGACACGCGCGGCGCTGACCTCGTGCGCCGGGTCGCGGCGCAGGCCAACTGGCAGCCACGCGGCGAACGCGCGCAAGCGCAACAGAACGTACGGCGCGGACGCGGCTTTGCGTACGCCAGCACCATCGAAGCCGGGCAGGCCGATGGCGGCCAGCCCGTGCACAGCTGGTCGGCCTGGGTGGCGGAAGTCGAAGTGGATGCCACCACCGGCGAGGTCAGCGTCACCGGCGTCACGCTAGGACACGACAGCGATGCGGGCGAACAAGGCGGGGCCAATGCCGTGGCCTTGCAGCAGGAGGCCGCGCGCGCCGCGCAGCAACTCACCGTCGACGGCAGCCGCTTCGATAGCTGGCCCGCCGCCAACCTGCCCGCGGTACACGATGCCAACCTGCCGGCGCTTGCCACCGCGCAATTGCCGGAAGTGCGCGTTGCCGGCGCGCTGCGCCCCGCCAGCGCCACGCTCGGCACGAGCGCGGCAGTCACCCTGCCCGCCGCGCCGGCCGTGGCCAATGCCATCTTCGACGCCACCGGCGTGCGCCTGCGCGAGCCGCCCTTCAGCGGCGAACGCATCCGGCTTGCGCTGGCCGCGCAGGCCAATCCCGAGGGCACACCCAAGCGCGGTGCCGCCCGCAAGCGCAACTGGCTGCTGGCCGGCGCCACCGCCGCGGCCGGCTTGTTTGTCACAGCCATGCCATGGCGCGCGCCCATCGCCCCGGTGGCCCCGCCGGGGGCCGGCTTCTACTCGGCCGCCACCATCGAGCGCGGCCGGCTGGTAGCGGCGGCCGGGGATTGCGCGGTCTGCCATACGGCGCCCAACGGCGCGCGCAATGCGGGCGGGCTGGCGCTGGACACACCATTCGGCACCATCTACAGCACCAACATCACACCCGATGTCGAGACCGGCATCGGCAACTGGTCCTACGCGGCGTTCGAGCGCGCCATGCGCCAGGGCATTCATCGCGATGGCCGGCATCTTTACCCGGCGTTCCCCTACACCGCCTTTGCCAAGACCAGCGATGGCGATCTGCAGGCGCTCTACGCTTACCTGATGGCCGCCGAGCCAGTGCGCGCCAAGGCGCCCGAGACCGCGCTGGCCTTCCCCTACAACCTGCGCCCGCTGATGGCCGGATGGAACCTGCTGTTCCACAGCCCCAAGCCCTTCGAGGCGGATCCGGCCCGCTCGGCGCAGTGGAACCGCGGCGCATACCTGGCCGAAGGGCTGGGCCACTGCAGCGCCTGCCATTCGCCGCGCAACGCGCTGGGCGCCGAGCAAGGCGGGCGGCGCTATCTTGGCGGCGGCGAGGCCGAAGGCTGGGAAGCGCCCGCGCTGGGCAAGCTGTCGCACGCGCCGGTGCCGTGGACGGAGCAATCGCTGTTCTCCTACCTGCGCACCGGCTACGCCCCGCATCATGGCGCGGCGGCCGGGCCGATGGCGCCGGTCATCGAAGAGCTGGCGCTGCTGCCCGAGGATGATGTGCGCGCCATCGCGCACTATGTGGCATCGTTCGGCGACGCGCAGCCCGATGCGGCGGCGGCCAGCGCACAGGCGCAGCAGCTTGAGCAACGCAGCGCCGATGCCGCGCGCACGCTTGGCGGACCCGCCGCGCGCCTGTACCAGAATGCCTGCGCGGTCTGCCACCAGAGCGACCAGGGCATCAGGCAATTCGGCATCAAGCCGTCGCTCGCGCTCAATACCAATCTGCACGGCGACAAGCCGGACAACCTGATCCGCGTGCTGCTGGATGGCATTCCCACGCCGGGGACAAGCGATCTGGGCTATATGCCAGCCTTTGGCGAGAGCCTGGACGACCGTCAGCTGACGCAACTGGTGCACTACCTGCGCAAGCGCTTCGCCCCCGACAAACCCGCCTGGGACAACGTGGACGATACGCTCGCGCGGCTGCGCGCGGCCCCCACTCACCAACCCACTCATTAAGCAGGCACTGAACAATACCGGGCCGGCCTGAAGCCATCCGTCCGCCATTTTTCCGGCAAGCCGCCTTGCCGCAGCCCCCTGCCGCGCATACCCGGTGCATACGCCGCGCGGCAGGGGGAAAACCCCGAGGAGAAAACCACCACCACGCTCTTGCTAGCTTGTTTTATGTAGCTTACGCTGAACGATAATGTAGCAGGCACTACATGAGTGCCGCATGAAGGAAAGCGGTGCCGCCCCTGCACAAGGACGGCGCGTAACACCCCGGCCAGCCCGCCGGAAACCATAAGAAGACAGCCATCCATCACTGAACAGGCCTGGCCCGCTGCTTGCATAGCAAACCGCACAAGCCAGCCGCCCGCAGCGGTGGCAAAGACACACACGGTAGACAACGGTAAACAGTAAAGGAGTGAACATGTCGTATCAGTATCCAGACGGCGCGGCGGGCGTACTACCCGCGGCGGCCGAGCCAGACATCTACCGCAAGGTGACCTGGCGCCTGATCCCGTTCTTCTGCGCCTGCTATCTCGCCGCCTATCTCGACCGCATCAACGTCGGGCTGGCCAAGCTGCAGATGCTGGACGACCTGCACTTCAGCGAGACGATCTACGGGCTGGGCGCGGGCCTGTTCTTCGTGGGCTACATCCTGTTCGAGGTGCCCAGCAACCTGGTGCTGCAAAAGGTGGGCGCGCGCCTCTGGATCGCCCGCATCATGGTGACGTGGGGCTTGCTGTCCGGGGCGACCATGTTCGTCACCACGCCAACGCAGTTCTACGTGCTGCGCTTCTTGCTGGGCGCGGCCGAGGCGGGCTTCCTGCCCGGCGTGCTGCTGTACCTGACCTACTGGTTCCCCACCCACAAGCGCAGCAAGATCATCGCGCTGTTCATGATGGGCCTGCCGCTTGCCAGCATGATCGGCAGCCCGCTGTCCGGCTGGATCATGACCGCTTTTGCCGGCATGCACGGCTGGGCCGGCTGGCAGTGGCTGTTCTTCCTGGAGGCCATCCCCTCGGTGCTGCTGGGCGTGATGGTGTTCATCTACCTGCCCAACGGCATCAAGGACGCCAAGTGGCTGCAGGCTGACGAAAAGCGCACGTTGCAGCGCAACCTGGATACGGACGTGCTGGTGGAAAACAACCACTCGCTCATGGCCGCCTTCACCGATCGCCGCGTGTGGATGCTGGGCCTGATCGACATGTGCCTGCTGATGGGCACGTACTCCATCGGCTTCTGGATGCCCACCATCATCCGCGACTCCGGCGTGGCCAGCCCGCTGCACATCGGCCTGCTCACCGCCATCCCGCACGCCGCGGCGGTGATCGGGATGCTGCTCAACGGCGCCCACTCCGACAAGACGCGCGAGCGCCGCTGGCACATTGTGCTGCCCACCCTGGCCGGCGCCGCCGGCCTGGTCGGCAGCACCTTCGTCACCGGCTCCACCTCCGCCACCTTGGTGATGCTGACGGTGGCCAACGTAGGCATCGTGGCGACCTTCCCGGTGTTCTGGTGCCTGCCATCCACCTTCCTGAGCGGCACCGCGGCCGCCGCTGGCATCGCGCTGGCCTGCTCCATCGCCAACCTGGGCGGGTTCGCGGCCACCTACCTGCTGGGCTGGCTGAAAGACACATTCCACAGCCCCAGCGCCGGCCTGATCCTGTTCGCAGGCTGCCTGGTGGCGAGTTGCTTCCTGGTGCTGGCGATGCCGGCCAAGGTCGTCAACCGGTAGTGTTTGGCCTGGCCGTCCGGCTCCGTGCAATGCGGGCACGGCCGGGCTAAGCGCGAAAGCAAGAGGCTCCCGAGGAATCGGGAGCTTTTTTGTGTATTTTTACGCACTTTTTCACTGAATTCGCTCACAAAAACTGATCATAAATGAGCAGATTCTGAAACGTACTTCCCAATTCCAGAGCCAGTTCCTGGCACTTCATGTGATAGAGTCACTATCAACTTAAATCCGACCCGGCAGGCGAGCCATGAAACTGGAAGACCGAATCAATCGCTCGCTAACGCAGCGCGCTGCGACTGTCATCCTGCGCTCGGAGCTTGCCAAGCTGGGAAGCTCCGCACAGGTTGGCCGCGTGCTAGCCCGTCTTGTGGATGAGGGCAAGCTGGTCCGCGTTAGCAAGGGGGCGTTTGCCAAGACGCGCGTTAACAAGTTCACCGGAAAACCGACGCCCGCCGGCACGCTCGAGGACATAGCTGCCGAGCTGTTCCAAAAGCTTGGCATCGCGATCTCCCCAAGCCAGCTCGCGCAGGACTACAACAGCGGCAGGAGCACCCAGATCCCGATGGGAAGCGTTGTCAACACTGGACGCCGACGCATCAGCCGGCAAATCACGGTAGGCGATCGGACCATCCAATATGAAAGCCATCACCGCTGAGCTCAAGTCCGACATTGAAGACGCTGCCACTGCAGGCCTGCTGAACAACTTACCGCCCGCCGTAGCGGAAAAAGACATCCACATCACCGATGCGCTGATTGCACTCTCCAAAATCCGGATCGCGCACATCGCACATCGGCAAGAGCGCAGGACGGGAGATACGCGCCCGGCTCGGGTAGCGCTGAAGAGCCAGCTTGTCTTTGCCGGCGGCACCTGCCTGTCGAAAGCCCACGGCCTCATCGAACGGATGTCGGAAGACATCGACATCAAGGTTCTGCTGGAAGACGCTCCGGATGGCTATGCGCTGCCCAAAGGTCATTCGACGCGCAAGCGTCTGGGCGACATCCAGACCGAACTGGAGGAGCGCCTGACCCGGGTTGGCTTCGTCTTTACGAAAATCGAAGACAGGAACAACCCACTCTCCAACGACAACCGTCG
The DNA here is from genome assembly GCF_056398045.1 of Cupriavidus sp. 05L411. Taxonomy (NCBI): domain Bacteria; kingdom Pseudomonadati; phylum Pseudomonadota; class Betaproteobacteria; order Burkholderiales; family Burkholderiaceae; genus Cupriavidus; species Cupriavidus sp. 05L411. The sequence goes on along the minus strand of NZ_JBFTOQ010000017.1, from coordinate 26,757 downwards.
CTACTACAGGCTTGCGGTTGAGTATGGTCCGCAATTCAAGGATGTCTCCGGCGTCTTGCGTCCAGAGTTGAAAGTCGAACTCATCCATCGTCCGCCCAAGCTCCCGGTCGAAGCGCTCGATATGGGCTACCTGCTGGATCGATTCATTCCCCGCGACACGCCGGTTCGTTTCCAGATGCTTGCGATCTCGGTCGCGGAGACCCTCGCGGAGAAGGTGCTTTCGCTCTTGCGACGCTGCGCCTGGAAGTGGGATGGGCACCAGCGTGGCGACTCCGACCCGGCTCTGGTTCGCCACGTCGATGACGTCTGGCGTATCCACGCGGCACGGCCAGACGCAATCGAGCCGGCTCGTGCTGTCTTTGCCGCGCTCGTGGCGAAAGACGTTGAAGAGTTCAAGGGCCAACATCCCGGGTTCGATACCAAGCCCTACGCCGTCCTGCGCAACGCGCTGGATCGCGCCCGTAGCGACGAAGGCCTGCGCCGAGATTTCTCGCAGCGCCTGCTCCCTCTCCTGTTCGCAAAAGAGAAGCCAGCTTTCGAGACCTGCTTTGCGTCTTTCGCCGCAATCGCAGAGCACTTCCTGACAACGGCAAGTACCACGAGGTCCGGCTAGGGCTCCCCGCCACCGTGCCTTCTCGACAACAAAGATTGAGCCGCGCGCCGCTTATCCGTACCATGCTGCCCATGCAAAGCAGGATCAAGGCAGGATAACGGTATGACTCTCAAGACTCTCGACGGCGCGCTGGCCTTGCTGACCTACTTCACGGTGCGCCAGCCCACCTGGGGCGTGCGCGAGCTGGCCAAGCACAGCGGGGTGCATCACGCGGTGGTGCACCGTGTGCTGGCCACCTTTGCCGCCAACGGTTTCCTGGTGCAGGACGCGGCCAGCGGCAAGTATTCGCTGGGGCTGCGGCTGTTCGAGCTAGGCCAGGTGGTGCGCAAGACGTTCTCGCCCGCCGAGGTGGTGCAGCCCGTGCTGGAAAAACTGGCCGCGCAAAGCGGCGAGACTGTCTTCCTGTCGTGGCTGGACGGTCATGAAGGGCTATGCGTCGGCATGGTCCAGAGCCAGCATCAGCTGCGCTTCTCGATCGAGCTTGGACAGCGCTTTGCGCTGCACGCGGGCGCGCACGCCAAAGCCATCCTGGCCTTCCAGGACGACGCCTTCCGGGCCCGTGTGCTGGAAAACGCCAGGCAGCGCGCCCAGGACCAGCCTACGCTGGCCGCGCCCGATCCCGCCGTCATCGAGCCGCAGCTTGCCGAGATCCGCCAGCAGGGCTGGGCCCACACGCGCGGCGAGGCCGCCGCCAGCGTGGCGGGGCTGGCCCTGCCGCTGTGGTCGCGCGACCAGACCGAGGTGGTTGGCTCGCTGGCCATCGCAGGCCCGCAGCAACGCCTGAATGAGGAGTCGGTCCCGCGCCTGCTGGAAGCCCTGCGCGAAGCCAGCCGCCGGCTGGAAGAGGTGGTGGGTTTCGGGCGCTAGCGCGCCCACAAGGCGCGCGCCACCGCATCGCCCCGGGCGCCACCGCCGAACACAAGCTGGCCGATGGAGAACCCCAGCTCGCGGTAGCTCTCCCACTGCGCTTCATTGAAGAACTGCTCGATCGTGGGTTCCTGCGGAAAGGCCGGATGGCCGGCGCGGTACTGCTGCACATCAACCGGCGCCGAGGCAATCGGGCAGGGCTTGAGCAGCACGATGCGCGATACGGGACGGCGCATGGCGGCGGGCTCCAGCGCTCGGTACACGTTCAACAGCAGCGCACACTTGTTGGCCGTTGCCGGGTTCTGGCGAGCCGCCGGCAGAAAATCCTCCGGCGTGCCGAACACGCTGCCCAGCACGGTATCGCCGGCGGCTGCGGCATCGACCACGATCTCCAGCCCCATGTCGATGCGGGCCAGCCGGATCAGGTTGGCCAGGTCGCCGAACTGGTAGTCCGGGTCCGCTCCGCAATCGCACAGCACGACCAGCCCCACCCCGCGCTCGGGCCGCAGCAGCTCATACACGGCGGTGTTCTCGAAATGCCCGCCGTCCGACAGGTATTGCCAGCCCCGCCGCGTGCCATGAAAGCGCGCGCTCAGTTCGCAGGCCAGGTAGTACTGCGTGCGGAACAGCGTGATCAACCCGCCCAGCCAGGGCGACCCGGGCAGGTCCGCCTGCACGCGGTTGCGGTCTGCGCCGCCGGCGCGCGGCGCGCTGCCGGCATCCAGCGGGTACGACGGCCACCAGGTGCCCAGGCGCAGGTTGGCCAGCCCTAGCAGCAGCGATGTGCCCAGCGTGGTGGAGCGGCCCAGCCCGGTGGAGACCGCCGCGCCCGAGGTCGCGATCCAGTCGCCCAGCGTGCGCGATTGCGAGAGCTCACTGCCGCCCGCCTTGTGCGTTTCCGGAAAATAGCGCTGCCCGTCCACGGTGAAGCGCACGAAGGAATCCTCGGGCACGGTGCGCGAGGCCGTTGCCGGCAGCACGAAGGGGCCTGGCGCCACACAAAGCGGCTTGCCCTTGCGATCGCGCTGCACCAGTTGCTCGGCGGGATCCACGGTGAGGTTGAGCGTGACGTTGATCAGGTGCAGCGGCGCCAGCATGGCGGGATCGTAGTAGGTGTTCAGGCTGAGCGCGTCGCCGTCCGCGGGCTCTGCCACGCTCAGCCTGGCACGCTGGCTGGCATGCTGCTGCGCGGGCGCCGCGCCGCTGCCAGGCATGAAGCGCTTGCCGTTGGAGCCGCCGAGGTAGGCGCGGGTCAGGCGGGCCGAGTAAAACGGCTGCAGCGTCGACAGGTTCAGAAAGCCGGCGAAACGCCCGGCGATCATGGTCAGCCCGAGCGCCAGCACGATCAGCGTGCACAGCACCGGCGTGGTGTAGGCGTTGCCGAAGGTGAACCAGTCGAGCGGCTCGCCGCCATTCCAGCGCACCCACAGCACCAGCCACGACCACAGCACGAAGACCAGCAGCGCCACCACGGCGGCGGCAATGCCCGCCAGCAGCGACACTGGCAGACGCGCGCGCCACGTGCCGCCCTTGCCATTGCCGCCGTTACCGCCATTACCGCCATTGCGGCCCTTGCCATCGACCAGCGCCGCGCCATAGCGGATCAGCCAGACCAGCGCACCCAGCATCCCCGCTGGCCCGAGCGTGCGCCAGGGCTGATGGGAGGCCTGCGTGTAGAGATAGAAGGTGCCCGCCACGGTGTCCGCCACGCCCAGCGCCGCGAGCCACAGCGCAATGCCAATGGCCTGGCTCAGCAGGCGCGTGGCCCGCACCCGGTAGTCCTGCACGGTAGCCGGCGGCACCCGGCACAACACAAAGCAGCAAGCCACGCCCGCCAGCGTCAGCACCGCCATCGCCAGCAGCAGGCACGACAACACCAGCCCCGGGCCGACGTGGTGCAGGACCGCGGCCATGACCAGCATCGCCACGCCAGCCAGCGCAGCCAGGCGCGTGGCGAGGCTGTCAAAGCGCAAGGCCTCCTTGCCATCACCGCCGTGCGGATAGACCAGCCAGTACGCCACGCCCGGCGGCACGGCAAACAGCAGGAGCGCCGCCAGCGGCAGCCACAGCAGCTCGCTCCACCAGATCGCCAGGCCACCCTCGTTGAACACCTGGCGAGCGTCGTGCAGCAGGTCCAGTTCGTGCCGGCCCAGGTCGAGCCAGGTGCCGATGGCGAGATGGCGCAGCAACGCCAGCACCGCCAGCAGCAACAGCAGCGCGCTGCCAATCACGTACTGCATGGCGAACCAGTTGCGTACCACCAGCGAGGCCGCGTAGAGCGAATCGCCAGCGCCGGTCGGCGTCAGATAACGGCCGTTCTCGCGCAGCCACGCCACCGCGGCGCGCCCCGGATCGGGGGCGTAGGACGCCGACGAGCGGATGCGCTCTGGCGGCTCATGCTGCAACGTGCGGTAAGCAAGTGCTGCAGCCTCCGGCGGCGTGGTGCCCGGCTTCAACCTGCCCGGCACAAACAGGCTGCAGAAAAAAGCGCCGATGTAGCCGCCGCCGCTGACGGTGGACAGGTAATCGAACTGGCCGAGCAAGGAGGTGGTGGCTGGCGCGGGGGCGGGGACGATGGCATCCGGTCCGTCGCCTTCCTGGATGGCGTCCGGCGGCGCCTCGTTGGCAACTGCGTGCAGCGCAGGACCGGCCACCGGTGGCGCAGGCGCCTTGGCCAGTGCCTGCATCACGCCCAGGCAGAACGTTGCGCTGCGGATCCCGCCGCCCGAGAGTGCCAGCGCCCAGTTGCTGTCGCCATCGCGCGCGCGCCGGGCAATCCCGAGCTGGCGGCGCCGGCGCGCGATGCGGGCCAGTTCGTCATCCGAAGGCTGCTCTTGAACTGGCATGCGGGGCCCTTTCCTTTGCACATTCCCGCCCAAGTATAGGCGGCGTTGTGGCGTGGCAAAGCACACACGCGTGCACCGTTGCGCGGCAGCATTCCGTGTTTACCCTGATTGTTCGAGTCCATGGCGAGGCCTAGCATTTTACAAATACAGAGACGCTGTCTCTTAAATAGAGACACAAACAACAAGACGCAAAGATCGCATGCTCAAGACCCTCAACGGCGCCCTCGGCCTGCTGACGCATTTCAGCGTGCGCCAGCCGAGCTGGGGCGTGCGCGAACTCGCCAAGCACGCCGGCATTCACCATGCGGTGGTGCATCGCGTACTTGCGACCTTCGCCGCCAACGGCTTCCTGGTGCAGGACGCGGCCGGCCGCTATGGCCTGGGCCTGCGCTGGCTGGAACTGGGGCAGGCCACGCGCAAGGCTTTCTCGCCCAGCGAAGTCGTGCAGCCCGCGCTGGAGGCGCTGGCCGCGCAGAGCGGCGAGACCGTCTTTCTGTCGTGGCGTGAGGGCTTTGAGGGCTTGTGCACGGACATTGCACAGAGCCCGCACCAGCTGCGCTTTTCCATCGAAGTGGGCCAGCGCTTTCCGCTGTTTGCCGGCGCGCATGCCAAGGCCATCCTGGCCTTCCAGGACGAGGCCCTGCGCCTGCAGGTGTACCGCGCGGGCGGCTTGCAGGACGCGGCGGTGGATGCACTGGAGGCACAGCTCACCCGCATCCGCGCCGACGGCTGGGCGCATACCCGTGAAGAAGCCGCCGCCGCGGTGGCCGGGGTGGCGGTGCCGCTGTGGTCGCGCGACAGGCGCGCGGTGGTGGGCTCGCTGGGCATCGCCGGGCCGCTGCAAAGACTGGACATACAGGCCGTTCCCCGCCTGCTGGACGCGATGCGCCGGGCCAAGGGGCCAATCGAGGAGGTTGCCGGCTTCATCCGCTAAAAAAACGTGCGGAGAACACTGGCAGGACAGATGATGAAAGGTAGAACCATGGAAGCCCCGGCAGCAATGAACCCACCCCTGGCGGCCAAGCCCGCCACGCGCGCGCGCATCACCGAACCTTTCCTGCTGCTGGTATCGGTGGGGCTGTCGGTCTTCGGCGCGATGATCGGCATGCAGCTGATCGTCTCGCTCGGCATCTCGGCCAATACATCGATCATCGGCGCGCTGATCGCCATTGTGTTCTCGCGCATCCCGCTGGAGATCACGCGGCGCTTTCGCGTGCTGGAGCGCCAGAACCTGGTGCAGACGGCGATTTCCTCGGCCACCTTCGGCGCGGCCAATTCCCTGATGATCCCGCTCGGCGTGCCCTACGCCATGGGCATGCCGGAGCTGGCCACGCCCATGCTGATCGGCGCGGTGATCGCCATGTTTGTCGACGGCGCCATGCTGTACTTCCTGTTCGGCAGCAAGATCTTCCCGGCGACCGGCACCTGGCCGGCCGGCATCGCCACCGCTGAGGCGATCTGGGCTGGCGACCGTGGCGGGCGCAAAGCGGCCTTTCTCGGCCTGGGCATCGCGGTGGGCGTGGGCGGAGCCTGGCTGGGCATCCCGATGTCGGCCTTTGGCGCTGCGTTCCTCGGCAACCTGGCCGCGCTGACCATGTTTGGCCTGGGGCTGCTGACGCGCGGTTATTCGGTGCCGCTACTCGGCATCGACATTGCCAAGGCCTATATCCCGCACGGCCTGATGATCGGCGCCGGGCTGGTGGCGCTGTTCCAGGTGGCACGCGAGATCCACAAGTCGCGCAACGCCCCGGCCGCCGACGCGCGCACCATCGAAGTCCCGGCCGCGCGCGCCAGCCGCATTCTCCCGGGCGGCTTCCTGGTCTACCTGGCCATCGCGCTGCTGATCTCGGTGCTGGCCGGCCATGTCTCCGACATGTCGCTCGGCATGCTGGTGGCATTCGTGCTCTACGCCGCGTTTGCCGCCTATGTGCACGAGCTCATCGTGGGCATCGCGGCCATGCACTCGGGCTGGTTCCCGGCCTTCGCGGTGGCGCTGATCACGCTGACCATCGGCATCCTGATCGGCTTCCCGCCGACGGCACTGGCAGTGCTGGTGGGCTTCTCCGCGGCCACCGGCCCGGCCTTTGCCGACATGGGCTACGACCTCAAGACCGGCTACCTGCTGCGTGGCGAAGGCCGCGACATGGAGGCGGAGCTGGCCGGGCGCAAGCAACAATTCTTCGCCGCGATGATCGGCTTTGCCGTGGCGGCCGTGGTGGTGCTGGTGTTCCACGGCACCTTCTTCTCGCAGGGCCTGCTGCCGCCGGTGGACCGCGTCTATGCCGCATCGATCAAGGCCGGCTCGTCCGCCGAGATTGCGCGCAACCTGGTGATCTGGGCCATTCCGGGCGCGCTGTTGCAGTGGCTGGGCGGCTCCAGGCGCCAGCTTGGCATCCTGCTGTCCACCGGCATGCTGATCGCCTCGCCGCTGGCCGGCTGGGCCGTACTCGCAGGGCTGCTGATCCGCTTCGTGCTGCTGCGCCTGCGTGGCGAGCGCGATATCGCGGAGATAAGCGCCTTCGCCGGCGGCGTGATCGCGGGCGACGCGCTGTTCAGCTTCTTCGGCTCGGTCACCAAGCTGCGCAAGTAAGCCTTGCCGAAGCACCTTCTTTCCCGCATCACCCAGAGACGTTTCATGGACATCCAAGCAATCCGCGCCGACACCCCGCTGACGGCCTCCACCATCTATCTCGATACCGCGGCGGCCTCGTTGCCGCCGGACGCCGTGCTCGACGCGGTGCGCGCGTACCTGCTCGATACCGGCCACGTTGGCATCTACCTGCCGGCCTTCCGCAAGGCCACCTATGCCCGCGTGGAGGCCGTGCGCGCACAACTCGCCGGCCTGCTGGGCGCGGCCGCCGACGAGATCGCCTTCACCAAGAATGCTACCGAGAGCATCTCCATCGTGGCGCGCGGCATCGCCTGGCAAGCGGGCGATGAAGTGCTGGTGGCCGACACGGAAATGCTCAGCAACCTGCTGCCGTGGAAGCGCCTGGAGCAAACCCACGGCATCGTGGTGAAGATGGTCGCGGCCGATGCGCAAGGTCTGCTGAGCCCCGACAGCTTCACCRCCGCCGTCACGCCGCGCACGCGCCTGCTGACGTTCTCGCACCTGCCCAATTCCACCGGCGCGGTGCAGCCGGCCGCCGCCATTTGCGCGGTGGCACGCGCGCATGGCGTGCTGTCGTTGGTCAATGCCGCGCAAAGCGTGGGCATGCTGCGCGCCGACGTGCAGGCGCTGGATTGCGATTTCCTGGCCGGTTGCGGGCGCAAGGCGCTGCGCGCCACCGAAGGATCGGGGTTTCTCTATGTGCGCCGCGCGTTGATCGAGACCATCGAGCCCGCGCTGGTGGGCTGGTGGAACGGCAGCTATGACCGCGCCACCGGCGCGCTGTCGCTGGTGCCGGGCGCACGCCGGTTTGAAGCCGGCTGCCCGATCGTGCCGGCCATCCTCGGCCTGGGCACCGCCATCGGCTATGCCGAGCACATCGGCATCGACGCCATCGAAGCACGCGTGCGCGATCTCACCGCCTACGCCGTGGAAAAGCTCTCCGCCGTCGCCGGCTTCGAACTCTACGGCCCATCCAATGCCGCCGACCGCATCGGCATCGTGCCCTTCAATGTGCGCGGCGTGGACCCGGCCAAGATCGTAGCCGCGCTGGAGCAGCAGCAGTGCATCATCGAAGCCGGCAACTTCATGGCCGATGCCATCCTGGCGCGCTACGGCGTGTCCACCATGGCACGCGTCTCGCTGCATTACTTCAATACCCATGAGGAAATCGACCGCGTGGCCGAACTGATCGCCGCCGCCGTGGCCTGAGCCTGACATCACGACTGAACTACCGGAACCCGACATGAACCAACGCATCTTGCTGATGAGCAGCTCCCGCAAGGACAACCTCGGCTACCTCGAACACGCTGACGCGCAGATCCATGCCCTGCTCAGGCACGAGCCACGCAAGGTCCTGTTCATCCCCTTCGCCGGCGTGAGCTTCAGCTTCGATACCTATGAAGGCATGGTCAAGCCGGTGTTCGAGCGCCTGGGCTACACGCTGGCGTCCATCCACCACAGCGCCGACCCGCGCCGCGCGGTGGACGAGGCCGAAGCCATCGCGGTTGGCGGCGGCAACACGTTCGCGCTGCTCAAGCGCCTGTACGACGCCGATCTCGTCGACGCGATCCGCGCCAAGGTACAGGCCGGCACGCCGTACGTGGGCTGGAGCGCCGGCAGCAACGTGGCCTGCCCGACCATCCGCACCACCAACGACATGCCCATCGTGCAGCCACCCTCGCTGCGCGCGCTGCGCCTGGTGCCGTTCCAGATCAACCCGCACTTCATCAGCGGCAAGCCCGCCGGCCATAACGGCGAAAGCCGCGAAGAGCGCCTGGCGGAGTTCCTGCACATCAACGCGCCGGAGCAGGTCTTCGCGCTGCCGGAGGGCTCCGCGCTGTTCTCCGACGGCAGCAACGGCACGGTGCTGGGCGAGCGCCACGCGCTGCACTTCACGGCCGAGGGACAGGTACAGACGCTGCGCGAGGGCGAGACCTTCCCTTTGTCGCGTATCACCGGGCCGGCCGGCATGGACGGCTGGCAAGACTTCCGGGCCTGATTTCCGGGCCTGAATCCGGGACTGAATCCGGGACCTGATTCCAGGCGCCTCGCGGCGCCAAACCACCCATGCCACACCCCGACGCAGGGCGAAAGACCCCTGCGCGGGCCCCCTATTACCCTTGGAGGAGGAAACACCATGACTAACAAGCACTGGCTTGGCGCGCTCGCATTGAGCCTGCCCGCCGCCGCAATGGCGCAGAGCGGCGTCACGCTGTACGGCGTAATGGACACCGCGCTCACCTACCAGACCCATTCGGACCCCAACGGCAGCGCGCTGGCTGGCCTGCAACAGGGTGGCGAGGGCTTTCTGTCCGGCAGCCGCTTCGGCCTGAAGGGCAGCGAAGACCTGGGCGGCGATCTGTCAGCGGGCTTCGTGCTGGAAAACGGCCTGCTGGCGGACACCGGCAAGCTCGACCAGCAGGGCCAGCTGTTCGGGCGCCAGGCCTATGTGAAGATCGGCAGCAAGCGCTACGGCGAAGTGGCGCTGGGCCGGCAGTACACCACGGCCAACACCATGCTGTACTACGTGGACCCGCTCGGCGTGGGCGCCGCGCCGTCCAATGCGTGGATGGTCTTCCTGACCGGCCAGCGCTATGACAACGCGATCAGCTACACCGGCAACTACGGCCCGGTGGCGCTGATTGCCGAGTACGCGCTGGGCGAGACCGCCGGCAAGGGCTCCGCGATGTCGTCGGTCTCGCTGGGCGTGAAGTACGCCTCGGGCCCGCTCGTGGCCGTGGGCAACTTCCAGCAAACCCGCGACAGCATGAGCCGCGCCGCGCGCATCTACCTGGCCGGGCTGAAGGCCTCGGTCGGCCGCGCGAGCCTGTTCGCCAACTATATCTACAGCGACCGCGACGCTGGTTTCGATTCGTCCAAGGGCGGCACCGATACCGCCACCATCACCAGCATGTCGACCGCCGCCACGGCCACTAACCGCGCCGCGTTCAACTCGGTGTTCGGCAGCAGCCGGCGCGACGACTTTTTCACCGTGGGTGCCAACTACACGGTCACCCCCGCCGTCACGCTGACCGCCAGTGTGATGCACGACCGCACCCGCGCCGACGCCTTCAGCGGCAACCGCACCACGGCCTACGGCGTGGCGGACTACGCCTTGAGCAAGCGCACCGACCTCTACCTGGCGCTGGCGTATGACTGGGTACATGGCGACTGGTCCGGCCTGTTCGGCAACGCAACGACCAACTGGACCGGCGACAGCGGCAAGAAGCTGGACGGCCGCAACAACCAGACCACCGTGATGCTAGGCATGCGCCATTTGTTTTGAAGGTACGGCAGGCCAACGCGGATTGGAATGACGGCGGCATATCCGGCGCCCGCCCTCTCCCCCAGCTGCAAGATCAACCAACTGTGGTAGCCGTGTTTCCCGCCCCTTCGGGCGGGAAACACCCAAGCGCGATGCGAAGCGAGCCGTCAAGGTGTGCCCTGGCCGTATGGGGCGCCTTCTTTGCCTACTTTCTTGGCAAGACAAGAAAGTAGGTCACCGCCCCGCAGGGGTGGTGAAACTGCCTTTGACTCTAAGTCTTTGACTCAAAGCCTTTGACCTTAGGCCTTTGAAGTTGACTTCAACCCAACCCATTCAAGGAGACCCCCATGACCCTGCAACAAACCCTGGTCATCCACGAAGCCCTGGACAGCCCCAACGCCAACGGCGCAGTTGTCCGCGAACTGTTCGGTGCCTACACCACCGCCGGCGTAACGGTAGACGTCGTCACCATCAACAACGCCCCGCCGGAACCCACCACAAACACCACCGACTTCATCACCATCGTCATCCCCGGCACCCAAGGCAAGCGCGGCGGCGGCAAAGCCCCCACGCTAGGCGTGATCGGCCGCAATGGCGCCATCGGCGCGCGCCCGGAGCTGGTAGGCTTGGTGTCCGACGCGGACGGCCCGATCGGCAGCCTGGCCGTGGCGCTCAAGCTGGCGCAGATGAAGCACAAGGGCGACCACCTGGCCGGCGACGTCATCGTGACCACGCACTTGTCCACCAACGTGTCGATGCAGCCGCACGATCCGGTGCCCTTCATGGGCATGCCGGTGTCGTCCGACACCATGAACCAGTACCAGGTGCTGCCGGAAATGGATGCGATCCTGTCGCTCGATGCCTCCAAGGGCAACAGCATCATCAAGCACCGCGGCTTTGCGATCTCGCCCACCGCCATGCAGGGCTATATCCTGCGCGTGAGCCCGGACCTGGTGGCGACGATGGAATCCACCACCGGTTGCCCGGCAGTGACCTTCCCGATCTCGCAGCAGGACATCACGCCCTATCACAACGGCCTGTACCACTTCAACAGCATCATGCAGCCGCATGTGGCCACCGCCGCTCCGGTGGTAGGCGTGGCGCTGACCGCGCAGTCGGTGGTCTCGGGCAGCGCCACCAGCGCCAACCACGAGATCGACATTGCCGAAGCGGTGCGCTTCTGCGTGGAAGTGGCCAAGCGCTTCGGCGCTGGCAAGTGCCAGTTCTTCAACGTGGTGGAATGGGGCAAGATCCGCGCGATCTATCCCGACATGACAGGATTCCAGCGCGCCGGCGCGGCGCACTGAAACCAGGCGCAGCGGTGCCCGGACGTGCGGCAAGCCACACGCGGGCATTTTCAGCGGGCGCGCTTCGGTGTATGGTTGCGCTCCTGACGCAGTCGCCGCCTTAGCGGCTATTCTTGCAACATGCTCCACCTGAACGACACCGACAGCCCCGCGCTGTCCCGCTGCCTGTCCGCCCTCGCCGCCTGCGCCGCGCTAGCCGCGCTGCCTGGCTGCGAACGCAATGAACCGGCTCCGGCCACCTCCGCCACRTCCCCATCCGCCGCTGCCGCATCGGATGCGCAGGCGGCGCGCGCCGACGACGCGGCCCAGCCGGACGACGGGCCCAGCTTTGYGCCCGCGCCGCTGGCCCGCCCGCTGGTCGCSCTGCGCGGGCTGACCAGCATGGCGGACGTGCAGGCGGCGTGGGGCAAGCCGCCGGACATCACGCCCAACCAGGATGAATGCGGCACGGCGCTCGACGAAGAGCACCTGATGGACTACCACTACCCCGATGCGCTGATCGAAGTGGGCCGCAGCGGCGACGCCGTGATCCGCGCGCTGCACGGCATCCCGGCCGGGCTGACGCTCAAGCTGGAAAGCCAGGACGTTACCGCGGCCTCCACGCTGACGCAGCTCAACACGGCCCTGCGCAAGAACCCGCGCTGGAAGCTGGCGGAGGCACCGGGCAAGGTACGCAGCCCGTCCGACCGCGACGAGGGCGACCCGCTCGAGCAGCTCGCCTACACCACGCTCTACACGCTGGACGGCGACGGCGACCAGTACCGCCTGTACTTCCTCGGCGACCGGCTGGTGGGCTACGCCTACTGGGTTGGCTGCTGACCCCGCGCTGCGCTAGCGCAGCGCGCCGGGACCACCCGTGTGTGGCGCAAGCGCCGCTGCGGCATCGCCCTCGGTGGCAGCGGCCTGCAATGCTTCGCCATGCAGGCGCTTCCATTCGTCGAAGCCGCCGGCCAGCGCCCAGGTATTGGCGTAGCCGGCCGCCTTCAGGCGTTCCGCCAGCACCGCTGCCGACACCTCATGCGGGCAGGCGCAGTAGACCACGATGTCGATGCTGGTCGGATGCTCGGAGAGTAATTCCAGCGGCGCATTCAGGTCGATGATCATCGCGCCGGGGATCCGCTCCACCGCGTCGCTGCGCACGTCAAGCACCAGCGGGAAGCGATCGCCCAGCCGGCGCGCTTCCAGCTCCCCCACCGACATGCGGGGCACGCGCCGGGTGCGGCGCAACAGGCGCACGCGCCGCCAGAACTTCCACGCGACGAAGGCGGCGAAGGCGCCCAACACCACCATGACGGCCACCGGGCCATAGGTGCTGAAGGCGTCCAGGATGACTTCGACAAAATCGGTGAACACCACGCCAACCAGCAGCGCGCCGCCGGCCCACACCAGCGCCCCGATGGCGTCGTAGAACAGGAACACCGCGAACGGCGTGGAGGTCATGCCGGCCATGGCGGTGGACAATGCGCCGGCGCCCGGCAGCAGCTTGGCGAACACCAGCGAGCGCGGACCCACGCGCAGGTACAGCGACTGGGTCTGGCGGATGCAACTGTCAGGCGAGATGGAAACGCGGCAGATGGTGCGCAGCATGGGTTGCCCGAGCCGCTTGCCGGCAAAGTACCAGGCCGTATCGGCAATCAGGCAGGCCAGGATAACGGCCGCCAGCACGGCGCCCAGCGCCGGGCCGCCCTCGCGCATGCCGAGCGCGCCGGCAACGAACAGCATGGGAACGGCCGGCACCGGCAGCCCGGCCTGCTCGGCGAGCACATTGAGAAACACGAGCATCACGCCGTGGCTCTCCAGCAAGGACTGCAATTCACCCACACCGATCTCCCGCACTATGGCCATTTTATGGCCGTTTTCGCCCCCTCAAGATAATCAGCGCGAGCGAGGATGCTCGCGCCGACGGGCATAGGCAGTAGTGTGCCACCAAGGTGGCTCGGTGCAGCGCGCCACCTTGCATGCGAGCTTCAAAAACCCTGAACGAGGCGCCTGCGAGGCCGCGGGCCAGCGCTCCGGTTATTGCTCTGATGGTCAGGCATGCGCGCCGTCCTGATAGGTGTCGAACTGACGCGCGGGATCCGCGGAAGGGCCGCTGCGGTCCATGCCGGCCATCTTCTGCGCGCCGTCCTGGAACGGATCGACCGTGCGCGACGGATCCGCGGAAACGCCGCCGCGGTCCATGCCAGCCAGCTTCTGCGCGCCGTCCGAGAACGGATCCGGCTTGCTCCGGCGGCTGCCGTCCGCGCCCGTCGCCGGAGCGGCCGGGTCCAGGCGCGCGCCATCGCTAAAGACATCGAAACGCGACGCATGGAAGACGTAGCCGTAGCGGTCCCCGGACACGGCACTGTCCCTGGGGCCAGCGGCTTGCGCCGGAGCCGCCGTGGCGGCAATGCCGGCAAGTGCGGCCGAAGTCATCAACAACTTGAAGAAATGGCGGGTCATGGCAATCTCCTTCTGGGCGATCGGCGGATCGGCGGATCGCGGCTGGCTTGCAGGGGAGCAGCGCCTTGCGCTGGTCCGGCCACACGTGAATCGCGCGGTTAAACCAGATACGCGGCGAAGCGCGGCGTGGATGCACAACGACGCTGGTTGCTTACCGCGCCGGCAAGCGGGCATGATGGCGGCTACCGATCCCGGAGCCCCGCGCATGCCTGCCCAACCTGACTCGCAACACCAAGACAAAGACAAAGACAAAGACCAGCTGATCCAGCGCTTCAGCCTGCAGCCGCATCCGGAAGGCGGCTACTACCGCGAGACCCATCGCGACGCCGTGCGTGTGTCGCGTGAAGGGGCAGGCAACCCCGCCACACATGCCGCCTCCACCGCGATCTACTACCTGCTGTGCGACAGCGCTTACTCCGCCTGGCATCGCATCCGCTCCGACGAGGTGTGGCACTTCTACGCGGGCTGCCCGCTCAACGTGCATGTGCTGGAGCAAGACGGCAGCCTCACCACGCACCGGCTGGGCGACGCGCTCGCCGATGACGACGCGGTGTTCCAGGCCGTGGTCGGGGCTGGCTGCTGGTTCGCCGCCGAGCGCAGCGATCCGGATGGCTTCTCGCTGGTGGGCTGCACCGTGGCACCGGGCTTTGAGTTCAGCGAGTTCGAGCTGGCCGATGCCGGCAGCCTGCTGGCATCGCACCCGCGCCATGCCGCACTGATCGCGCGGCTCGCCCCTGCGCCACAACGCTGAGGCGCTAAAACGCCTGGCGTCGTACTAGCTGCGCAGGGCGTCGGCCATGGCGCGCAGCGCCAGCGTGTAGCCGGCAACGCCAAGCCCGCAGATCACGCCGGTGGCTGCGCGCGAGATCAGCGAATGGCGATGGGTCTCCTCGCGCGCATGGATATTGGTGATGTGCAGCTCAATCACCGGACGCTGGATCAGCTTGACAGCATCCAGCACGGGGATGGAGGCGAAGGAGAATCCGGCCGGATTGATGACCACGCCCGCGTTCTTCTCAAACGCTTCCTGCAGCCAGTCCACCATCGTGGCTTCGCTGTTGGTCTGGCGAAAATCGCACGCGATCCGCAGTTCATCCGCCAGCGCCGCAACCCGCTGCTGGACCTCGGCAAGCGTGGTCGTGCCATACAGGTGCGGCTCGCGCTTGCCCAGCATGTTGAGGTTGGAGCCATTCAGGACATAGACGAGTTCGGTCATGATTTGTGGCGCGCGGCAAGGCGCCGCGCGCTGAATGAGTTAGTGGGATTTGCAGGGTTAGTGAGATTTGCGCGTGCCGATCGGCATGAACCGAGCGCCCTCGGCGATGACGCCGGGTGCATCGGAGCGGTTCATGTCGACGCCACGCGTCTCGGGCGCCGTCAGGATCATGGCCAGCGAGATCAGGTTGAACACGACGCAGACGGCGACCACGCCCCACGGCGAGCCGTTGCAAACCTGCAGCAGCCACACCGCGACCACCGGCATCGGCCCGCCGGCAATCAGGTTTGCGCCGGTGTACGCAAGCGCCGATCCCGAATAGCGGACATTGGTCGGAAACGCTTCGGCGAAGGCGACCGGCTGGATGCCGCTCTGGAACTGGGTGAAGCCCAGGAACAGGCCCATGATGGCGAGCATCGGCAGGAAGCTCTTGGTGTCGAGGATCTGGAAGTAGACGAACAAGATCAGCAGCGTTGCGACGGAACCAATGGCCAGCGCCTTCTTGCGGCCGATCTTGTCGCTGAGCATGCCACCCGCCAGCGCGCCGACGATGGCGCAGACATTGGCGCCCATCAGCAGCAGGAAGCCGGTCTGCTTCGGCACTTCAAGCGTCTTGGTGATGTAGCTCAGCGAGAACACGACGATGAGGTAGAAAATCGCCGCCGGGCCGCAAAAGAACAGCATCCAGCGCAACACCGTTTTGCCGTGCAGGCGCAATGCATCGCGCAGCGGGTTGCCCACCTCGGCCACCTGGCTCTTGCGCAGCTCGACGAATGCCGGCGTTTCACTGACCTTCAGGCGGATATACACGCCGACGATCACCAGGATGAAGCTCAGCAGGAACGGCACCCGCCATCCGTAGGCGTCGAACGATTCCGCTGACATCGTGGAGGCAAGCAGCAACAGCACGCCATTGGCAAGTATCTGGCTCAGCGGAGAGCAAAGGCCTAGCAGGCCGGAGTACTTGCCGCGCCGGTCCGGACTGGCGTGCTCGATAGCCATGAGTTGCGCGCCGGTCGATTCGCCCCCGAGCGCGAAGYCCTGCAGGATGCGCAACAGCACCAGCAACACCGGCGCCCAGACGCCGATCTGCGAGTAGGTGGGAAGCAAGCCCATCAGCACGGAGGACAGCCCCATGATCGTGACCGTGCCCAGCAGCAGGTTGCGGCGCCCGAGCTTGTCGCCAAGGTGGCCGCAGATGATGGCACCGAGGGGCCGTGCCGCCAGGCCAACGCCGAAGGTGGCCAGCGATGCCAGCAGCGCGGATGTTGGCTCCATGGCCGGGAAAAACAGCTTGGGCAGGATGGTGGCCGCCAGTGCCCCGTAAAGCGTAAAGTCGAACCACTCTAATGCGGTGCCGATGGTGGCGGCCGCCACGGCGCGCGTGCGCATCGCTGCATTGGCCGGGCGTAGTGTCTCTGCAGTCATTTTGTCTCCTGGCATTCACTTCCTGGGAAGGGTAGGCGTCGCTGCCCTTCCGATGTTCGTTGAAGCCGTCCAACGCTCTCGCGCTTCTGCCTTCGTGCCGGTTGGATCGGTGAAAGCATGCTAGCAAGGGTTCGTGAATACTATTCCAATCTTGACGCATTGAAATTCGTATTGGATAGTCACGAACTATATTGACGTCAGCAGGGAGTTCGCCATGTCAGGCGTACTACGCACACTAGGCATCCTCGAATACCTTTGCACCCAGGTCGAGGCCGTGCCGCTCGCCGCCATCGCCGACGATCTCGACATCCCGCGCAGCGCGTGCCACCGCCTGCTGGTCGACCTCAAGAATGCGGGCTATGTACGCCAGATGCGGGACCACGGCGACTACATCCTGACAACCAAGCTGGTGGGAATGGGGCTGGGCTTTCTAGCAACGTCCGGCATCGTGGACATCGCGCAGGCCAGGCTGGACCGGCTGGCGGATACGTCGGGCGAGCTGGTGCGCCTGGCCATTGTCGATGGGGATCGCCTGACCTGGGTGGCCAAGGCGCAAGGCGCGCTGCGGGGACTGCGCTATGACCCCGACATGGGCATGGACACGATTCTTTCGTGCAGCGCGACGGGGCACGCCTGGATGCAGACCATGACGGACGAACGCGCCCTGGAGCTGGTGTCGCGGCAAGGGTTCGGGCAGCCGAATCAGTACGGCCCTAATGCGCCCACCACCATCAAGGCCCTGCTGGGCTTCATCCACCGGGCGCGGGAGCGCGGCTATGCCACGATCAATGAAGTCTTTGCGCCAGCTATGACGGCCATGGCGGCCCCCGTGCAGCGCCGTGGGGGCTATCCGGCAATC
The DNA here is from genome assembly GCF_056398045.1 of Cupriavidus sp. 05L411. Classification (NCBI taxonomy): domain Bacteria; kingdom Pseudomonadati; phylum Pseudomonadota; class Betaproteobacteria; order Burkholderiales; family Burkholderiaceae; genus Cupriavidus; species Cupriavidus sp. 05L411. Next base: position 9,303 of record NZ_JBFTOQ010000017.1, on the reverse strand, counting down.
GGCGTGATCAGCATTGCGGGCCCGCTGAGCCGGCTGACCGAGCAGCGCATGAAGGCGCTGGGCCCGGCGCTGCTTGCCGCCGCCGCGGAACTGGCGCTGGCAAGCTCGGCCTCGGCGCTGTTCAACCGCGCTGTGTGAGCCTTCTGCTGGCCGCTCAACGCGGCTTGCGGTACTCGTTCTCGATCCAGTCCGCGGCGCTGGCCTTGCTCAGCTTGAAGCCCGGCGACACGCGCACCTGGGCCAGTTCATCGCCGAGTTCGTCGGTGGCGCGCAGCACCGCGAAAGGATTGTCTTCGTCGGGCACGATGTCGAGCGTCACGCTGATACGCGCCGTGTCCGTGTCGACGATCACGCTCTTGTGCAGCATGGCGTGCAGTTGCTGCTCGTGCCGGCGCAGCACTTCGGAAGCCGTCTTGACCAGCGTCGAAAAGGCGTTGGTGTCCAGCGGCTTGGGGTTCTTCTTGTCGCGGCCCATGGTCCAGGGGCCAACCAGGGCGGGCTCGGGCTCGCCGTCCTTGATCATGGCAACGGCCCAGCCGTCGTCGTCCTCGTTCTTGATCACGCGGGCAGTCCAGCCGTCGGCACGCCACAGGCGCGGCTCCTGGATCTTTTCTGCGTTGTCCCCGGCGGCGTCCAGGTCGTCGGCTTCGGGGGAGAGTTCGGGCTGATGGGTCATGGCTGGCTTCAATTCGGGGCTGCGCGGTGGGCTGCGGGCGCTGGCCGGGGCGCCACGCGATGCTTGGCGGGGGCGGACCGGGACGGCGGCGGCATCAAAGGCGCGATTTTACCCCCCTCGCCACGGCGGGGGGCGCCAGGCGTCACGCGCGCCCGGCGGCTGAGACATAGCGAGGCATGAATCCCCTCGGAAGTTGTATTTAATGTCTAACCGCCGCGTCCTATGCTGGACATGTCGCTGAGACCCCCGTCTTGATGACACACCCTTCCAGTCGCCGTGCCCTTGAGACGGCGACGTTTTTTTACCAGCCAACCCGATCCCCGCACCAAAATGGGGATCGGCCGCAACAAAAGCGCTGGCCCGAGGCGCCCAGCCGGTTTAAGATGCGCGATTATCGAACAACCCGCGCGCACTCGCCCACATGGACGCCCCCATTCCCAGCAGCCCTGGCCAGGCAACGGCCGCCACTGTCCGCGTCGCCCGCCCCCAGGCCGACCTTCTCAACAGTTTTGCCGGCGACCCGAATTTCATGCTGTCGCTAGCGCGCGGCTTGAGCGTGCTCGAAGCCTTCTCCGAGCGTAAGCGCCCGCTCACCATTTCCCAGGTGGCGCAGCGCACCCAGCTCTCGCGCGCATCGGTTCGGCGCTGCCTGTACACGCTGGAGCAGCTTGGCTACGTCAGCCAGCAAGGCGGCCAGTTCGCGCTGCGCCCGCGCGTGCTGCACCTGGGCCATGCCTATTTCTCGTCGACTTCGCTGGTGTCGCTGGCCCAGCCGATCCTCGACGCGCTGAGCACGCGCATCCAGCAGACCTCGGCACTGGCCATCCTGGACGACACTGACATCCTTTACCTGGTGCGCTCGGAGGTGCAGCGGGTGCTCACTTATTCGCTCGGCATGGGCAGCCGGCTACCGGCGTACTGCACATCGATCGGCCGCATGCTGCTGGCCCACCTGGCCGAGCCGGCGCTGGAAGACTTCTTCGATCACGTCGACCTGCGCCCGCGCACGCTGCAGACCAAGATCTCGCGGCCCGAGCTGGAGGCCAGCTTTGCGCATGCGCGCGAACTGGACTATGTGCTGATCGACGAAGAGCTGGAGCCCGGCCTGCGCGCCATCGCGGTACCGGTGCGCGGCATCTCGGGCAGCGTCATGGCGGGCATCAGCGTCAGCGTGCGCGCGGCGCAGGTATCGGAAGCAGAGATGATCTCGCGCCTGCTGCCGCCGATGCGCGAAGCGGCAGTGGCGATCGGCAAGCTGATCGCCGCCTGAGCCGCCTGAAACCAAAACCGACAAGGAACCGCAGACTCATGGCGCAAAGCCCCCTTAACCCGCTGGCAGGCAAGGGCATGCGTTTTGTCCGGCGGGTCTACGCCATGCGCGCCATCGGGCTGGCGATCGGGTTCTTTGCGGTGGCGGCGGCCATGCTGGAAGCGGGCGCGCCGCACTGGCTGCTGGCGCTGGTGTTCCTGCACGGCTTTGTCTGGCCGCACGCCGCTGCCTGGCGCTCAAGGCGCAGCGAGGTGCCGTTCCGGGCGGAAATCCACAACATGATGATCGATGCCGTGCTCGGTGGCATCTGGGCCGCAGCCATGAAATTCAACCTGCTGCCGAGCGTGCTGATCCTGTCGATGATGAGCATGAACAATGTGGCGGCAGGCGGCACACGCCTGCTGCTGCATGGCCTGGGGTGGCACCTGGCGGGGGTGCTGGCGGGTATCGTGGCCTTCGGCGCGGCCTGGCATCCGGAGGCCAACCTCGCCACCATCGTCGCCAGCCTGCCGATGCTGGTGCTCTACCCGCTGGCGCTGGGGCGCACCACCTACAGCATCTCCCGCCGCCTGGCCGCGCACGGCAAGGCGATCGAGGCCAACAGCCGCCTGGATGGCCTCACCGGCGTGCTCAACCGGGGCTATTGGGAGGCCATGCTGGCCGCGGAGTTCCAGGCCTGCAAGACCGGGCGGCGCAGCACCGCCAGCCTGGTGATGCTCGACATCGACCATTTCAAGCAGCTCAACGACACCCACGGCCACCTGGCCGGCGACGAAGCGCTCAAGGCCTTTGCCGCGCTGGTAGTGCAGCACGCCGCACAGCACGGCCCGGCTGGCCGCGGTGAAGCGCGGCAATGCCTGGTGGGACGATACGGCGGCGAGGAGTTTGGCGTGCTGCTCAGTGGCGCGAGCCTGACGCAGGCGGTGGAAATGGCCGAGCGTCTGTCGCGCTCGCTGCAGCCGGGCGCGGCTTGCGGGGCGGGCATTGCCGCGCTGCGCGGCCACACCGCCAGCCTTGGCGTGGCCGCCTTTGATGCCGGCATGGCGGGCCACCACGAATGGTTGGCGCACACGGACCGCGCGCTTTACGAAGCCAAGCGGGCCGGCCGCAACCGGATTCGCATCAGCGCGGGTTGAGCGAAAACAGCGCAAGCAGCGGCCAGATGCGCTTAGCCGCGGCTGGCAAGCTCCAGCGCAAACACCAGGCGCTGCAGGAAATTCTCCATGCGGCCGTCAAGGTTGGAGAACGCACAGCCGAAATGGTGGATGGCGCTGTCATCGCGCCCGGCCAGCCAGTGCCCCACCACTTGCAGGCTCAGGTCCAGCTTGCCCAGCGCACCAAAATCCAGATGCACGCCGGGGATGGTGGTGCCCACCGGCAGCTGCGTGGCGTCCACGGTCTTGGAGCGCAACCCGACACCCGAGAGCGAGAGATCGGCAATATCGAGCTTGAGCACGGTGCCGTCGCTCATCTTGATGGTGCAGACGTAGCCCTTGGTGACCAGCGTGCGTGCGCGGAAATGACGGCGGCGCTGGAAGTGATAGAGCTTCTCCGGGAACGGCGCGGAAAATGCCGGGCCACCCTTGTACTGGGTGATCTCGGGCGTGCCGATCATGAAGTTCACGGGCACCCCGCGCAGCGATGCCGAGAAGGCATTCTCGTTGGAAGCCAGCAGCGCCTGCCGCTCGGGCTCGGTGGAGCACCAGTCGAAGACAAAGGTGCGGCTGGCCGGATCCACATGCAGCACGGACGTGACCATCTCGTGGGCGGTACGCGCGCGCACGTTCAGGATGCACTTCTGCCAGGCGAGGTCGCGCAGCACGGTGCCGATCTGCGAGGAATGGGTAAGGCGATAGCGGTCGTCTGGCAACGCGCCGGCGTCAAGCTCGGATTGCTCCGGGGAATCTTGGAGACTCATGAAAATCACGCAAACGTCTGAGAGAGGCCTGCGTCGCGCCAGACTGGCTTGCGACGGGGGAATTCGGGCTGCCCGCGTACCCGGATGCAGACGGGGGCGAGCGGCTAGCGCCGCATGTTAAGCGCGACGCCTGCTGCTGCGCAAGCTCTTGTTTGAACAACGGCGAAGTGTGGCAAAACTTGAGCCAGACTTCCGTGGGGTAGCCCGCCGGGGCGGGTTCGCGCCTCATTTGCCGTCTTTGCGCCCAGCACGTTTTGCCGCGCCCTTGGCCCCGCGTGCTGGATGTGGCGATGCGGCCACCTGGCCCGGATCCGCGCCGAGCGATGCTTGCGCCTCCTGGCACAGCCAGTCCCTGACCGCGCGACGCCGCGCATCGTGCTCGAACGCCACTGGCGAGAGCAACTGATAGCAAGATCCGTCGCGCACGAAGCCGCGCGGCGCGGCGATGCGGCCGTCGGCGAGTTCGTCGGCCACCATCAGGCGCGACGCGATCGCGCAGCCAAGCCCGGCCGCGGCGGCCTGGATGGTCAGGTAGAAATGCTCGTACCAGGCATCCGCGCCAAAGCGCTGCGCGCCGCCGGCGGCCTTGGCCCAGCGCTGCCAGGCATCCGGGCGAGAGCGCGTGTGCAGCCGGTGGGACGACGCCCCGGCGCTGGCCCCGGCGCGGCAGACCATGCCCACCCATTCCTCGGCAACTTCATGGGCATGCAGCTCCGGCCCCACATGAAAATCGTTGCGGCGCAGCGCCAGGTCCACGCCGCTGCGCGCGAAGTCCACCGGACCACCGGCGGCCATCAGGTGCAGCGTCACCTCCGGATGCGCCTCGGTAAAGCGCGGCAGGCGGGGAATCAGCCAGCGCATGGCGATGGTCGGCTCGCACGACAAGACCAGCGCCCTGGGCTGCGCATGCGCGCGGATGCGCTGCGCGGCCGCGCCCAGCACTTCGAGCGACTGCGTGGCGGCGGCATGCAGGATGTGCCCCGCCTCGGTCAGGAACACGGCGCGGTTGCGGCGCTCGAACAGCGCCACGCCGAGCGCTTCCTCCAGCTGGCGAATCTGGCGGCTGACCGCGCCGTGGGTCAGGTGCAGTTCGTCCGCAGCCCGCATGAAGCTCTGGTGCCGCGCCGCGGCCTCGAAGAAACGGATCCCGCCCAGCCAGTGCATGCTCGCCTTGATGTGTCAGTTTTTCTCACGGATTTGCACGAGTATAAATCGATTGTGGTGCCACATATCAACGCAGAGAATGCCTGGAACCCGATTTCTATCCGGTCAAGGATCCTCGTACAAAATGCACCCTCTCACCGAACTGCTGGCCGTCGCCACCATCACCGTGCTGGCCGTGATCAGCCCGGGCCCCGACTTCGCCATGGTGATGCGCAACAGCTTCGTGCATGGCCGCAAGGCCGGGCTGCTGTGCGCGCTCGGCATCGCCCTTGGCGTACAGGTGCACGTTTTCTACACGATGTTTGGCGTGGCGTTGTTGATGGAGCACGCGCACAACCTGTTGACGGTGGTGAAGCTGCTCGGCGCCGCCTACCTGATCTGGATCGGCATCCAGACTTTGCGCAAGCGCGCGCCGGACCCGAATGCGCCGCCGCTCGGTGCGGATGCGGGCACACCTGCGCTGACAGCGCTCGGCGCGCTCAAGATGGGCTTTCTCACTAATGCGCTCAATCCCAAGACCACGTTGTTCGTGGTCAGCACCTATACGCAGGTGGTGAATGCGCAAACGCCGCTGGCCGTGCAGTTCGGCTATGGCCTGTTCATGTCGCTGGCGCACCTGGCCTGGTTTGGCTTGATTGCGTGCTGCTTTTCCACGCCCGCGTTGCGCGCCGCCATGCTGCGGCGCCAGCGCTGGCTGGATCGGGCGATTGGTTCGGTGTTGCTGGCGCTGGGGGTAGCGCTTGGCCTGGGCAACCTGGCATGACGCCAGCCGTTGCCGGCGGCATCAGCCTGGCGCCGGATCCAGCCCATACGCACGCCGGCATACATGCTGCGCGCCGCCCGCGCGCAGGTGGCTTTGATACAGGATGAAGCGCGCCACAGGGAACGGCTCGCACACCAGCATGGCCTGCGCGTCGCGCCATGCCTGCAGCGCGGTATCCGCCACGGCAGGCCCGCAGCGCGCCAGCGTGATGTGGGGGTGGAAGCCCGCACGCTGCTGCAAGCCAGCATCGGGTAACGTTGTGCCCTCGCATCCGGCAAGCGCCTGCGCCATCTGCGCATGCAGGCTGTCCAGCGCCGCATTGGGCGCCACGCCCGCCCACAGCACACTCGCCCGCCGCCCGCGAAAATAGCCGGCCTCTTTCACCGTGAGCGCAAAGGCCGCGCCGCAGACGCCCCCAAGCGCCTGCTCGATGCATGCCGCGGTGGCGTCGTCCTGCTCACCGAGGAAGTGCAGCGTGAGATGGACCTGATGCGGCGCCGCCGCCCGGATGCCCGCCACGCGCGGCACGCGAGCCAGCAACGCGGCCGCCAGCGCTGGCGGAACCTCAATCGCCACGAACAAACGTGCCATCGGTCTCACCTCCCGTGACGGCCTGGCGCGGGTGGTCAAGCACAGCGGCGCGATGCCGCTGGCTCAAAACGCCAACGCCGACTGACGCAGGATGGGCAGTGCCATGGCTGCGGCCGTGCCTTCAAGCCGGAGCAGCGCGCGCTTGCGGTCGGTGCCACCGGCATAACCGGTGAGGTCGCCGCTGGCGCCCAGCACGCGATGGCAAGGCACGATCACCGACAAAGGGTTGCGCCCCACCGCCCCGCCGATCGCGCGCGCATGGGTGGGGGCGAGGCCCAGCCCGGCGCCCAGTTCGCCATATGACGTGGTCTCGCCGAACGGGATCTCGCACAGTGCCTGCCAGACCGCGTGCTGGAACGGGCTGCCGCCCAGCACCATGGGGACCGTGAAGGCCTGCAGGCGCTCGGCGAAATAATCGGCCAGCTCATCGGCGGCCTGCTCGAAGACAGGCTTCGCGGCGGCGGGCACGTTGGTGTCCGGCGTGGCCGCCGCCGGGTAGTACTTCTGCCCGGAGAAGAACAGCCCGCTCAAGCGCGCGCCGTCGACGCGCAGCAGCACTTCGCCCAACGGGCTGGCGACGATGCGGTAGGCAATCATGGTGTATTCCTTGTTGTGTCTCTTGTCTTGTCGTCTCGTTCCGAGTTGTCCGACTTGCCTTCTTCGTAGCGCCGCCACAGGTGGATGGCGGCGTAGGCGCGCCACGGCGCCCACTGCGCAACGTGCTGGTTCATGCCTCGCACGGTAGCGATGCCGAGCACCTTGCGCAAGACATAGTCGGTGCCAGGAAAGGCATCCGGCCAGCCCAGCGCGCGCATGGCCACGTATTGCGCGGTCCAGTCGCCCACGCCTTCCACCTCGCGCAGGCGCGCCATGGTGTCTTCCGGCGCAGCGTTAGGCTCCAGCTTGAGCTCGCCCGCCGCCACGCGGGCAGCGATAGCATGAATGGCCCGGCCCTTGCCCAGCGGGATGCCGATCTCACGCAAGGCCTCGGGCGGCACGCCAGCCAGCGCAGCCGCGCCGGGAAACGTCACGCGCAGCACCGGCGTGGGCTGCGCCAGCGGCAAACCGTAGCGCTCGGCCAGCCGCGCCAGCAGCGTGCGCGCGTGCTTCACCGAGATCACCTGGCCCACCACCGCGCGCACGGCGATCTCGAAGCCATCCACCGCGCCCGGCAAGCGCATGCCGGGCGCTTCGGCAGCCAGCGGGCCCAGATGCTGATCGACCACATCGGGCCGGCAGCCCAGGTCGCACAAGCGCCGCACGCGGCCCAGCGCTTGCGGAATCACATGCGCCAGCGAGCCGGACAACGTCACCTTGATCACATGGCGGCGCGCGACATGCTCCAGCCGCAGCCAGCCCACATGCATGCGGCCGCCGCTGTCGATCGCCAGCGTGCGCGCGTAGCTGCCATCGCCAAGCTGCTCGATGCCATCCACCGCGCGCACGCCCAGGAATTGCAGGAACGCGGCCCACGCCATCGGCGGGCGGTAGCCCAGCTCGAACACCAGCTCGTCGGCCACGTTGTCGGCGGCGCGCTTGCGCATAGCCATGGGCGTCAGCCCGTAGCGCGTCTTGAGCACATCGTTGAAGCGCCGCACGCTGCCAAAGCCAGCGGCGTGCGCCACGTCGGTCACGGTCAGCCCCGTATCGGTCAGCAGACGCTTGGCCAGCAGCAGCCTCTGCGTCTGCGCATACTCCAGCACCGAGACGCCGAACTGCGCATCGAACAGCCGGCGCAGGTGGCGCTCGGTAATGCCGATGCGCGCGGCCAGCCCGGCCACGCCGGCATCCACCATGAAACCCTCGTCGATCAGCGTGGCCGCGGCCTGGGCCAGGCGCCCCGACAAGTCGGCTAGCCCATGTCCCGGCGCCAGCTCGGGCCGGCAGCGCAGGCAGGGCCGGAAGCCCTGCTTCTCGGCCGCGGCGGCGCTGTCGTAGAAGGTGCAGTTCTCCCGCTTGGGCGTGCGCACCGCGCAGATCGGCCGGCAGTAGACGCCGGTGGACGACACGCCCACGAAGAAGCGCCCGTCGAAGCGGCGGTCGTGCGAAGCCACGGCCTTGTAGCAGGTATCCGGATCGAGTTTCATAGCCAGCATGCTACTCCGTTGCGAAGGCGGAACTAGCTGGATTCGGACATTTGCCTCGGCGGCGTGTATTGACCTGCCACTCCGACACGAAGACCACCAGCACAGCAGCAGCACAGCAGCGCGCTGGCATCATCCGTCGCCAATCTCGCCCTTCGGCTCATCCATCGCGGCGGCCAGTTCGCTCAACACCAGCGTCTCGTGCGCAAGCACGGCCACCAGCGAAAGCAGATGGGCCTGGGTTTCCTCACCAAGGTTGCAGAAAGTGCCGCCCGCCGCGTTCTCGACAGCGACAGACAACAACGCATTGAGCTGCGCGGTTTTTTCGGCAGCGAGGCTTAGCGGGCTTTCGGATGGGGCATGCGCGGTCAGGAAGGTATCGCGGCCCGTGCGTTGGGCGGTGATGTTGTAGCGCGGGTAGTTATACATCGAGCACCCTCCGGTGGGAGGCGCGCAGGCGCTGGTGGATGACGGGGAGCTTGGGGGATGCGATTTGCCCGGAATGGGCGAATGAAGACTGGGGCATGGGAGTGCCTCCTTTGCGAGCGTGTTTGACAGCGTTTTTTGTCGTCGGGCTGTCAAACCCGGCCGCTGTGGTTGCAGCAACGAGCGGAGTATATCGTGGGGCCATGCAGCCGAACCCAGCCGCAACAAAAAGTCACACCCGCTACGCTAGCCAACGGCCACATGTTAGCGCCGATGTAAAAATGACCCACCCCGCCGAAGTAAAACTGACCCACCTGATGGAGGATGGCGGATTTGCCGCCGATGCTGACACAGGAGCAAGCAGTGGAAATCAGGGTATTAGCAAGGCGAGGCACGGGGGTGCGCGAGATA